>DATCUE010000133.1:0-123000 GCA_036567605.1 Candidatus Methanoperedens sp. | reverse complement strand
CTTGCCATTGTAAGGGCAGGGATTCCAATTCCCAGAAGACCTGCCTTGGTCTCCTGCAGCCTGTGCCTTCGTATTATGGCGATAATTTCCTTCATGATATCTCCTATAATCCCTGCGCGCCCGTCCTCACAGTGTAAGCTTCCGAAACATCGGTCACGAATATCTTACCGTCGCCGATATTCCCTGTGCGCGCGCTGTTCTGAATGACATTAACTGCCTTTTGAAGGTCCCCATCTTCCACGACCAGCATCAACATCACTTTGGGCAGCTCATCGTAACACACGGTCCCTACCCTGATACCCTTCTGCTTGCCTCGTCCGAATACGTTCATTTTCGTGAGTGAATAAAAACCCTCTTTTTCCAGGCGCTCTACGACCTTTTCTTCCCTGTTCGGCCTGATTATTGCACGAATCATCTTCATATTCTCACCTCTCCACGATACCGAATTCTACCATCATATCCTCAAGCTCCTGCATCGCCATTGGTTTCGGGATCACGAAATCCCTGTTCTCTATAATATTTTTTGCAAGAGAACGGTAAACCTCAGCCTGCTTGCATGCAGGATCAAAATCTATCACCGTCTTCCTGTTGATCTCCGCACGCTGAACTATATTATCCCGCGGCACGAACTGTATCAACCGGGAACCGATCTTCTTTGAAAATTCGGTGAGAAGTTCCAGTTCATTGTCCACGTTTCGGGAGTTACAGATTATGCCGCCCAGGCGCGCATCTCCGTTCTCTGCGAACTTCACTATGCCCTTACAGATATTGTTGGCGGCATAGAGAGCCATGAGTTCTCCGCTTGCCACGATGTATATCTCCCTTGCATATCCTTCGCGTATGGGCATGGCAAAGCCGCCGCACACAACGTCTCCGAGGACATCATAGAAAACAAAATCAAATTCTTCGTTGTAAGCGCCGAGTTCCTCAAGGAGTTTTATGGCAGTGATTACGCCTCTTCCTGCACAGCCGACGCCCGGCTCGGGACCGCCCGCCTCCACGCACTTTATACCACCAAAACCTGTGTGTCGAACAACATCAAGGGTCACTCCCCCGGTGCCGTTGTCCCGCATGGTATCAAGCACAGTCGCTTGGGCTTTTCCCCCGAGGAGCATCCTTGTTGAGTCCGCCTTCGGGTCGCATCCTATCTGCATCACCCGCTTATCCATCGAGGCAAGTGCAGCGGTAAGGTTTTGTGTTGTTGTGGACTTACCGATTCCACCTTTTCCATATATTGCGATTTGTCTCATTTCCTCCTCCAATAAGGTAAACGACAGCCTACTGGTGATTTAATAATATTTAAACATTTTCAGTATAAATAAATTTTATGGATAATTTTCACTTTTGCATCCATGAGAGTACTATTAAAATAATTGCCTCTATTGTTACGATTTCAGAATAAACCAATCAAAAGTTGCGGATTCCTGAACCGATATAAGTATTGGATTATCTATAGGATTTCAGGTGATAAAATGAATCACAAAAAAAGAAGGGATCGCCTTTGTCTCAGACAGAGGTAAAGTACAGAAATCCAGCCAGGTTCTCAATACCTTGAAGGAATGGCGTGATTTTGAGTACGCGCGAATACAGAAAAGAACGCCGGTGATTGAAACCATTGATTCTATGATAGCAGAGGTCGAGCAGGAACTGGCGGGTGCATCGAATATAGAACATGAAATTTATTTTAGGGGTAGATAAACATGACAAATTTACTGTTGGTTTTATCCAAAGACCCATATACAACCGAGATACCTAATCTCGTGCTGGACATCGGTTTGAATGCAAAATCAAAAAAAGGCAGCAACGTCTCCCTGTATCTTGTGGAAGACGGGGTTACCGCTGCACGGAAAAGCGAATTCGGGAATAAACTTCTGGATGCCAAAAAGAAAGGCATCCGTGTTCTCGCTGACGACAGGGCCGTGCAGTCAAGGGGACTTGATGGCAGCCTGGTCCCGGGCGTGGAAGTAAAGGAAATCGGCACCCTCCTTGATCACATAATTGAGGATAATACGAGGGTGGCGTGGTTTTGAGGTGATAATATGGCAAATAACGGCAACGGCAAAACCCTGACAATCGTCTCCATAAACGGACCTTACAGGGATGAGGCGGCATACACTCTCATCAGACTTGCCCATGCTGCCAAGGAGAAGGGTATCAATATCAACTTCTTCAATTACCTTGACGGCACTATCATCGGGCACAAAGACCAGGGGCCGAAAGAGTTTCCTGTGGTGGAGCAGCTCTTTGGCACAGTGCTTAAGAAAGGCCTTAAGAATCCGAAAACCGATGCGATAGCATGCATTAAATGCACAGATGCACGCGGAGTAACGAAACAGCAGACCGAGGGCGTCGTAATCGGTGGACTCTACGACCTCGGGGAATGGACTGCTGAATCAGATAAGACGATATTACTGGGATGATAACATGAGCAAAAAAGTGAACATAATCGTGACCCAGCCGCCTTACGGTAAGGAGGATGCATACAGCTCGATACCTCTTGCCGAGACGCAGGCTGCGGCAGGGAATTCACCCTCCATCACCTTCGTGAGCGGAGGCGTGCATTCTGTGGTGAAAGGACAAAAAACAGGGTACGGCGATGCTGCTGTGTGGCAGAAGGATGTGCCAAGCATTGAGGCGACCATACTCAAGGCAAAGGATAGCGTCAGGTTCTATGCACTGGATGCCGACCTGAAAAAGAGAGGTGTGGCAGATACGGAAATAATCGATGGGGTAGGAAAGCTTAACATCGATGAATTGACAAACAGGATACTGGAGAGCGAAGTAACACTGGTGTTCTGAAGATGGCAATAGTGCATGACTTTGAGCTTGATGTAAGGGGCGAAGCATGCCCCTATCCTTTGATCAGGACAAAGCAGCAGGTTGACTGGCTTCAAAAAGGCGAGGTGCTGAAGGTCGTTGCAAGCGATCCTGTGACGCGGCAGAATATTGATGCATGGGCAAAGAAATCGGGGAACGAGCAATTTTTGCCTGAACACTAAATTACAATAAATCAGAGTTCATAGTTTTATCCATGCATAAACTGGACGCAAGAGGTCGTGTATGCCCGCTGCCCCTTTTCTACACCAAGAAAAAGATCGATGGGTTAAAATCAGGAGAAGAACTTGAGGTGCTGATAGATGATGCTACTGCAAAAAACACAATCCCACATTGGAGCAGGGAACACGGGCATGAGATAGTTAAGATCGAAGAATCGGAAGATAGCCTCAAAGTCATTATAAGGAAACACTGAAAAAAAGAAAGGAGATGGGAGGCTCTCTCCCATCATGCTGCACATTATTTGTGCAATCCACGGTGTAATGGCCCGGTGCAATTGCTTCTTCTTAAGTATTCAAGTATTGTATCAAGGCTAATTTTGCTTTTAACCTTTGCATTGTGATATCAACAAGGAATAATATGCCTGTTTTACTGGATTTTTGGAAGGATGGGGACAACTGTTGCTGATTTCTCTAACATTATATAGATTTGAAAAAATGTCTGGTGTATGGAGAAGAAAATATGAAAAAAATATTAACATTACTTGCAATTATATTTATATTCACAGAAACAGTAATTGCCGCCAATGTGACCAACGTCGAGATACATGGCATTGTTTTTGATGAGAAATCAGATACATATAATACCACATTGCAGTGGGATGCCCAGAAGTTCCCTGGATTCTGGTATGCTCTCGGCGGAGGAAAGTCAAGCGAGACGCTCAAAATTGACCAGGCCGCATCAAGCTTAAAAGCCGATAGCAGGGCTATCCGGCAGGAAAAGCTCCTGTACAATACATCGCGCACTGAACAGAAATATAAAGTATTCAGCAACGGGAACAAGAAAGTGGATAATGGACTTGAGTATAACAACACAGCTAAAACCTTCATAAAAACCCCTTCAGGCGGTTATTATGCAAGACTTGGATGGTTTGGCGAACTCTATGTGGCTGTGAATGGCAAAGCGAATAAGCTGGCAAAACTGGTAAAAGAGCAAAAATCCGAGGAAAAGCAGACTCTGGCTATAGGTAAGATGTGGGAACTTGGTGAGGGACATATTTTAACTGCGCAAGAAATAGACGCTAAAGCTGCGCCAAGGCAGGTGCGCCTCGTACTCTCCAGAGATGGGAACAAACTGGATGATAAGATTCTGACAGAGGGACAGGTGTACGCTTATGCGGAAAAAGCGCTTGTCGGGGAATCCGACGTACCTGTGTTCGTGACTTATGTGGAAAGCATATTTTCAGGCACTGCAGGTGATGTAGTGCAGCTCAGGTATACATGGCTCATTTCTCAGAACGTGCTCGAGATTAAAGCAGGAGATAAGTTCGGTGTGTTCGAGGTAAAAGAGGCAAATGACGATTATGTGCTTCTCTACAATAAAGACAAAGCTATAAACCTTGATCAGAACACAGTTATTGACCTTGCAGGGGGAATAAAATTCAAAGTGGCCGATAGTTCAACTGCACTGCGATTTTATCCCATTGTTGAAAAAGTCATCCAGCCTTCCGATATAAAAGCTGCAATTACAGCGACCCCGAAAGCAGAGGTGGCCGCAACATCAACAGCAGTTGCAACACCAACTTCTGCTTTAGCGCTGGCCTCAGGGCCTGAGGTAACGAATATACCTGTAAAAACACGTGCTGATACTGCAGAACCGAGACAATGGTACTGGGCGATATTTGCAATTGCAGGTCTCATTATTACAGGATACCTTGTGCTGAGGAAAAATTGAACTCTTCTTTTTATTTCCGGTGTAAAAAGGAATTATTTATGGATT
Source organism: Candidatus Methanoperedens sp. (assembly GCA_036567605.1). Taxonomy (GTDB): domain Archaea; phylum Halobacteriota; class Methanosarcinia; order Methanosarcinales; family Methanoperedenaceae; genus Methanoperedens. The sequence continues at coordinate 118,227 of DATCUE010000133.1, read as the reverse complement.
GATGAGATATCATATAACTGATGGATCATTTCCACCTCGAATTAAAGAATGTATCAAAAGCTGTTCTGCGTAAGGTGAACGGTGCCAAGATCAGGACACAGATACTATCCGGCCTTGATCTCTGTGTACAGAAAGGAGAGCTTGTTACTATCATGGGCGCATCCGGATCTGGAAAAACCACACTCCTGCGGTTGATCAACAGGCTCACAGAGAGCGATTCGGGTGCTATCCTGCTAAATGGCAGGGATATTAAGGGCTATGACCCCATGGAACTGAGGAGAAAGGTCGGGATGGTGTTCCAGGTGCCTGTCGTATTTAAGGGAAGCGTGAGGGACAACCTTGCTTTCGGTATGAAATTACATGGAGATGTTATCGATATTGAGACACTTGCCAGGGATTCCAGCATACCTGAGAATTTACTCGACGCTGACACTGAGCGGCTTTCGATCGGGGAGAAGCAGAGGGTTTGCATAGCCAGGGCACTTGCGAACCGGCCCGAGGTACTGCTGCTGGATGAGCCCACTTCATCGCTTGATGCCGCCTCCGCCGGGAAAATCGAGAAGCTGTTAATGGGCCTGCGCACTGAGCGGAGCCTTACCATGCTCTGGGTCACCCACGAGAGGGAGCAGGCCGAAAGGATAGGAGGGCGGAGATTGATTCTCAGGGACGGGAGGCTGGAGGAATATCATGCATGAAGTTGCTGCTATCGCTCTTACCGTTCTTCTTATAATCCTGACAGCGGCATATGCACGAAGATTTGGAATAGGAAGAGAAATATCAATAGCAGGGGTAAGAGCCCTCATCCAGGTACTTATCCTTGCCTCAGTCATCCTGTTATTATTCGACCTGCCCATTTACTGGAGCCTCTTTGTGCTCGTGGTTATGGTCGCAGTAGCGGGACACACCACATATTCAAGATCAGGCAGGCTCGAAAAGGGCCTGCCCGCCTCCATAATTTCAATAGCCATAGCATCTTTTTTACTGCTCATCCCTTTCTTCCTTTTTGGCATCTTCCCCCTGCAAGCAAGATATATTGTCCCCACGGGCAGCATCCTGATAGGGAATGCCATGAATGTGAGTTCGCTGGCCGTTGACAGGTACAGGGGCGAGATCAAAAACAGGCGGGCTGAAATCGAGGCATACCTTGCCCTGGGCGCGCCCCCGGGATTTGCATCTTCAGCCTGCCTCAGACAGGGCATTCTTTCAGCCCTGATACCTTCAATAGATAATATGAAGAACCTCGGCCTTGTATGGATACCCGGTGTCATGACCGGCCTGCTGCTTGCCGGCGCCGACCCGGTTGAGGCGGCATCCATACAGATAGCAATATTTACATCGATATTTGCCGCGGGCATGATAGCGTCAAGTCTGCTGCTTCATTACTCTACGGACAGCTTTTTTACAGAGGCGGCCCAGTTGAAGGAGGATATGGATTAGATTTTATCGTGAAGTGAAATCCCTTAAATCAAAAACGAGATAATCCATGCTTTTCAGTTTTTCTTTATCCTTGATATCCTTTGCGATAATGCCATATCTTTCCTTGCGCCGGGCATTATGCCATTTCACAAGAGTTGCTTTGCGCTTTAAATCAGCCAATATTAACTCTGCCTCTTTAGTATTCAATGAACTCCATTTACATTCGAAAAAGGATATTTCCTTTTTCTCTCACTTTCCACCTGCCTCAAATTGCCACAAGGAACGTTGAACCTGATCTGTAAATATCTTCCAGTATACAAATATTATTCATTCCATCTATAAAACCTACCATACAGTAACATACTGTTCAGTTTGCATCTACAAATTGCGATTCATATGAACTTAGCAATACAGCAGCTATCCTGACGGCTTACGATACAGAATGTGCGGATGCGGCTTCTAAAATCCGTACTTGTCCTTTCTCAGTCGGAATGCCTTCTCTCCTCCTTCCATTACGGAAGTGATTTCATTTCTGACTGCTTTTTTATCAATTGCACCTTCTTCTTTTAATATTCCTCTTGTTTGACTTGTTGAATCTTTGTAATCACAGCAAATTACTAATTCAGCATCTCCATTAACAACAAGATTTGCATTATGACTTGTAAACACTAATTGCCTTTTCTTTTTTGCATCCCAAATGTTTTTTATGATTTGGTCAATTGCTCTATTGTCAATATCATCTTCAGGCTGGTCAATAAGAAGCGGAATTCCTGACTGATTTAATAGAACTGTCAAAAGTGCTGTTGCTTGTTGTCCTGCTGATGCTGCCGCAAATGGAATAACATCACCAAGTTTATTATTGGTTTTGTAATAAAATTCAGGATTAAATTCCAGCTCATTTGTAGATAACCTCAACCAATCATCTGTTGAAATTTTACTACATAGCTTTGATTTCTGTTCTTCGGTAAATTTACAAGATGTCAGAATTGGAGTGTCAGGAATTTTCAATGTTTTATCTTCTGAGACTTTTAGTTCAACTAACAACCTAAATTCCTCTAAAACTGAGATGTATTCTTTAATTGGTTCGTTTGATTGTTTGATATGCTCAATTATTGCATCAATTTTTTCTTCTCTAATTCTTGTTCCTTCAAAAATATTTTTTAGTTGCATTTTGAAAGGTTGGAAATTAATGCTCTTTGTTACTTCGGCTTTTATCAAATTATTTGATAATTGTGTAAACTGTTTTGCTTGTTCATTTAATAATAAAACCTTATCTGTATGAAATTTTACCCAATTCTGCCTTTGAATATTAAAGTCGTTTTCAAAATTTCCAATTTCTTTAATAAGTGATTTTTTGTCTGAAACTTCTTTATTAATCCCACTTATTTCTTTTTCAATTTGCTGAATTTCATGAAGCTGTTGTTTGCTTGATTGAGACTTGCTTTTTGCAACATCATAAGCAACCTCAAAAGATTCTTTTTTCAATCTCCATTCATCCAACATTGCATTGAGTTTATTCAAAGATTCAGCACAAAAAATATTTTTTAATGTTGTTGCTGCTGTTTTTATCTCAACAAATTTTGTTTCAACTTCTGACGAAATATTTTGAATTAATTGTTTGTTTTCAGTTTCATCAACTTTCCTTAATGGTTCAGGATATAATTCAAGAAGTTTAAGAAGCTCATCTGCTTTATTTTCAACTACACTTAATTCTTTTATGGAATTGTTTATTATACTTTGTTCTATTTCATATTTTGATTTTTTATTGATAGTCTCTTTGTCAGCATCTGAAATTCCTTTCAGAGATTTTCGGATATTGTCAACTTGTATATTTAATGACTGGAATTGAAGAGTGAAGTTATTAATCTCCTGTTCAATTTCTTTTTTCCTAATCAACTGGTTATATGAACTTTTAAGTTTTGTCCCAGTTTCACTAAGTTGAAATTTCAATGTATCTAATTGACTAAGAATAGGTTGTTCAATAAATCGTTTCAATTCCTCTGTCTTTACACCAACATCACTTAGCTGCTTTTGACTGTATGATTGAATTGGAAGTAACTTCCGAATATCTTCTTCTTTCACCTGCTGGAACTCATCTTCTCCGATTTTCAAAAGTATTTCTCGCCCAGAATTGCGCTTTACAACGTGAATAATTCCATTCTTCTCCATTGTTATTCTTACTTCCCCATTTACATCGACCAAAGTTTTTTGAATTAATGCATTCCTTCTTCTTTCAATAACCGTTAGATCTTCGTAATCAACATTCTGAATTGTTTGGTCACATAATCCCCATCTCAAATATTCCAATATTGTTGATTTTCCTGTTCCTCTTCCGCCTATTAGTGCATTATATTGTTTGTTGAGATTTATATTGAATGTTCCTAAAAATTTGGAAGTTGTAACATCAATTGATTTAATATAAATCTGAGGTAACTCAGGTTCTTTCTGTGAAATCCTAGATTCCTTTGCTAAACAAGCTTGTCGTAATGCTTCTGCTGTTGGTTCTGCCCACTTAATCCAAGTTGAATATTTTCCGAATTCTCTACCATCTTCAAAACGATTATCAGATGTTGAAATAACAGCAATGGATTTGTTTCCATAATGAACATCACCACCATTGATTTTATTTTGATAACCTGAATCTGATGAAATAGCTCTATCAACATAACCACCAACACAAGGCATTTTTCTGTAATGCTCTTGGAAACCTCGTCGCAAAATTGAATCTTGACCATCTTTTCCTACATGAGGCAAAATAATATAGTGTCCACGACAATAAGCAAGTTCATCTAATTTTTTATGGAGATGCACTAAGTCTTTAATAATCTCTTGTGAGATTCTTTCAGTTTCCGCTGTGGATTTTTCAAATTCATTTGTCGGTGTGATTCCTAAAAAATTAATAACAGAATCAAGAGAGGCGTCACTAAAATCAGCATCAAAGATTAATAAACATTGACTTGCAGGATTTGCAAGAGTTAATTCAATACCCGGAAATATGGTTATTATCTTTTCAAATTGAGAATTAGCAATAAATGCTTTGTTTTCTTCTTTTGCAACCTCTTTAATAAGCTTCGCTGAAACTACGTCGTGATGATCCGTTATAGCAATTGCATTGAGTCCAGCACTTCTGGCTTTAAACAAATACTCTTTTGCAAACTGAACTCTGTCATCAGTTATTTGCTTTTCCTGTTCAGCGGTTAATGCTTCAAGTGCATCTGGATTAACGCCGATTTGTTTTCCATTCCAATTTCTATCTCTCGGACTATGAACTTGAAAATCGCATCTGTAAAAATGTGCTCCTTTATCCATAATAAACACTCCTTTTGTGAAGCCTGGCATGAACGTTGAGCGTTAGTGGGGGCGGGATTAAGAAATTTTCCATTATAATCCGCTTTAATATTTCAAAAAAATCTTGGCGCTCTGCCTTCGCAGAACTTATTCATATTCTCATCGTCTATATACTCATTTTTGATGTGTTGCTTAGCTTTTCCCATAGATTCCCTCTTAAATTCTTGAACATCTATACTATCCAAAGGATTTATAATTTCCCCCAAAGCTTTGTAGCTTACATGGATATATCTCTGCTCATTGAACTTAAGAAAAGCACCGCATATATACGCCCTTTTCCCTGCTCTCGCTTGCATGAATCTCGCCACTCACTCATTTCCCGCCTTCCTTATTCTCGCCTAACCTTTTTTGTTCCAAAATCAATCGCTTTTCCCGTTCTAATTCCACCTTCAATTCTTCTTCTGTCGGCAATATAAGGCGGTATTTTGAGGCAAAGAGCTGTCTGCTTTCCTCAAGAACGCTATAGCGCGCAATGGTTTCGTCTTTTTCTGTGCAAAGAATAAGCCCGATTGTGGGATTATCTCCGTCGGTTTTCATTCGGTCTTCAAATAGGCGTACATACATGTCCATCTGCCCGATGTCCTGATGGGTCAACTCGCCTATTTTCAGGTCGATCAGAACGAAACATTTCAGTAGATAATTGTAAAAAACAAGATCGATAAAAAAATGTTTGGTTTCAGTGCTGATGCGATATTGTCTGCCAACAAAAGAAAAGCCTTTACCCATTTCCATAAGAAATTGCTGCAGATTACTGATGATAGCCGTCTCAAAATCTCTCTCGGAGAAGCCTGCCGGGATCTCCAGGCCCAAAAACTCCAGTACATAAGGGTCTTTTAAGAAGTCGGCGGGTGCTGTTTTTTGCATTCCTTCCTGCTGAGCCAGAGCAAGTCCTTTACTATTGGTGGAAAGTATCCTCTCATAGTACATGGTATTGATGTTCCGTTCAAGCTGCCTCGTACTCCAGTTTTGCTCAGCGGCTTCTCTAATATAATACTCCCTTGCATTATGATTTTCAATTCGCATAATCAGGCGGTAATGACTCCATGTCAATTCTCTACGCAGTGTGTAGAGAATCTCACGTTCAGGGAAAGTAAGATAAAACTGTCTGAAATTCCAGATGTTTGCTTCTGTAAATCCCCTTTCGAATTCAGCGGACAGTTGTTTTGAAAGTTCCTTAATAAGCTGTTTACCATATTCTGCGCGGGCTTCACCTTGCTGCTCTTCCTGTACTATCCGTTTGCCGATCTGCCGTACGCCTCTACCATAACAAAGTTCACGGCAGTGTATGCTTTCTGCCTTGCCTGTTGAAGTATGGCTCTTATATCATTAAAAAACGGTTTACCTGGAAGCATATCTGCCATAGTTATGGCTTCTCTTTACTTTTGCCGATATATAGTTTTCACAATTCTATTGAGAATTGGAATCAATTCATTAATGATTGCATATGGAAGCACCTGATAATATCTTGCCTCTTTCTTTCGCTTTTTCCAATAAATACTACAAAACTTGCTGATATATGTAGTGCTATATACCAGCTTTTAAGACTAAAGTCACAAACTATGCCAACAATAAGCGAAAAAATCCTTGGCCGCGCAGCCGGAAAACAGGTGGCTGCTGATGATTTTGTCACATCCGATATTGATTATGCGATGGTGCATGACGGAACAGGCGTGCTTGCAGTGAAAGCTTTCAAGGAGATGGGAGTAAAGAAAGTGTGGAATCCGGAAAGAATAATTATACCATTTGATCACTATACGCCTGCCCATACGGATTCGGGCGCAAAACTGCACCGGGGTATAAGGCAGTGGGTCAAAGAACAGGGAATTACAAACTTCTTTGACATAGGCGAAGGTATATGCCACCAGGTACTTCCTGAAAACGGGTTTGCGATGCCCGGAAAACTTATAATAGGCGCGGATTCGCATTCATGCACATACGGTGCGTTCGGGGCATTTGCAACAGGTGTCGGGGCGACCGATATGGCAGAGATATTCGCCTCCGGAAAACTCTGGCTTCGCGTGCCGCAAACTATCAGGATAACGGTGGAAGGAAAGCTAAAGAGGGGCGTATCCGCAAAAGACCTGACCCTTAACATCATTAAAAACATAGGAGCCGATGGCGCTAATTATAAAGCGATAGAATATTATGGCACAGCCATACGGGATCTTTCAATCGCGCAGCGCATGACTCTGTGCAACATGTCCATAGAAATGGGGGCAAAAACAGGTATAATACCCGCTGATGAGAAAACGTTCGCTTATCTGAAAGGCAAGGCAAAAGAAAAATACGAGCCGGTTTATGCTGATGACGATGCCCGTTACTGCAGGGAATTGCATCTCGATGTTTCTGATCTTGCGCCGCAGATAGCAAAGCCGCACGAAGTTGATAATGTCTTCGATGTGAACGAAGTCGTGGGAACGCAGCTTGACCAGGTATTCATAGGCTCATGTACCAATGGCAGATACGAGGATCTTAAGGTTGTCGCAGATATCCTTCGCAGGAATCAGGTCAAAGTCAGGACAATCGTGCTTCCGGCTTCGCGTTCGGTGCTTATTAAAGCAGTGGAATCCGGGATAATCCCTGCCCTTCTGAAAGCTGGTGCAGTTATCGCTCCGCCAGGATGCGGGCCGTGTCTAGGCGCTCACCAGGGAGTGATATGTGAAGGCGAAACGTGCCTATCCACTTCAAACCGGAACTTCAGGGGACGTATGGGCGCTGGGGGATTGATATACATCTCATCACCCGAGACTGCGGCGGCAAGCGCGCTGCGGGGGGAAATAACAGACCCAAGGGATGTCGTTTGAAATGGCTGGTGGCATTAAAAGAATCGTCGGAAGAGTATGGAAATTTGGTGACAACATAGACACCGATGTGATAATTCCCGGAAAATACCTGCGCACCACTGATATTAGCATATTCGCAGCGCACGTCATGGAAGGGATAGACCCGCAGTTCCCAAAAAAACTGCAAAAGGGCGATTGTATTGTAGCAGGTGGGAATTTCGGGTGCGGCTCATCCCGCGAACAGGCACCGCTGGCATTAAAATATGCAGGCGTAGCCTGTGTGGTGGCAGAATCGTTCGCAAGGATATTTTTCAGGAATGCCATCAATGTGGGCCTGCCCATTATTGAAGCAAAGGTCGATTGCGAGGAAGGAGAAATCATTGAGATAGATATGGGAAATGGAATAATTGTATGTGAAAGTGTAGGATACCAAGCCACAAAACTCCCTGATTTCCTGCAAGAGATACTGACAGATGGTGGGCTGGTCGGGCATCGGAAAAAGATTGCCTCTTCCATTCTTCCTTCCGAATAATCACGACAACACTTGCTGATTTCCACATAATTATATACCTTCTTTTTAGACTCAGGGTTCATGAAGATCTCTGATGGCAACAATCTTATTCTTAAATTCATGCTCATAAATGTCAGCACCGGGATTTCGATGGGGATGATGAACCTGATAATACCCATTTATGCCCTCAGCCTGGATGCAACCTCAACCGAGATAGGCCTCATTAAGGGGATCTCAGGAATCGGGGATTTGCTTGTTGTTTTGCCTGCAGGGTTCCTTGTGGATTATCTCGGCTCAAAGAAAATGTATTCTGTAAGTGCAGTCCTGGGTGCCCTGATAATAATGTCAATTTCATTTGCCACCAGGATCGAATTTCTTTTCCTGATTATGGTATTCTTCGGTATGGCGAGAACTTTAAGGACGACCTCGCTCAGCGCGGATTTCTTTAAGCATATGAACGCCATTGGCACAAAAAGAGGAGGCTGGTTCAAGGGTTCGATGACAATGGGAGGAGCGTTCATCGGTCCTATAATCGGCGGGATAGCCGCAGTGGCCATCGGCTTTACAAGCTATTTCGCACTTGCAAGCGCATTCCTGCTTGCGCCATTCATGGTGATTATGGCCCGTACAAATACTGAGAATAATCAGCAGGTGAGACCCAGAAATTCAAGTTTCAAGGATGCCTCAAATCACTACAGGACGCTTATAAAAAACAGGACGCTAACATTTGCAACCATAATAGAGAGCCTGAACAGTGCGTTTTTCATAACTTTTGCCACATTTATTACGGTCCTTGTGATAAGAGACCTGGGTCTATCTGCAGGTATAGCTGCTATAATGATATCATTAAAAGGAGCAGCTACAATCCTTATCGTATTTTTCTTCGGGCATCTGGTTCTGAGGAATAATAACAACCTGTATTTATTCAGTTTCACTGTTACTATTCTGGGTCTTCTGGTACTGGGACTCAGCAGGGATACCATGCTGCTTGCAATAGCATCTATAATCCTTGGCATAGGCTCTGGCATGATTACCCTTACTACGTTTACACAGGTAGGGAATATAGATGGAGAAAAGGGAAAAATAGCAGGAATCTTTTCCATGGGTCTTGGCATGGGCTCAATCATAGGGCCTACACTTGGCGGAATCATCGGTGATTATTTTGGTGTCCAGGCGATTTTCCTTGCTTTTATGGTGCCTTTTGGGGCTCTTGTGGTCTATACTTTTCTTAATGGAAAAAGGGTCATCCAGGCTAAATTAGAGGTTAGGGATACAGTTCCAAATATTCAAGAAAATTAAAAACCAGAAGAACAACTTATCGGAAGAAATTGCCGCAATTATGCAATATTTGTAATAAATCTGGCGATAGTTGCTGATTTCTAAAACATGATATATGGGCCGTCGCATCATCGAATTGCATCGGAACGCCACATCAAAAAGGATTATCATTAAAATCCGGTGATTGCAATGTATTTTGAAAGGAGTGTCTGAGACTATTGAAGAAAATTTCTCTTGGTAACACGGATTACAAAGTTTCAAGGATAGGATTCGGTGGGATCCCTATATCCCGACTGGAATACAATGAAGCGGTTAACGTTGTGCAGAGATGTATTAATATGGGGATAAACTTTATTGATACAGCAGTAGCCTACGGTGACAGTGAACTGAAAATCGGAGAGGCAATCTATGGTTATGATGTTGTTCTTGCCACAAAATCCCAATCAAGGGATGCAGCAGGAATAGAGAAAGATGTGAAGGCAAGCCTGTCCAGGTTGAAGACGGATTTTATCCACCTTTACCAGCTCCATGGTGTTAACAACGCTGAGATTCTCAAAAGTGTAACGGCAAAAGAAGGTGCACTTGACGGCCTGAAGAAGATGAAGGATGAGGGATGCATCGGCGCCATCGGTATAACCGGCCGCCGGGCAGAAGTACTTTCTGATGCTCTGAAGACTGGCGAATTTGAGACTGTGCAGGTTCCCTATAACTTTATTGAGACTGAGCCTGAAAAAGTGCTTTTTCCACTTTCCAGGGAAATGAAAACAGGTATTATTGCCATGAAGCCTTTCGGCGGAGGCGCGCTTGAAAACGCAGACCTGGCCTTAAAATATATCCTAAAGCATAAGAATATCGTGCCCATTCCTGGGATTGGAAAAATTGAGGAAATGAGGGAGAATTGCAGCATTGCAGAAGGGAAGGCAACCTTATCAGCTGCCGAAAAGAAACATATGTTAGAAATATCAAAAGAGCTTGGCAAGAACTTTTGCAGGCGGTGCGGCTACTGTATGCCCTGCCCGCAGGATATCCAGATAATACGCGCTATGAACGCAAGGCTGTTCATCAAACGGCTCGGCTTGAAATCCTTTATGGATAGACAGGGCAGTGAATTCATTGAAAGGATCAAAACCTGTACGCGCTGCGGACAATGTGAATCGCGATGCCCGTATAACCTGCCAATTCGCAATATCATAGCGGGGAATGGAGAATATCTGGAATCTGTTTTATTGCAGTATGGGAATAACTCATGAAATTTTTTGAAGGCAACGGGCTTATTCTCAGATTTATGCTTATAAACATAAGTTCCGGGGTTGCCATAGGCATGATGAACTTCATAATACCTGTGTATGCTCTCAGCTTAAATGCAACTTCCACAGAGATAGGAATGATCAAAGGATTTTCCGGGATCGGGGACCTGCTTGTTGTGCTTCCTGCCGGATTTATCGTGGATTATCTGGGATCAAGAAAAACATACTCGGCAAGCTGCATCTGCAGCGCAGTGATAATAATGTCTCTTTTCCTGGCTTCTACACCGAACCTTCTCTTATTTGTGATGGTCTTCTACGGAGTGGCAAGAACTTTCAGGACAACATCGCTTAGCGCTTCATTTTTCAAGAACATGAACACCATTGGCGCAAGAAAAGCCGGCTGGTACAAGGGGTCGATGACAATAGGTTCGTCTTTCATCGGACCCGTGATTGGCGGGATAGCTGCAATAGCCATCAGTTTTCAGAATTATTTCATACTGACGGGAGCATTTTTACTCATACCGCTCATGGTTGTAAATGCCCGGTCAAGTCATAGGATGGGGACGCATTTGAAAACGCGGAACCTCAGTATTATTGATAGTTCCAACCACTATAAATCTCTTACAAAGAACAGAATTCTTGTCGGGGCAACCATAAAAGACGGCCTCAACACTGCTTTTTTCATGACCTTTACCGCCTTTATTACAGTGCTGGTCATCAGGGACATGGGATTGTCCCCCGGCATAGCTGCGGCGCTCATCTCTATAAAAGGTGTATCCACGCTGCTCGTTGTGTTCTTCGGGGGCGCATACCTTCGTAAGAACAATAATGGACTATACCTGTTCGCTTACCTCACGACTATATTTTCACTGCTTCTCCTGGGCTTCGGAGCAGATACAGTTCATCTCGGCGTGGCCTCGTTGATAAATGGCGTGGGCACGGGGCTGATAAGCCTGATAAATTTTACCGAGGTTGGAAGTATTGACGGGGAAAAAGGTAAAATAGCGGGTTTCTTTTCTCTGGGTCACGGAGTCGGCGCGATAATAGGGCCTACTATCGGGGGGCTGGTGGGTGATGTTTTCGGTGTGCAGGCGATTTTCCTTGCTTTCATAGTGCCGTTCGGGGCGCTGGCAGTACATACTTTCATGGACGGCAAAAAAATGGATTTAAATCGGAAAATGTTGCCTCAATGATGCAGAATCCAGGATAAATAGGGCGATAGTTGCTGATTTCTAAAGTATATTATAAGAATAATGTGTAGTGTGCCTTACTCTAATAATGGGAGGATAATATGCCAATAAAAATTAATGAAAAACCAGCATTTGCTGGTGTAGATGTAGGATCGCTAACGACTAAATCTGTGATCGTATCAAATGGCACGATACTTGGCTCTGCTCTTATTCCTACAGGAATAAATACCGAAGAGAATGGTTTGACGGCTCTCCAGAAAGCACTGGATTCCGCAAAACTTACTCGTGATGACATTAAATATATAGTTGCTACAGGTTACGGAAGGATATCAGCACCATACGCAAATAAAACCGTGACCGAGATTACCTGCCATGCAAAAGGTGCTCATTACCTCCATCCTGAAACCAGAACAATAATCGATATGGGTGGACAGGACTGCAAGACAATACGTCTGGATCCAGACGGGAATGTTGTTGACTTTGCCATGAATGATAAGTGCGCAGCTGGTACTGGACGATTTCTTGAAGTAATTGCAAATGTTTTCAAGGTAAAACTTAATGATTTGGGAAATTTAGCCCTGAATGCGACTGGTATCGTACCTATGAGTAGTACATGCACTGTTTTCGCAGAATCAGAGACTGTTTCCTTGGTGGCAAGAGGAGAGAAGCCTGAAAATATAATCAAAGGAATACATAATGCCATTGCGTACAGAATTACAGGCCTTTTCTCACGAGTTGGCATACATAATGATGTATTTTTCTCAGGTGGAGTGGCAAAGAATGTCGGAATGAAAGCCGCACTTGAAGAAGTGCTTAAGGCAAACATATATGTTCCGGAATACGATCCCCAGCTCGTTGGAGCGCTGGGAGCCGCCATACTGGCCAAAAACTATGGTTCTAAGGTTTAAGGAAAGTGCAAAGATGACACTTGAAACATTATATTTCATAAAAGAGGCTGTAGATGAGCGACCAGCAGAACTTGTAGAAGCGCGGAAGAACGGTTCTAAAGTAGTTGGATACCTTTGCTGCTATATCCCGGAAGAAATAATCACCGCTCTTGATTTGATACCTGTAAGGCTGGGACGCGGCGGAAACGAGCGGCTTGTAGAACTCGGCGGGCACTATATATCCACTCAAAATTGTGTTTTTGCCAGAGAAAGCGTGGGGCTTTTCCTTGAAAAAAATGACCCTTATGTGAAAAATGCGGATATTGTGGCAGTGTCTGCTTCTTGTATGCAGATGTACCGCGTGGCTGAGCTCATTAGATACTATACAAAATCAAACACAATAATATTGGGAGTTCCTCGGAACTTCTATACTGATGAGGGCAGGGAATATTTCAGAAAAGAAATGCAATGGTTTGTTGAGAACCTTGAGGGATCTACGGGCAAGAAGCTTGATAAAAAGAAACTGGAGAAAGCAATTGAACTTCATAAGAATATCAGAAATGCAATCGTTGAGATATACAAATTCCAGGCACAGGAGAATTCACCAATAAAATGGCGTGAAGTTTTCGATATTATTCATGCAGGATTCTACCTTGATCGAACCCGCTATTTGAATTTGCTTAACAACTTGATTGTTGAAATTAAAGAGAAAAATAAAGTAAATGGATTAGAAAAGAAAGTTAATATTAACATAACGAACAAACAAAATGGCAACAGTCATCCCAAGATTCTTCTATCAGGCAGTATACTCTCGCCCGGCGACACAAAACTCATAAATCTGATAGATGAAATGGGAGGCCGGATTGTTGCAGACGATATCTGCACTGGTCTTCGACCATTTGTTAACATCAATATAAAATCGCCCACGATCAAAGGAATAGCTGATGCTTATCTTGATAGAATCCCTTGTGCATCGCTGCCGTATCTCCCGTCGCTGGAAACTGACAGGCGCATAAAGAATTTATCAAACCTTATTGAGGAGTTTCAACCCGAGGGTATGATATATCATACACTCCGATTTTGCGATGCTTTCTCGTTCAAAGCCAACGAAACAAAGAACTATTTCAACAATCTGCCATTCCTTGAGATCCATACCGAATATGCTGGTTCTGATATAGAAGGGGCCAGAACACGGGTAGAAGCTTTTCTTGAAGTGCTGCGTGAGAAAAAGGAGAGGATATAATGTCTAACGAAGAGATAAGATTGTTCCAATATCCAGAAGAACTGAAAGAGCGGTTCCTGGAGACAGATGATATAGAATTCAGATATTCAAAAACCGTCACACCTGATGAAGTATGGCATTTCATGACAGTGGATGCGCCCAGGAAATATCCCTATGCGTATGAACTCAATCCTTACTTTAGAGACCAGATATCTCCAGACATAGGGTTCCTGGGTGGAATAAAATGCAGGTATCTGAGACTTTCGCAAAAAGATAGGTTCATAGACGCGCATAATAATGGCGTACCTATTATTTTCACTCAGGGCGGACAAAGTTTTGAGCCTTATTATGCCGCGGGAGGTATTCCCATGCGCCCGGGATTGATCAGCCGGTTTGCAGAAGATATGATAGAGGGACAGAATTTGATCCAATCTTCTATGAATCGAAAAGAAAGATTGGAGTTCGGTCATAAACTGATAAGCACGGAATCCTGTCCCATCGTGGGGGCCCATGTGACTGCTCAGAGGGGATTGGTGCCGGTAGATTTGATCGCCCCATATCTGTGCCTGCGCTGCTCAGACAAGCAATATCTTGTCGAATCTTACAGGAATATGAATAATGTGGAATCATATCGCAGTGAAGGATCTGTGGGACCATATCGTAAGAATAACATACCACTCATGCTGATTGACTATCCGATTGATCATCAACTCGACAAAGAGTGGGCAGTGGATTACCTTGAAACAATGCTCCGCAATCTCACAAAAAAGATAGGTGAACTATCTGGAAAGGAAGTTACAGACAAGGACCTGGCAAAAGAAATAAAGTTCGAGAACAAGATACGTGCGGTCGCCCGTGATGTAGTCGAACTCTGGTGGTCTGCTCGGGTTCCTCCGACCAATAGCTCGGATTTTACTGGAACTTCAGGTACCTCTGCGGGAATATTTAGGATAGGCAATGAATTCAGCGGCGATCCTGATGGTGCATATTCTGTCCTGAAAGAAATATATCAGGAATTAAAAGAGAGAGTCCGAAACGGCGTAAAGGGTTTTGGAGTTTCTGATGATCCTGCAAGAATTTACATTTGCGGACCTGCCGCCACTGAGACCATGGATCCTGTTTACATTGATAAGGTCGGGGGCATTGTTGTGGGAAAGGACGACCAGTGGAGTGAGATATGCACCCATGTAAAAGAGAATGGTCAGCCATTCAGGAACCTTGCAAAAGCAATTCTTTCATTCCCTATGGAGCAGCCTACTGAAGACCGTGCTAAATGGACTATCGAGCAGATCAAGAAATCAAGAGCCGATGGCCTGATATTTACTCATACATGGGGCTGTAACTTCCAGTCCTCAGCAGCAAGGATGATATGTGATATCGTCCGGGAAGAAGCTGGTATTCCGGCCATGGATATGGGAACTGCAAGTGGAGCCAGAGCTGAAGGAGAAGAACAATCCAAGACCAGAATTGCAGCTTTTATCGAGATGATAAAAGCGTAGGGATAAACCATCAATAGTGAAGTTGAAAATCGATTAATATGGATATATAAAACATATTCTATATTATATGGAGTAAAATGGAGAAAATAATAGCCAAAGGTGTGAAAAAAAAATTCAAGCTCAAAGACCACCAACAAGTGAACAATAACGGCTCAGTTTCCAATGAAATAGAAGTGCTCAACGGCATCGACCTCAGCATAAGAAATGGAGAATTTCTCGTTGTTGTGGGACCCAGCGGATGTGGAAAGTCTGTTTTGCTTGATATTATTGCTGGCTTAACAAACTCCACGAGTGGATATGTATATCTGGATGGCAAAATGGTCGAAGGGCCAAATATAAAGACCGGATATGTGTTCCAGCAGTATGCTCTTTTTCCATGGAGGAATGCACTCTCTAACATAGAGTTTGGATTGGAAACACAAAATATACCCAAAGTGGAACGGACAAAGATTGCTAAAAAGCTGCTCTCACTATTCGGGCTTTCTGACTTCTGGGATAGGTTTCCCTATCAATTATCTGGCGGTATGCAGCAGAGAGTGGCAATAGCCAGGGCGCTGGCTACTAATCCGGATATATTATTGATGGATGAGCCCTTTGCGGCGCTGGATGCCCAGACACGTGAAATTCTCCAGAATGAGCTTCTAAGAATCTGGGAAGGAACTCGCACAACAGTTGTATTTGTAACCCACAGCATCGATGAAGCGATATTCCTTGCAGATAGAGTTGCTGTTATGACGGCCAGACCTGGAGTTGTCAAACAAGTGATAGATATCGATCTTCCAAGACCAAGAGACGGGAATATAAGATCAAGCCCTGAATTTGCTGATAACCGGCATAAAGTTTGGGACTTGCTCAAAGGAGAAGTGATCAAAGCACAGAAGGATTGGGAACTTGCATCAGTATATGTGAAGTAGCAGCAAAAAATAATAAGGAGATTATATTATGTCAGGAGAAATATTTGGTTCTAAAGATGAAATTAAATTACGATTTATCGAATTCAGTAATAATGCAAAGCGAATTAAACATTTGAAGGATAAATTAAATGAATGGTCACGAGGACTACTACTTGTCTTTGCTTTTTTTGCAGTATGGGAGATTTTGCCCAGGTTAGGTATTATCGACCCGATCTTACTTCCTACCTTTTCAGATACAATTGCAACATTGATTAATCTCACGTTATCGGGTAAACTACTAGTGCATATCGCGGCAAGTTTGCAAAGATCCCTTATAGGATTTGGGCTTGCAGTCTTAGTAGCAGTACCGTTGGGCTTCCTGATGGGGTGGTACAATCGCTTTGAGGGGTATACTGATCTATTCATCCAGAGTCTGAGAAATACTTCAACTTTTGCCTTGCTCCCAATCTTTCTCTTATTTTTAGGCCTTGGTGAAGCATCAAAAATAGCTATAGTATTCTACGGTGCCACCTGGCATATCCTGATAAACACCATAACAGGGGTGAAAAATGTTGATCCTATTTATATAAAAGCCGCAAAGTCGATGGGAGTTTCGGATAAGGACCTCTTCAGGAAGATCATACTTCCTGCCAGTACTCCATCAATAGTCGCAGGAGCACGGTTGGGGGCAAAGACAGCCCTGCTTGTCGTGATCGCAGCGGAAATGATTGGAGCAAAATCTGGACTTGGTTTCTTTGTCCAGAATGCACAGTTCAATTTTATGATACCAGAGATGTTCGCAGGAATACTTACATTGTCAATTCTGGGATTAGCTGTTAACTATCTATTGGTTTGGATTGAAAAGAAAGCGACATCATGGAAAGGCGAAGTTGATCATGCAATACTCGGATAAATTATATTTGGTGATTAAATGAAAAAGAATATACAAATATTATCAATAGCTATTGTTGTTGTACTGATAGCCGGTGCAGGATTGTTTTTCTCAAAACAGGAGCAACCAAAAGAAGAAACAGTACCGATAAAAATGATTGATAGTACTACCACTGTTTATGAATGGGATATCATAAAAAAGCTGACAGGCGAAGATATCCTTAAAGAAGAGGGGGTCAAACTTGAGTTGATAAGTAGTGTACAGAGTACAGGTGGGGTACAAAATATACAGGCTATGATTGCAAAAAATATTGATTATGGAGGCGCAGCAACATCTGTTTGGTTAAATGCGATTTCTCAGGGAGGAAAAATCAAAGCCGTTGTAGGAACTGCCAGGACAACCAAGGAACGGCCCGCGGTTTTCTGGGCAGTGCTGAATGACAGTAACATCTACAGCGTCGAAGATTTTAAAGACAAGAAAATAGCCACAAATATATTGGGAGCTTATGTCGATTATCATACAAGGCAATTTTTAAAAGAAAAAGGTATGTCGATAAATCAGGTTCAATTAGTAGTAGTTCCTCAAGACCAACAAGAACAAATGTTAAGAAGCAAGCAAGTTGATGTAGCGGCGCTCTATGAAAAATATTATGATGCCGCAAAAAAAAGGGGAGACATCAGGGTCATAGTCACTGATTTTGACCTGCTGAAAAAAGAAAATGTCAAGACCTTTGGCGGATTCAGGGAGGATTTCATAAAAGAACATCCTGATGATGTAAGGAGATTTGTTACAGCTTACGAGAAATCACAACGGCTGGTATGGGATGAATACAAAAAAGATCCCCAAAAGATAAAAAAAATAGCTGGGGAAATTATTACAGAAAAGGGTGGAAATCCCAAAGCTCAGGATTACCAGCCAATATGGTCGCCTTCAGCTCCTTTTATCAAGGATGAAGATGTCCAATTATGGATTGACTGGTTTATTGAAGATGGAATATTGAAGCCTGGTCAGCTAAAACCTTCAGATGTATATACAAATGAATTCAATCCATATTATAAATAATAAGGCAGGGGAATT
The DNA here is from genome assembly GCA_036567605.1 of Candidatus Methanoperedens sp. Lineage (GTDB taxonomy): Archaea > Halobacteriota > Methanosarcinia > Methanosarcinales > Methanoperedenaceae > Methanoperedens. The sequence continues at coordinate 99,984 of DATCUE010000133.1, read as the reverse complement.
GGATGGCAATATTTCCATATGAAGATGGAATGGTAGCTAAGCACGGAAAGGAGGTTTTAAATTGAGAAATTTCGAGATAGAAACATTCGAGGAAGCCGATGCATACGATAAGCATAGCGACCAACAGTACAACTGTGGATTACTTCTGATAAAAGAACTTGGAATAAAACAAGGAAGCATTGTATTGGATATAGGTGCTGGTACAGGTAGATTAGGGCTGTATGTAGGTGGATTAATAGGTCGGGAAGGATCATATTTCGGAATTGATCTTTCTCCGGAACGTATCAACATTACAAAAAAGAAGGCCGAAGTTCTAAATGCCTCTAATCTCTTTTTCGAGGTAGGTAATGGTACAGATCTAAGTCATTTTGCGGATGGATTTTTTGATGTAGTGTATATGAATAGTGTGTTTCACTGGATAAAGGATAAAAGAAAAACGTGTCGTGAGTGCTATCGGGTTTTGAAGCCGGGTGGGCGCTTCGGATTTGCGATGCAGATAAAAAATCTTCCCCGTAATAATGTCATAGAAATTGCAGACACGGTTTTGAAAAAAAGAGGATATAATATCAGTTTCTCGAACCCCGATAATTATCCAATAACTGTTGATGAAGCGAGGGGAATACTTAAAGAGACAGGATTTCTTTTAAAAAACATAGGAATCCGGAAAATAAAAGACAATTTTGGATCATTAGAGGAAGAGGTTGATTCAATAATAAGTGGAACAACACATCGAAATTTTTTAAAAAATGTTCCTCTAAATGAACACCCGGAAATTAGAAATGAAATTGTGGCAGAGCTTAAGAAAATAGAAACAGAAGAGGGTTTTAATTTAATTAGAAACAAACTCTACGTCTTAGCTGAAAAAGGGAGTAATTAATGAACATAGTTCCAGATGTAAAGTTAGACGTTAGGGGCGAGAAATGTCCCTATCCGCGAATAAGAACATTGCAGCAGATTAAAACGCTTAAGAAAGGTGAAATTCTTGAAGTAATAGCCAGTGACCCTGAAGCCTGGCAGAATATAGATGTATGGCTGACCAAATCAGGCGATGAGTTCCTTAATGTCGAAACAAAAGAAGGAGCATACCACATCTTTGTGAGGAAGGGATAATCCCCTGGCACTAGAGAAGTATTAGTTGCATTATGAGCTTCCTCAGTGACTATCCATCTATTCTATTAATTTGGTATTAGGGTTGAAAAATGTACGCAATAGAGACAACAAACCTCACAAAAAAATACAAAACTTTAACCGCCGTGGACAATCTCAACCTCAAGGTCGAAAAAGGCAGGATATTCGGCCTCCTCGGCCCCAATGGCGCAGGAAAAAGCACAATACTTTCAATGCTGTGCACAATAATAAATCCAACATCGGGCTCTGCTATCGTGAACGGATATGACATAATAAAGGAATCAGCAAAAGTAAGGCAGAGCATAGGCATAGTCTTCCAGAGTATAAGCGTAGATGACAGGCTTACTGCCCGCGAGAACCTGAGATTCCATGCCATGCTATATGACGTCCCGTCTGAAACTATGGATGAACGCACACAGGAAGTCCTGCGTCTTGTGGAGCTTGAGGACAGGGCAGATTCTATTGTCAGGACGTTTTCTGGTGGCATGATAAGGCGTCTTGAAATGGCACGGGGGCTTCTTCACAATCCGGAAATACTATTCCTTGATGAGCCCACCATCGGATTGGACCCGCAGACGCGGGAGCACATCTGGGATTACATAAAGACACTTGCTCAGAAAGAAAAATTAACGATTGTCATGACAACGCATTATATGGATGAAGCAGACCTTCTCTGCAATGATATTGCCATAATCGATCACGGTGTGGTTAAAGTCAGGGATTCGCCTGAACACCTCAAAAGTTTTCTTGCGGGTGATAATATCCTTATAAAGACGAGCCTTCCAGACAAGCTCGCAACCGGATTAACTGGGCAGGACTTTATCCTCCAGATGCAGGTAACCCAGAACTCGTTGAGCTTGAATGTGAGGCATGGTTCGAAAAATGCTCCCCGGATAATCAGTATTGCAAAAGATATGCACATAGCTGTGGATTCTATTGATATTGAAGAGCCCACCCTCCATGATGTATTCCTGCACCATACGGGAAGGCAAATCCGGGAGGAGGGGGAGGATAATTTCATCAGTATGTATAAGCGAAAGCGGAGGGGAAGATGAGAAAAGAATTGCGCGGGATATATTCAATATGGCTTCGGGAACTCATCAAATTCTACCGTGAAAGAATCCAGTTCGCAAGCGCCATGACGACCCCGCTTTTGTGGCTTATCATCTTCGGAGGCGGCATGGGGATCTCCTTAAGAGCCGGAATCATAAGCTCGGAATACAGGGCTTTTATTTTTCCAGGCATAGTTGGAATGACCCTTCTCTTTACATCCATGCGTTCAGGGATCTCAATCATATGGGATCGCGAATTCGGATTCCTGAAGGAAATTTTTGTGGCCCCCATATCAAGAACTTCGATCGTGATAGGAAAAGCCATGGGAGGAGCCACAAATGCCATAATCCAGGGTACGATGTTGCTTCTGTTATCTTTTATTGTGGGCGTCCATATAGCCCCCATCGATTTTATCCGTATAATACCTATAATGCTCCTTATCTCCCTTGGGTTCGATGGCTTCGGGCTTTTTATAGCATCAATTATAGACAGCTTTGAAGGATTCCAGACAATAATGAGTTTTATAATAATGCCGACGTTCTTTTTAAGCGGAGCATTATTTCCACTGACCAATGCCCCCGCCTGGTTACAGATACTGAGTTCATTGAATCCTTTGACATACGGCGTGGATGCGATACGGGGAATCATTCTTAATGAGGGCCGGTTCCCCATTTATTACGACCTTTTCATTTTGTTCGTATTCTCAGGCTTCATGTTATTCGCTACGTCATGGATATTCAATGTAAAAAAATAATGAGGTAAAAATATGGATCTTGAAAATACATTATTGATGATACCGGGCCCCGTCCCGGTGGCTGCGGGAATACTCCGTTCAATGTCAAAACCAATGATAAATCACCGCGGCAGGGAGTTCGGTACAATTTATACCGAATCAAGGCAAATACTGGCTGAACTTTTCGGGACGAAAAACGACGTTTTTATACTCAGCGGTTCAGGCAGCTGCGCCATGGAAGCTGCAATAGGGAACGTCATTGAAGAAGGGGATACACTTGTGACCATCGAGAATGGCAAATTCGGGGAGCGCTTCAGGGAGATAGGGGAATGCTATGGCAAAGTGAACCCTATAAAATTCGACTGGACAAAAGGCGAATCCATCGAGCTGGATAGGGTTGAAAGCGCACTTGCTGAAGGCGCAAAAGCTGTTACTCTTGTGCATAACGACACATCCGTTGGCATCAAGAATCCTGCAAAAGTGGTGGGAAAACTTGCCAGGAAATACGGCGCGCTGTTCATTATGGACGGGGTAACTACAATCGGAGGCGATGAAGTCCTTGTTGATAAATGGGGTGTGGATATTGCAATAGTGGGTTCGCAAAAGTGCATAGGCGCTCCTCCGGGATTATCCGCCATATCTGTAAGTGAAAAAGCATGGGGATCACTTGTTGAAAAACCGCCTTATTACACCGACCTCAGGGCATACAGGAAATCGGCGAACAGGGAGATTGCGGAAACGCCTTATACTCCTGCTATACCTCTCTTTTTTGCGCTACATGAGGCTCTCCGCATCGTAAAAGAAGAAGGGCTCAATGCCCGCATAGAAAGACATGCAAGGTTCGCAGAAGCGATACGAAGGGCGGCCGGTGCAATGGAGCTGGAACTTTTCCCGCAGCTGAACAAATATAGCAGGTATTCCAACACTGTCACGGCCATAAAAATCCCGGCTGGCATTGAGGATAAAAAGCTTCGCGGCGGGCTAAAAGAGCTCGGCGTCCAGGTCTCGGGAGGGCAGGGACCGCTTGAGGGCAGGATATTCAGGATAGGGAGCATGGGCAACATAAGTGAACTCGATATCCTGCGAACCATTCAAGCTATTGAAATAGTACTTCAAAGGAACGATGTCAATAAGACTATCGGGGAGGGGGTAGAAGCTGCCTGTAACGTGCTTAAGAATTATTGAAAATCATCAAAAAAATCAAGGAGGAACATGAAAATGGTAAAAAAAACAATAACTTATTTTGAGAACGCGGGCGCTGAAAACACAGATGAAATCATTGAGCTTGTTCACGACAGGTTGAAAGAAGGTGACATAAAAAGCGTAGTTGTTGCCAGTACAAGCGGGAAGACGGGGCTAAAATTTGCAGAGCGCCTCGGCAGGGAGACAAACCTGGTAATTGTTTCCACACACCCTGGTTCAAAAACACACGGTGTCTGGGAATTTGATCCTGATAATTTTAAGAAGCTTCAAAAACTCGGCTGCAAGGTAATTAGACAGAGCCATCCCCTTTCAGGTCTTGAGCGAAGTTTCACAGCAAAGTTCTCGGGTGTTTCCCACAGCGAAGTCCTGGCGGAATCACTTAAATCTCTTTTCTGCCCTGGAATGAAGGTATGTATTGAAATAGCGATAATGGCCCTTGACGGAGGCGCAATACCGCTTGATAAAACTATTGCGGTTGGAGGCACAGGAGCTAAAGGACGGGGCGCAGATACCGCTGTCGTTGTGTTGCCTGCGCACACGAACAATTTCTTTGATTTCAGGGTACTTGAGATAATCGCAAAGCCTTTCAATAAAAATTGAACATTGTAAAATCAGATAATCAATTGCTGGCAGAAAGATATGACCTGGTAAGCGAAGGCCAGTTTAAGAACGGGTCGATCCTTGTTGAAAAACTCGAGGTTAAACCCGGGGATACAATCTTGGACGTTGGCTGCGGCACAGGTCGCCTCACACTGCAGGTTGCCGGGATAACCGGCCCCGGCGGGATGGTTATAGGCATCGATCCTTCGGTGCAGCGTATCGAAGTTGCCAGGAGAAAAGTCGGGAACCTGCCACTTTTCAATGTAAGATTTGAAATAGGAAATGGCAACGATCTGTCTCGTTTCGAAAACAATAGCTTTGACATTGTATATCTCAACATTGTTCTCCACTGGATTCGGGAAAAAGAAGATGCTCTTGCCCAGATATACCGGATACTTAAACCCGGAGGAAGGCTGGGGATAACGACGGGGAACAGGGATAAGCCATATACAATGAAATCGATAATGGATGAAGTGCTGCGGCGGCCTCTCTACGCGGGAGCCGTTGATGCCGGGAGAGAAACGAGCATACCTGTAAATATGAGCGAATTAAAAACGCTATTGGGAGGTGCTGGCTTTAAGATAAGGGAGATAAACTGCAAAAAAGACCCGCGGTATTTTGAGACACCTCTTAAATGCGTCGAATACGTGGAAGCAAGCCTCTTCGGTAATTTCTTAATCAATGTGCCCGAAAACCTTCGGGAATCAATAAAATCAGATATCATGGCAGAGCTTGAAAAAAAGAAAACGCCAATGGGAATTGAAAACGTCTACAATACGATCTTTGCCGTGGCGGAAAAATAACATTTTATGTTATAAAATATCACCCGTAGATATTTGCCTCGACCTTTCTCTTTTCCGAATAAAAATGACAACCCTTGCTGATTTCTCTAGTTCTATATATGTTTCCAATCCTTTCGGACTTTTATGAAGCATTTGAGGCAATAGCTGAAAGAATATGATAAAAGTGAAGGCAGAGGATATAACAAAAATCTTCCCGGTCAAAAACGGAAAGGGCGGAAATGACGGCTGTGTAGAAGCCCTTGGCGGTGTAAACCTTGATATCATAACCGGTGAGTTCCTTGCCCTGGTCGGCCCCAGCGGCTGCGGAAAATCAACGTTCCTTGAGATACTTGCCGGTCTCATAAAACCCTCTTGCGGAAATATCTTCATAGATGGTAAAAAGGTCAGCGGCTCTGACCATGATAGAGGGATAGTATTCCAGGGTTATGCGCTGTTCCCGTGGCGGACTGTGACCGAAAACATTGCATATGGGCTTGAAGAAAAAGGTATCCCGAAGAGAACAAGGAATGAGATATGTAAAAGGTACATATCTCTTGTCGGCCTCTTGGGTTTTGAAAATCACTATCCATATCAATTGAGCGGTGGGATGAAGCAGCGTGTAGCGATAGCAAGAGCTCTTGCTTATGATCCGGATATTTTGTTAATGGATGAACCTTTTGCTGCCCTCGATGCCCAGACACGAGAAATGCTACAGAGTGAAGTTTTGCGCATCTGGGAGAAAACAAAGAAAACTATGTTATTTGTCACCCATAATATAGAAGAAGCTGTTTTTCTGGCCGACAGGATAGCGGTTATGTCGGCACGTCCTGGAACGATAAAAAGGATAATAAATGTTCCATTATCAAGGCCGAGATTTGAAGATTTCCGAAATTCCCAGGATTTTATTAAAATGAGGCAGGAGGTGGGTTCCATTGTCAGGGAAGAGTCAAAGTCTCCAACGGACTTTTAGAAAAGTCATCGCGCTGCTTGTTTTTCTTATTTTATGGGAACTTTTGCCAGCCAGTGGAGTCATTAGCAAAACATATTTTGCGCAGCCGTCAGAAGTTTTTATGACGCTTGTGAGGCTTGTAATCTCAGGTGAACTATGGCTCCATACAAGCATCAGTCTCCAGCGTGCCCTCACGGGATTCGGTCTCGCAGCAATAACAATGGTACCTATTGGGTTTTTGATGGGGTGGTATAAAGGCTTTGAGGATATCGCGGACGGCCTGGTGCAGGCCCTGAGGCAGACATCATCACTATCCCTCTTTCCGGTCTTCATACTTTTTCTCGGTATCGGTGAAGTATCAAAAATCGCCGTAATATTCTGGGGAGCACAATGGCCGATATTGCTGAACACTATCAGCGGTGTTAAAAGCGTTGACCCGCTCCTGATAAAATCCGCCCGTTCAATGGGTTCATCCGAAATTTCGCTTTTCAGGAAAGTTGTCTTACCTTCATCCATGCCATCAATAATCACGGGTATGAGGCTCAGCGCCACTCATTCGATAATCGTTCTTGTGGCAGCCGAGATGATAGGGGCAAAATCCGGATTGGGATACTCGGTGATCAACTGGGAATATAATTTCATGATCCCAGAGATGTATGCAGCGATAGTCACGCTTGCGCTTCTTGGACTGATAACTAATTATTCTCTTGTCTGGCTTGAAAAAACTACGACGAAATGGAAAGAAGAAATAACGATAACATAGGAGAAAAAATGAACAATACAATAAAAAATTTTGCGATTATAATATTAATCGCAATAATATTGACAGGTGGCCTGTTATGGTTCAAGGACAGTAAAACAGAAAATAACAATGATACTGCACCGCAGAAAGATATCGTAATCCGGTATCTATCCGCCAGCACAATTATCGAGCCTTATGAGTTTGCAAAAGAGCTTGGATATCTAAAGGGTATAAACATAACCCGTGAAGGTTCTTATACCGGCGGTCCTGAAGATATAATAGCAGTTGCTTCGGGCAGCACGGATGTAGGCCACTCTGCCTGGGCTGCAATAATAAATGCTAAAGCAAGAGGGAGTGAAGTTACTGCATTCGCGGCTCCTATGGGTAACTCGCCAGAGAGCTGGTATGAAGGAACACCTTTCCTATCAAAATGGATCGTTCTTGAGAACAGCAGCATACGAAGTGCAAAAGACCTTGCTGGAAAGAAGATCGCGGTCAATATCCTGGGTGCGCATGTGGACTATGTTACACGTGAATACCTCGCTCGAAATGGGATATCCATTGAACAGGTGCAGTTTGTCCCAATAGGCATTTCCAAGCATGAGCAGGTTCTTAAACAGGGGCAGGTGGATGTGGTGGCTCCTCTGGGTGTTGTCGTGGATAAGATCGAAGAGGGTAAAGGCGTAAGGGTGCTGTTCTCGGATTATGATATTATCGGAGACCAGACACACTGCGTGCTTTTCACTTCAGATAAATTCCTGAAGGAGAATCCCGATGCTGCAAAGCGTCTTACAGAAGGCATAGCAAAAGCGGCTGACTGGGCTAAGGAACATCCGAAAGAAGCAAAGGAACTGGCTGCGAAGATACTTAAGGAGAAAGGCGGGAATCCTGACCTGGCGAAATACTGGAAGGGTTTCGGGGTAAGAGATCACGCGCTACTGGCAGATGGCGATGCGCAGTTCTGGATAGACTGGCTTGTAAAAGATGGGAAGATCAAAGACGGACAGTTCAAGCCGTCGGACATCTATACGAATGAGTTCAATCCATTTTATAAGAGATGATGTCAATTTTTTCCTTCGGAAGTATTTCCATATAAGAACTTAAGCATCCAAGGGTACAGAAGTTAATCTTTCTGACAGAATCCTCCCTTAAAAGTATCCCTTTGCCGCAATAATCACATTTTACATTAACCAATTCCATTATCTATCCCGCCTTTTTTCTCTGATTTATTATGTGGTACAATCGTCCACCTCTTCTATGAATGGATAGGAAAGTGAAATGTGAATCCACGGCACATTCCACTTTTGCCGAAGACGCAGGGACTAAATAACCGCATATATATTTTAAATCGTGTAAATGGGTTGTTTTATCCAGAAATCTTCTGGTTCTGTAAAATTAAAGGAAAAAATTTCCCATATTCTTCCATTTTCATAATGGAGGCGCTAATATTTGCCTGTAGGATTAACAATATTATTGTATAGCTGTAGTATTCCGCGGGATTGAAAATGGATTTAATAAGATCTTACAGAGGCCCGCTGGTATTTGGAATTGCTATTGTGCTGATTGCGGCAGGTTTGGCAACCTATTCGCCTGAGAAAATCGAGGAAAAGCCGACATTGAGGATAGGCTATCTCCCGATAACCCATTCCATGCTTCCAGTGGTCGCCCATGCGCAGGGCAAGTTCACAAAAGTGAATGTGGAAATGGTAAAGTTCGGAAGCTGGACTGAACTGGCTGAGGCGCTCAAAGCCGGGAAGATAGACGGCGGGGGTTCGATATTGAATACGCTTGCTATCAAGCTTGCGGAGCAGGATGTTCCTCTAAGGTCAGTGCTCATGGCGGTCAGGGACGGGAGCGTCCTTATCGTGAAAAATGACATTAAGGATGTTAAAGAACTGAAAAATAAAACTATTGCCATCCCCTCAAAATTCTCACCTCATTATATACTTCTTCATAAGTATCTTGCTGACAACGGCCTTGAAGTCGGAAAGGATGTAAAGACCATAGAACTTGCGCCGCCTGATATGGTATCAGCGCTTGCAGGCGGCAGCATAGACGGGTATATCGTGGCTGAGCCCTTCGGGGCAAAAGCAGAGGATTTGAAGGTCGGTCGGGTGCTTGTGTTATCAAAAGATATAGAAATCCCGGGCTCAACAAGCAATGAATGTGTCATAGCAATAAGAAGCGAGTTCATCGAGAAATATCCCGATGCTGTGCAGGATTTCGTGGACCAGCTAATACTTGCCGGAATATATGTGCATAAGAATCCGCAAGAGGCGGCAAATCTCACAGTCCCTTATTATGGCCAGAAGCCTGAAATAATAGTTAGAGCCATCAACGACCCCCCCGGTCGGACTGTTTATCTTGACCTCTACCCGCGGGAAAATGAGTATGAAGCATTCCAGAAATACATGCTGGAACTCGGCCTGATCAAAAAAGGTGTCAATATAACGGAGTTTGTGGATGAACGATTTGCTGAGAATGCCTATAAGAAAATTGGAAAATAAGGTACTGCCCCTGATCGTTATAGGAATTTTTATCAGCTTATGGCAGGCATTGAGTTTTTTTGTGTATCCTGAGCCGCTTCTGCCCTCACCTTCGGCCACGCTGGCAGCGATATTAGAACTGCTGTTTAACGGGACCTTGATCACACACCTGCTTACAAGCCTGTCCCGCGTATTCATAGGGTTCACCCTTGCTGCAAGTCTCGCAATCCCTTTCGGGCTTATTCTGGGCTGGTACGGAAGGGCAATGAACGCTTTTAACCCGATCATCCAGGTACTGCGACCCATATCTCCGATAGCCTGGATACCTCTTGCCATCCTGTGGTTCGGGATCGGGGATACACCCGCGATATTTATTATTTTCATAACTTCTTTCTTCCCCGTGCTGATCGCTTCCGCTTCGGCGGTCAGGAATATCGATGTCTCGATCATAAAAGCCGCAGTAAATTTCGGGGCAAGAGGTACAGGCATGCTGAAAAAGGTAATCCTGCCCGCATGCTTTCCGCAGATAGTCGTGGGACTTCGGATATCACTGGGAATTGCATGGGTAATCATCGTTGCCGCCGAAATGGTGGGAATGCGTTCAGGCCTCGGGTTCATGATACTTGATGCAAGGAACTTCCTGCGCATTGATATGGTAGTTGCAGGTATGGTCATCATCGGTCTTGTGGGACTGAGCATTGATAGGGTCGTTTGCTTGATAGAAAATAATATCAGGAGAAGGTATGGGTACAGCGGCGTATGATAAGATCAAAATCGTTGTCAGGGATCTGACCAAGCACTTTTCAAATAACAGCCACAGTCAGCACGCACTTGATGCAATAAACCTGGAAATCAGGGAAGGAGAGTTCTTTTGCCTGCTTGGCCCGAGCGGCTGCGGGAAATCAACGCTCCTGAATATCATGGCCGGGTTTGAGAAACCCACATCGGGTAAGGTCTTAATTGGAAGCGAAGAGATCAGAGCCCCAAATCCCAGGTATGTTACCGTGTTCCAGGACTATGGCATTTTCCCGTGGAGAACGGTACAGGAAAATGTTGAGTTCGGCCTTGAAATAAAAGGAGTCAACGGCAACGAAAGGGAAAATATCGCAAGAGATTTCATAAAACTCGTTGGCCTTTGCGGTTTTGAGAAAAGGCACCCATATGAACTATCGGGCGGGATGAAACAGCGTGTGTCCCTTGCCAGGGCACTTGCTGTTAATCCGGAGATCATTTTCATGGATGAGCCTTTCGGGGCAGTGGACGCCCTGACAAGAATGAAGCTGCAGGAAGAGCTTGTGAAAATATGGCGGGAAGAGAATAAAACTATTATTTTCGTTACTCATGATATTGACGAGGCAATATACCTTGGCGATAGGATTGCAGTAATGACACCTGTTCCGGGGAAAATCAAATCTCTCCTTGAAGTCCCAATGGACAGGCCAAGGGTAAGGACTGGAAGTGATTTTTTGAGAATTAAGGAAAAAATTTATTCTGAATTTTTTGGCCATGTGCCTGAAAGTTCCCGGATATAGAGAAAAGAAGTGATTGGAAAATGCCGACAAAAGACGAAGTTATTGACAGAACCCCTGATTCAGATGCAAAGAACCTTCTCGCAGTATTATCCGGAAAGGGGATTGAGACAGTATTTGACAGGTTCGATGCTCAGCAGCCCCAATGCACTTTCGGCAATGACGGCTCATGCTGCAGAAGATGCAATATGGGCCCATGCAGGGTGTCGGAAAGGCGAAAAGGCATATGCGGCGCAGATGTTGATACAGTTGTTATCAGTAATCTCCTGCGGTGGTGTGCCGCCGGCGCCGCCGCGCACGGCCAGCGGGGAAAGGAACTCCTCGGTATTTTAAAAGCAGCGGCTGAAAGGAAAACATCCTTTAAAGTAGCAGGAGAAAAGAGGATAGTTGAACTTGCAAAAAAATTCAAGATTAAGCGTAAAGGAAGGGCCATTGAGGAGATTGCAGTTGATGTCTCCAATATACTATTGCAGGATATAACCGGGGAATCAGGAGCTATGCGTCTGCTTATGGCATTTGCGCCTGAAGAAAGAATAGATACCTGGAGGAGGCTTGGGATACTGCCTACGAGTGTTTCTTCTGAGGTTTTCGATGCCCTGGCAAGGACAACAGTGGGCACGGATTCTGACTGGCAAAATCTGATGCGCCAGCACCTGCGCACAGGCATTGCTTATTGCTGGGGCTCTTATTTTGGAACCATGTTTGCTACCGACTGTTTATTCGGGATTCCCCAACCGGTTAAAACCCAGGTCGGGACAGGCATGTTGAAAAAAGACCACGTAAATATACTGGTGCACGGCCACCTGCCGCCTCTGGGCGAGGCGATCATCCAGGCCCTTGATAATAAAAAAATCAAGAGGCTTATTGAGGATGCGGGAGCAAAAGGGATTGTGATCGGCGGCATGTGCTGTACGGGCCTTGAGGTACTGGAAAGGCACGGCATACCCTCTATTACGAATATGGGCGGACAGGAACTTGTTCTTGGAACGGGCATGATAGATGCTGTTGTTTTGGATACCCAGTGCATATTCCCAAGCATTGTTCAGATTGCAGGCTGTTTCCATACTAAAATAATCACCACTCATAACTCTAATAGGATGCAGGGGGCATTGCACATACATTTTGATCCCGCGCATGCAGAAAGGATAGCGGAAAAGATACTGGAGATTGGTATCAGGAATTTTCCAAATCGAGGTGAAATACATTCCCAGCCTGCAAAAGCAGCCGCGATTTCAGGTTTCAGTTCCGAAGCAATATCCGGGATATTCGGACTTCCGAATCTGCTGGAAATAATCCGTTCAGGGAAGATAAAAGGGCTTGCCGCCCTTGTTGGATGCTCAAATCCAAAGACGATATATGACTATAATCATGTGATGCTGGCAAAAGAGTTGATAAGAAATGATGTACTGGTGCTGACCTGCGGGTGCAGCGCCCATGCATTATTAAAACAGGGGCTTTGTGCGTACTCTGCTTCTGAAATTGCAGGGGAAGGGCTTAATGAAATATGCAGGAGTTATGAGATTCCCCCTGTGTTACACATGGGCGCCTGTATCGATAATGCCAGGATATTGCAGTTATTCTGCGCATTGGCCGAAAAGGCAAACAATCCATTACCGCGCCTGCCATTTGCAGCCTGCGCCCCTGAATGGAGCAATGAGAAATCCATCGGGGCAGGATTAAGCTTCCTGACTATGGGAATCCCGGTCTTTCTGGGTGTCAGGCCCCCAACAGGTGCCTCCCTGAGCATTGTAAAATACTTAACGGGTCAGGTGGAAGAAGAACTGGGTGCAAGATACACGATAGAGCCTGATCCAATGAAAATGTCGGAATCTGTCATTGCTGCCATTGAAGAAAAACGAAGCAAATTCTGGGTGCAATAATTGCCTTAATCATTCGATTTATTGAATAAAACATGCCAATATTGCTTATTTGCTCGATTATATATGTATTGTTGTATTTTTATGTAAATAGGTGGCACAGCTTGAATTTTGAAAAATGGAACATATCCAGTATCCTGAGAAGCATCAAAACTCTCAATTTTGTAAAAAGAACCTACGGATTTCCAGATAGCCAGCCGGTTGGACCTGTGCATGGAGGCCATTATCCCATACAGGAAACAGAAGAGATTCCCATCTACAGGAACGGAGAAATCACAGATGTTATACTGCAGGAACTAAGGCTGAAGCCGCCCGATAACAGTGTCCTCCAAGTTCTTGGTGATACGCAGGACTTTAAGGTAGGCGACAAGATCAAGATCGGGACAAGGGCGCTGATATTTTACGGCAGGGTAGTTGGAAGGGATGATGTGAACGGGAATTTACTTTCCTCAATAGAGATTGCATTTCTAAGAGATAAATCCAAATTACCACCGCTTGAAGCAGCAGAAGTTAAAGATTAGGGACAATTCTTGTCTTGAATATTCGTTTTTCATAATAATAGTTATAAATTATGCCACTATATTTAGAAATATATATATCCTATTTCATAGTGAGAGTGGCACTGAAGATTACATAAAATTCCATGTTAAAGAAGGAGATAATAGATGAGCGAATCAAATGAAGTTGTTTTATGGATGGAAAATTGCGACCCTTTGCGTCTCACGGCAAATAAGGTGTTGCTTTGCACCCGGAATATATTCTTGCTTGAGAACATGCGGGATATATTCGTAGATGAATACGTGGATATTTTAAAAGGCAGCGGGAACGCAGGAATTGTGAAATTGTAGGAAGCCAGAGTCCGGACTCGAACCGGAATGGTATCGCTCTGCAGGCGATTGCGTGACCGCTCCGCCACCCTGGCAATCATTCAAACTGCATTCGCTTAAAACAAAGGAGGATGTGATTGTTATTCAATCACCACCCCCGGACTACTGCCGTTCAACCCGTAAAGGCTCTGGCGCGCATCCTGGAAATAGAAGCGCTCCTGCAATACTTTTTCTTCTTTCAGCCTGTTCAGGGCATATCTGACTGTTCTTGCTGGAAGATAGGTCTGCCTCACGATATCCTTCTGTGTCAAAAAGCCGCTGGATTCCAGCACTTTAAAAACAAGTTTTGCTGATGGTGGCAGGTGATCTATCTTCGCTGGTTCAAAATTCTGTTCACTGTTGGCAAAGACGATTCCTCATTGGTTCATCACCAATCTTAAAGTTGGATTTATCCATTATAAAGCTATTTGTTAGGGCAATTGTTGACCGATGTCTTCCGGTCTGGTATGAAGAAGTATGGCGCTGTGGAGGAGAACACGAATTGCACATTCTGATGAAGAAAACCAACCACAGAGTTCATAGAGAGCTTAAAATCTATTCCATGAGCAGCCATTTCCATGTTGGCATGTATTTTATGACTTTCTCATTTTTTTCAAGAATCTTCTCCTCGTCCTCGGTCAAAATCATTCCTTCATTAACACCCAGTTCCTCCATTGTGCAAACAAGAGCGCGTTCTTCGCGTCTGCGCGTGCCTTCATCCCGAACGTTCCATGCGACCTGGATAAGTCCCCCGATTTTCTGCCCTTCTTTTACTACAAAATCAACTTCATGTCCGTTCAGATTTTTCCAGTAGTAAACTTCAGCATTGCGCCGTTTAAGTTCAAGAAATACAGCGGTTTCCGCAAGCCTGCCGGTATCCTGGGAGAATCGCAAACATACCGCATTCCTGATACCGGTATCCACAGGATATGTCTTTTTGTTCTGCTTGAACTGCATCTTCAGTTTGAATGAAAAGATGGGGAGGTCGTATATCAAAAGAGACTCCTTGAGGTAGCCGATATATTTCTCGGCAGTTTCGACAGCCGCGCCTGTGGCCTTTGCCACACTGTTGCCTGAGTACAGCGCACCGGGATTTGTCAGCATGAACCTGCATATTTTGTCTGTGATCTCAAAGGACGCACCGTATCTTGAAGAAATATCCCTCGCAAGAATATCGTTGTAAAGCGATGTGAGAACCTGCTTGCGCCCGAAATCATCAATCCCGACGGTTTCGGGAAATCCCCCGGCTTCAAGATAGGCTTCCTGGTAATGAAGGAGTTTGTCCTTATTATAGGCAAGGAATTCGGACCTGAAATCTTCCCATCCCCTCTTTTTGAGGTATTCCCTGAAGGAAAAAGGCGAGGCGCCAAAGGTTATATGCCTTCCCGTTAGAACTCTTCCCATGTCCTGCGACAGCAGGCTTGCAGAGGAGCCTGATATGAATATCCTCTGGAATTTTTTTGTGTCGTAAAGCGTCCTGACCCAGCGTTCCCATCCTGGTTTTTGCTGTATCTCATCAAGGAAGATGTGGGAAGTATCGGGATTTATTTTAAAGATCTCTTTCTGGAGATCGGGAAATGAGGCTGCATTTATCGACGGATCATCGAAGTTCAGGAACATGATGTCCTTTGCCTGCAAGCCTTTTGATATCAGGTGGTCCGCCACCTGGTAGAGAATGGTGGTCTTG
This sequence comes from Candidatus Methanoperedens sp., assembly GCA_036567605.1. Taxonomy (GTDB): domain Archaea; phylum Halobacteriota; class Methanosarcinia; order Methanosarcinales; family Methanoperedenaceae; genus Methanoperedens. The sequence goes on along the minus strand of DATCUE010000133.1, from coordinate 84,349 downwards.
CCGCACCGCCTGACGCCGATTATGTCTTTAATATGAGGGGTGCTGAGGCTTTTTATGATATCTTGAGTGATATCCCGTCTGATTCCGGTAAGGGAGGGAGGCATCTTTTGCGCCCACCAGGGATTCCATGCGCGGATGGATTGCTCGAGCATACTAAGGTATTCTGGCGGGTTTGTTTATATATGTTTCGATGAGTGTCGAGGATTATCGGGGTTTTGGCTAGATAATTGTTGAGGGTTTGATTTTTGAAAGAGACTTTACGATTTTACCGCCTAAACTTTATGGCGAAACATGTGGGGTGCGATTTGAGTGGTGTTGAACTTACTTCGTAGTTCGCCAATTGCAATGGTATCGGGCTGGCCTGGCTTTTTGAGAATTGTTATTAATTCTTCAAAGAACCGCTCAAACCCCGATGGTGAGACGATGAACAATACCCTAGCAGGAGTGTTGGCGGGATTTGCAAACCAGTGGGTCACGCCCGGCGGAATGAACATAAGTGTCCCTGGACCCGCGCTGTGCATTGTTTGTTCGCCTGCCCTGAGATCGAGTTCACCCTCGAGAATGTAAAAGATTTCCTCATGGGTGCTGTGTATGTGAGCGCCGACATCGAATCCCGGTGGCGCAGTGAATTCAAAGATCGATTGAGTTGTCGAAAGTTCATCAGTCACTTTGGATACGACCCGAAACCCGTGTGCTGAAACCATTTTGCCCTCTCCTGGCGAGAGGATTAAACCTGTTCTTACTTTATCATGGTTTGATGCCATAATTCATCACTCCCAAGTTAATTTATGTCTCATCTGTCCTTAAATATTTCCTTTATTTTGGATTATTCAGATTTTATTAATTTTTGGAAGTGTTTTCGGATAAAGCCACAGCTATACTCAAGTCACAATGATTTATTCTATATAGCTTTATTTGCTGAATTTTTGTAGATGTTCTACCCGTTTCTTGTGTGTGAATTTTTAGCAGCTAATCGCTGCTTATGTTTTTTCTCTATGAGAGAAATGGCTTCATCAAGGGTAAAATGTTTCTTAGGGTTAGTGTCCAGCGACCTGTTGGGGTAAATTTGAAATTTTTGTAGCCATAACTTCTAAAGGGTTCCTGTAGCCAAATGCGGAGTTGGGTCTATGGTTATATCCATACCTGGCTTCTCGCAGCACATCATTGAATTTATTCCAATCTCCGATCCATACAAGGTTTAGAAATTCCTCCTTTATAGTTCGAAAACCTCTTTCAATGAAGGCTTGCAGCCACGGGCTTCCTTTGGGGATAAAGTGGAGAAGTATATTGTTTTCATTACAAAAATTCCTTACTGACTCATTATAAAATTCTTTTCCACGATCAGACCTTATCTCAATTTTCTGCTTTTTCGATTATATTTGCTTGAGGATTTCCAGATTTTTTGCAACAATGTCGCCATTTTTTTCTGGATGACCGGTCAACGTTATGAAAGTGTCATTATGCATATCAAGAAGACCGAAAACATATCCAGTATTCCCGTTGCCGATTCTTTCTGGGTAAAGTCCATAGAAAAACTTACAAGCGGTTTTTCTGGCCTACTCAAATGCTTTGGCTTCTTTTCAACTTTCTTTTCTTTGTCAAAGATACCTGCTGAAGCCAATATCTCATGTACTCTACTTCTGCCTATACTGATATTCTTTCCAATGTTCTCCATACAGACATTAAACCAATTAGCTATTCTGCGTACCCCTGGAATAGCACGATTCATTGAATCTCTTAACCTCTCCAATTTTTTAGGAGATAATGAACGTCCATCCTTTTCCATGTCAATTTCAAAAGCAGATTGTAGAGCTTTAATTCTTTCTCTATCTTCATGAGCCTTATTTATGATGTTTTGCATCTCATCTACGATAGCAAATAGCGTTTTATTCCCAACGTCCTGCAATAAACTATTTCACTTCCCAGCGCATTACCAAAAGTTCTGCAAGCCGAATCCCTTTGAGGAGACGGCGCACCCCTTATCAGGGATGTCGGACGAACCTGTTAACTGCATCGCGCCGAGTTTTTCGATGGCTCATAAAAACAAGTTGCTATAATATCTTATAAACATCAATCATAAGTATATTGAACAGAAAAAGTAGTGTCATGGTTAAAATTGAGGATGTTCAAGAACTCAACAAAGAAACAAAAAAAGAGATTGAGTCTGATATCAAAGAGATCAAAAGCGGCAAATACATTATGCATGAAAGGCTTGCTGAAGAAATAGGGTTTTGATGAAGCAGTGAAAGAACTCGGGAAGATTCACTATCTGCCAGCATCTCCAATCTGCGAACCAAGTGATTTAAGTACCATATCCCTTATACTATTTGCCTCCTGGCTAGTCCGTATCCTGGGGCGCGGGAGGTCAACATTGAAAATCTCCTTTACAGTACCCGGTCTTCCTGACATTACTACAATCCTATCTGCAAGATAAACCGCTTCATCCACGCTATGGGTAACAAACAAAATGGTCTTGTGTTTCTTCTCCCAGATGCGAAGCAGTTCTGCCTGCATGATGTTTCGCGTCTGGGCGTCCAGCGCCCCGAAAGGCTCATCCATGAGGAGGAGCGTGGGATTATTTATGATGGCGCGTACGATGGCGATTCTCTGGCGCATCCCGCCCGACAGCTCATAGGGGAAACTGTTCTCAAATTTTTCCAAGTCAAGCAGCTTCAGGTATTCGCGCGCTCTTTCATATCTTTTTTCTTTATCCACTCCCATGACTTCAAGACCGAATGCGATATTATCAATTACAGTCCTCCACGGGAACAGGGAATAGTCCTGGAAGACCATACCTCTTTCCTGCCCGGGATTCTCGATCCTTGCACCGTCAAGCAGTATCTCCCCTGAGGTGGGTTTATCCAGTCCCGCTATTATACGCAGCAGTGTGGTCTTTCCGCAGCCTGAGGGGCCAAGGATGCATATGAACTCTTCATCCCTGACTTCCAGATTTAGATTGTCCAGCGCCTGGACCATAACACCTTTTGCAGTAAATGTCCTTGACACGTTTTTAATAATAAGCATCAATGTCCCCTCCACGATAAAAGCGATGATTCAACCTCTTTAAAAAGCCTGTCCATCAGGAATCCGAGGAGACCTATAGTAATCATCCCGACAACAACCCTGTCCATGCGCAACACGGTTGATGAAACGATAATGAAACTCCCAAGGCCGTAATCCTGCCCCATCATCTCAGCCGCCACAAGAGACATCCAGCCTATCCCGATTCCTATCCTGAGCCCTGAGAGAATATTCGGCATTGAGGCAGGCAAAACCACTTTTGTAAGTATCTGCCTGCTGCTGGCTCCCAGGGTATAGGCGGATTCAATGAACAAAACAGGGACACCTTTGACCCCGGTTATTGTATTAAGCAGTATGGGGAAAAATGCCCCTATAAAGACTATGAAAGCAGAGGATTCAACAACTCCTGCCTTGAACCATATCATGGCGAAGGGAACCCATGCAATGGGTGGTATCTGGCGTATAATATTGGTCAGGGGTTCGATAAGGCGCATCAGGTTGTTCGACCAGCCCATTCCTATCCCAAGGGGAATCCCGATAAGAGAAGCCAGTGCAAAACCAGCAATTACCCTGACAACGCTCCAGAAAATATGCTGGAAAAGAGTACCTGTGTTTATGAGTTCGACAAATGACCTTACCACCATGCCAAGCGGCGGGATGATATACGGCGGATAAATCTCTGCCTCTGAAACAGCATACCAGAGAGCCAGGAAAATAAACGGCAAAATAAGGTAATAAGCCCATCTGGCATTCATGATTCCTGTTATCCTTTTATTATTTTATTGATAACCGGGTCATCCCTGACCGTTCCCGGCTCATCGTAGGGACCTGGGTGTGCCTTTTTGATGTATTTCAAGTCGAATATCTGATCTTCGGTCAGGTTATTTGTGGTATAGCCCAATTCTTTCAGGGCATTCACGAACTGCATTGTGCTGTTGATGTACCTTTCATCAGGCAGCGCACAGTATTTGGGCGAGAATTGTATCGAGGCAAGGGCGCTCTCATTATCGATACCGAGTTCTGCATTGGCCGCATCTGCAAGCTCGTCGGGGTGGGACATTATGAAAAGTGACGCATAGTTATGCAATTCCACGAGTTTTTGCACGATATCAGGGTGTTCTTTTTCGAATTTTTCAGTAACGACAAGAGCGCAGCACGGATTATAGGGCCAGAGTTCATCAGAGGGGATTACTACATTTCCATAGCCTTTCAACACACCCTCCATCTCAAAAGGAGGCCATACAACATATGCATCTATCTGTCCTTCGTTCAGCAATGCAGGCAAAGTGGAGGCAACCGGAATATTTTTGATGGTAGCATTCACTTCTGCTTTTTTCAGTTCAGTCCTGATTATAACATCCTGTATCGAGCCTTTACCCGGGGCGCCGATGGATTTGCCGTCAAACTGTTTGAGCACCGAGCCTATGCTTCCGAGTTCTGTCAGGTTCTTATATTTCTTGCTGGCTATAAGGGACGAGCCTTCCGAATGGGTGGATGCTATTACTTTTATGGGAACCCCTTTATCGATCCCTATCATCACGGGCGGTATTCCCATGAATCCTATATCGGCTTCTCCCTGGGCAAAAGCCTGGGTTATTAAAGGCCCGGATTCGTATCTTTTATATTCAACAGCATCAACGCCAAGCCCGCGCTCCAGCGTTTTGTGCTCCTTCAGGACGTATATGGACTGGCACATGGAAGGAAGGTACCCTATTTTCACGGTGATCTTCTCTTTCGGTTCTTCCTGCTTCTGAATGCAACCACTAAGAGGGACCAGGAGCACAATCACAACCAATAGAACAGCAGGTACTTTCTTTCTCATTTTTTTAACTCGTTAAAACCCTGATGATTTCATGATATATATCCATACCCATTCAGGCAATCGTTCGTATGAATAAAAATCTATCCTATGCGATGCAGCGGTGCATAGGAGGCGGATGTGCCCACACAGGCACATCACCCTTTATGGGCATATGCTATAAATATGGCATACATATTTTAAATCCTCTAAACCGGCTATTTTATCTATAATTCTTCCAATTCCGGAATATAAAAGGAAAGAATTGCCATTAGTTCATTTTGCCCCGAAGCCTCCCCGCAGGAAACGCTGAAGGTCTTCATCATCATCTATATTTTCGATTTCTACATCTGATTCTTCTTTTGCATAATTCATTTTATTAACACCCCCTCTTCTATCACAAATGAACCCATGCCGCAGTCACCGCATGACACCATCGCGATTCCTTCGATGAAGTCTGCACGAGTTACCGGTATTGTATGCTTGCAGTTAGGGCATCTGTATTGTTTGGTTGAAGTCATATCAACCACCAGACGTAATCCTCCAGCCGGGAATCATCCAGGTTTCTGAACAATGCAGATTCCTTGCTATCTTTTATGGTCTTATTGGCGGTTATACTTTTTCGGTATCCATTATTGGGTGCAAAGTAAATCCCTTCTTTTTTCTTGTCGCGTCATTTAAATCACCGTATACCTCAGTAATTGCGATAGATATTCAAATCGAGCGAATAAGCAATATTTGATATATTCATTCTGCAATCCAAAAGATCAAGGCAAAAATTACATGAATCCTTTCCTAAGATTTTATTTAACAATTAACATTTTATCCGGTACAAACACTGCCTGGCATCCTGGAAATATTCTCGCTCCTCCAAAATATCTTCATCTTTTAACCTGCTCAGGGCATATCTCACAGTCCTTGCCGGGAGACGAGTCACCTTTGCTATTTCCTTTTGGGTCAGAGGGCCGCGGTTCTCGAGTATGTTGAGGATAAGTTTCATTGACGGTGAAAATCCTTCGATCAGGGAAGAATTAAATTTTTCTGATTCTTTTCCTGCATCGCCGCCCTCCCGAATCGGTTCGCTACCTGGTATAAAACGATCCATCATAAATTATCGCTTAAACTATTTGATAAAGTAATTCAAATGCTTAATCCATAAGGCAATTATTGTCATGATAATTCTGGTTTTGATTAAATAGCGACAAAACCTGCCTGAATCTTCAGGGATATATATCGTTTATTTATATAGAAGGGGCGGTGACAAAATATGTTAAACCAAAGAAGGGATCGTTTTTGCCTTCCATGAAAAATCAGATGAGACGGAGCCTGAGGGTACAGAGAAAAGATTTGTAGCAGAATATGAGATATATGCAAAAGAGAAACTGAAGAAGCCGCAGTACAGGCGTTTAAGGATTGGCCTTGAAAGATTGAGCCGTTCACTTGTCTTGATAGAAGGCAGCTGGCAGAGTACGAACAGGAGCCATGCACATAAAGAGCTTAGTAACCTGCTCGCACGATTGTATGAAATAGAAAATGATGCTGAGAATATTGAAGATGTATTCCTGCGGGAATATATCTATGAACAGCTTGATATGATCGCCGGCAAGAGACGGTTTCTGGCCGAAGAAGTAAGATGGGATATGGAATCCCGCAGGAAAAATACAGAATAATATGAACGAAGAGGATGTTTTTGTCCGCAAAACCGCCAATTACCGCATCTGGGTGGATGAGGCGGGGGCGGGACGCATCCGTGTTCTGAAAAGGATAAATTTCAAGACGCTTGTTGCCCTGTTTGAGGAACTTCACGGCGAGATTAAAAAGAGGACGACAGACAACCCCGGAAAAGTTCATATTATTTTTTATATCTCGAAATCCCTTTATGATGAAATGTCTGTTAATGCAAAAGAATTCCTGGGGTTCTGCCAATCATGCATGGGTATAAAATTTGAGCTTGTTTTAATGGAGATGTAGATGACTTCTAATAATTCACATCAATTTCAGGTTATCATTGGGATTATTGTGTCAACTTCTGCCTCTTTCTCTAAATATATATATTCACCGGGATAAGTTTCTTATCAAGATTAATATGATTGAAGAAATATGTAATCTGTCCAGGATAAATAGCTCCTGCAGGATGAAAGTTGAAAACAAAAAATCCCGAGATGATATCGATTTTGACAAGATTATTAAATTCCTTAACGACCAGAAAGCAGTAATAGATTATGCAGGTTTGAATTAGCTGCATCTTTTGCCTCTTTTATTCAGTTTTTTGAATTTATACGGCAATCAATACCTTTTCTGGTGTTTTTTCTAATCCCAAATATTCAAATGCTTCATTAGGATAGATGTTTGGGATTTGATTGACTGAAACGTTGTCTGTCAACTTGTTGTAGATTTTAGTACTTCCTTATCACTTCATAATTCGAGGTTCTTTCCACAGGTATCCTGCCAGCATTTCTTATTAAATGTATCAGCCTGTCTTTGGGCATACACTCAGGCGTTGCGCTCCCTGCAGCATGCGTGATTCGCTCCTCCATAACCGTCCCGTCGATGTCGTTCGCGCCGTAGTAGAGGGCAACCTGTGCAAGCTTCTCCCCGACCATGACCCAGTAGGTCTTGATATTATTGATGTAGCCGTTCAATAAAAGGCGCGAGACCGCGATCATTTTAAGGTCGTCAAAACCCGTGGGGCCATATCTTACGATCCCGTTTTTTTGTAGCTCGGTGTTGTCAGGATGAAACCGCAGGGGAATAAATGCCTGGAATCCTCCAGTCTTTTCCTGGAGGTCTCTTATCCTCAGGATATGGTTTACGATATCTGCCGGTGTTTCGATGTGGCCGTAGAGCATCGTAGCATTGCTCTTTATCCCCAGCCCGTGGGCGGTTTCCATTACTTTTAGCCATTCTTCACCGCTTATTTTATCGGGGCAGACAATTTTGCGTATCTCTTCATTAAAAATCTCCGCTCCTCCCCCGGGAAGACCGGTGAGTCCCGCTTTTTTCAGGCGTAGAAGCACCTCCCTTATGCTCAGTCCCGATGTTTTTGCAAGGTGTGCGATCTCGACTGCCGTAAATGCCTTGAGGGATATTTCAGGGTACTTTTCATGCAGCCTGCTTAGCACTTCTTCGTAGTATCCGAATGGAAGCGCAGGGTTGAGGGAACCGACGATATGAAGCTCTGTTGCACCTGAACTCCTGGCTTTTTGGGCTTTCTCCATTATCTCATCGATTGTAAGTGTAAAAGCTCCTTTTTGTCCTTCCTGCCTGTAATACGCGCAAAACCTGCACTTTGAAGTGCATATGTTAGTGTAATTTATATGGCAGTTCGTTACGAACATTACCCTGTCGCCCGCAGTCTTTTTGCGAACGTGATCGGCAAGTGCACCGATGATAGGGAGATTCTTTGACTCCATAAGGTGCAGACCGTCCTCAAAATTGAGGTCTTTTGAAGCCTGGATTTTTTCTATTATTGGGGATAGTTCCATCAGATTGTCTTTATATGCAGAGGATAAATAAGGCCATCGTTTAAGGAGTGGTTTATTGTTGCTATTTTTAAAGAAATAAGTAACCGCAAGTATGCGGATAATCACTCCGTTATCTTTATTGCCGTCACCGGGCACTGCGCCTCACAAGCCCTGCAGAATATGCATTCAGGCTCGTTCACAGGGTCGGACTTTTTATCGGATTTCGGGTGCCCCGGCGATCCGACCCACTCGAATACGCCCACAGGGCAGACCGAGATACAGATGCCGTCGCCTTCGCAGCAGTCATGGTCCACAGCGACATGGGTGCCGTGGATACCGAGTTTTTCCGGGGGGTTGATTTCTCCCCTTACTTTGTGTCCCTTGTGTTCACCTGTTACAGGCTTTTTCATGAAATCCTGGTCTATAGGCATGTTATTTTTCCTCCCACATTTTAGTGCATGGAGTCCAAGAGATAAATAGTTTCTCCAATATCAGAATGCATCCAATAATTAAACAGGAAAGCAGGATCAGGCTCCAAATATCGCTTGCACTGCCGCCACATGGGGTCATCCCGTATCCTCCTCTTCAGGACAGGTTATCATGACGGCATTTTCCTTTTTGAAATAAGTATTAATGTAAAAAAAGTCAAGTTAATGGCATAAAGAATTGTGAGAAGAACAGATAGAAGAGAGGCTAGTTATGAATACGTGGAAAAAAATTGTTATTATTATAGGATTACTCATAGCAGTTCAATTGCCTTATATATGGTTTATATTTCATTCCGATCAAAAGATCGCCACTTATTTGAAACCTGATTTGCAGAAGAGTGCTGAAATAGATTGGTTCAATCCCGAGAATTTCCGCCTGAGGTGGTACGCATTTGATAATCTGTCAGAACCGACAGTCATAAGATCAGGTGATAATCTGACATTATGGATACATGTATATCATTATAACGAGACAGAATTCAATATTACTGAGATTAAGAATGTCCAGTTATGGTTTTTCAATATTTGGTCACCAAATGCATCACAATTCGGAGAAATGTGGAAGTTAAACATATATTTGCAGGGAAAATTTGATAGAACTCAGATGCTGGCAATTCCGAACGATAATACCGGAACTCAACTGATTCTGAATTGGGATGATGAACGTGTTGCTAAACCCGGTGAGATGCTGCGATTTGATATCAATTTTGAAAGTATCATACCTGCAGATGCAACGCTGGAAATTAAAAGTATTGAATTATTATTGATTGGCAAGAGCAAATGAAAATTATGTATAATTACTTATACGAATCTATACATTTACTGCCACTCTTAGAGTGGTGATCTTGTCACAGTGCATAAAAATTGGTCTGGCGGCTATCCGCATGACGGGGGAAGTATATGGCTGATGTATCAGTTATCATCCCAACGTATAATGAGAAAAAGAATATAACAAGGCTAATTCCCAGGATTGCCTCGCCTTTAACGGATATGAAAGATCCCATGAACAGGTACTTTTTCCTTAAAAAGAGTGTTATTGAGGACATATTATTCAATCCCCATGGCTTCAAAATCCTGCTCGAAATACTGGTAAAAGGAAAGTACAATAACGTAAAGGAGATTCCAATAGCTTTTAAAGCCAGGGAAAAAGAAGAAAGCAAGCTTGGTATTGGCGAGTATGTGAGTTATTTGAACCTGCTCCTCAATAAGTCCCGGTTCAACCTGATAACGATATACCAGCCCGTGACCTGCCACGCCAGATCCGTAAGATAACCTGCCATCAGCCTTGCGCCACGTATCTTTAGGTCAATACCCGACAGGTCTCCGATAACCTGTGGATATACCAGTGCAAAGAGCTGCGGGATCGATGTATTTAAGAATGCAAAAACAAGAGGTACAGACCAGGCGAGAGTATAGACCTGCCGTGATATGTTATTCAATGTCATCGCCATTACCAGGAATGGTATGAGCAGGTCAAGATTGGGCTCTGAAACCCAGGCGCGGGTGAGCAGGAATATCAGGATCAAGCTGGCGGCGCTCCGTGTCATTTCCTCCGGCGAATTGGACCGCGGATGCAGGAAGATATAGCCTGCTGCTACAGCAGGTATCCATACAAACCCGAGCACGTACAGGAAATCAGGGATATGGTATGCGCCGTGCAGGATTTCCATGAAACCAAAGATGGATAAACCTCCTGCAACCGTTTCGTGATAATCCCAATTTCGGAATACTGGCCCGGGATTCCAGCCTAACAGGTAGAACGGGACTACTGTTAGAACAAGAATCGATGCCAGGGAGATTATGAGATATTTTGCGCAACTTTTCATTGAGCCGCGGGCCGTGTATATGATCGGAAGGGGAAGCAGCGGCAGAGCAACAGGTTTCAGGGAAATAGCAAGCGCAAGCAGGACGGCAGACCTGTCGGTCATTTTGCGATGCAGGTAATGAAATGATAATATCACAAGGAGAGCAACGATCCCGTCGATCTGGCCCCAGGCAGAGGACGTGATCAGGATAAATGGATTAAATAGAATAAGAAGCCACGCTTTTCTGGCTTTTATTCGATCGATCTTCAGATCGTGCAGCAGCATATTTCTTACAGCATAGGCAAGGAGTATGTCTCCCGCTATTATAGGGAGCTTGATCGCAAAGTTATACAGGAACAGGTCAGGGACGATTTTATAGGAAAAGAGATAGATGAGCCCGAGGAGCATAGCCCACGGAGGAGGATACCCAAAGCCTTGAGTTATTCCCTGGAATATCTCGTGATTGAAAATGCCACCAAGGTAGTGCTGTTCATAGGGATTCAAGCCCCCGGCAACAAGATACCCTGTCCCCATTGATATTCTTATATCATAGAAATGACCCAGGAAAAAGGCAAGGGGAATCTGTATCAAGAGGCTCAGAAGTAAAGCCGATTCATCTTTCTCAAGCAATGATCCGATCTTGTGCCTGATAATTTCTGCGTACACGTTACATCTCTTTCCTGCACTGTGATATACTTTAAGTATCCGACAAATATTTATGAGTTCGTATATATCCCGATGAGTATCGCTATGGCGACAATAAACTGTTGGATTGGTATGAAAGTCCAACTCCTAATAATATTATTAAATGTATCGAATATTTTCACACTGCTTGGCACCGGGATTTACATTCAGAAGGATATCTGTCGTGGCAACTTGTACAGCAGATTATCTTAACAATGTTGCAGAGGGATATGATGGAATTAATATATAAACAAGAATTTTATGAAATAAAGTCAGCGTGCATTGAAATAAAGAATGTACTTGGTCCAGGATTTCTTGAAAAGGTTTATGAAAATGCATTGAAAATAGAACTTGAGGAACGAGGTTTTGAAATCAAGCAACAGTATCCGATTAAGGTTATCTACAAGAATAAAATAGTAGGGGATTACATCGCTGATTTGTGTATTGTCAATAAGATAATTATAGAAATGAAAACTGTAAATGAAATAACAAGCTTACACAAGGCACAACTTTTGAATTATCTAAAAGCTACAGGGATAAAACTCGGAGTTCTGGTCAATTTTAGCAGAGATAGAAACACTGTTGATGTTGAAAGAATACCTAATTTAATTTAGGGTAGATTATGAAAATAGCGTACCTACAACGAGAGTTCGTTGGAGTTCGTCTCAGTTCGTTGTTTATATACACAAAGATTTAACAACGAACTCAAAACGAACTCTCGGTTATATTATTTTAAGTTATATTTATCTATCATATCAAGTGGAGAGGTGGGTCTGAGCCAAAGTACTTCATTAAAAATAATTTTTAATGATATAATATGTATAAATACATACTATATTATAATAGCAAAAAACAACGTCTGTAGATGGAGACTACCAAATCTTGAAGATATTTTCCAAATACTTATAGTTTTAATAACTATTATAAGTTGATTAAATATGAACGAATTAACTACTATCCCGATAACAAAAGAAGTTAGAGATATGTTAAAATCATACGGCACAAAGGGTGAAACCTATGATAACATCCTGCGCCGAATAATGAAGCAGGTAAATATTGAAGATTTCAGGGAGCGGCAGTACAAACGCCTTCAAGATAAGGATAAATTTGTCTCCCTGGATGAAATTTGATGGTTTATAACATCAGGGTTCATCCCGATGCTGTCAGGTTCCTGAGGGAATTAGATGCAGATACAAGAGACAAGATAAAATTGACCGGAACCTGGAAAATGATCCTTTCAGGAATAGACCAAAAGCTGATATTAAAAAATTAGAGGGCACAAAAGGAAGAGAGAATTTATACAGGTTGAGGATAGGGGATTACAGAGCCGTTTATGTGGTTGAGGGGAATACCGTATGGGTAACGGAGATATTTTTGAGAAGCAAAGGCTATCGAAGGATATGAAGTTCATCATGACCCCGTATTTTAGAAAGGCTTTCATAAGGTGTTGCACATCAGGATAACCACTATTATAAATTGAAACAATAAAATGAATCTAACAAAAAATTAGACACACTTTTCTTAAAATAGATATGTTCGATATTACTTATTTACATTGTGCAAACGCAAATTCTTCCGCGTAGAATGGCAACTTCCCCATATCTTTAATCGCAAAATTATATGCTTCCTTAAAATCTTCGAAATCTTTGTTAGAGAATTTATCTATCCATGAAACAGCAAATTCTTCCGCGTAGAATGGCAACTTCCCCATATTTTTGATTGCAAAATTATATCCTTGCTTATATATTGCTAACTGTGGCCTTTTTGAAATAGATACACTCTCTATTTTCTGCTTTTTTACCTCTTCAGATAAATTGGGTTTTTCTCCTAAATCAGGCCGAATATATTTAGGAGAATTATGTAGATGCCTTATTAATTGTTTAATATTTAAGTCAAAAGTGTTATCATTTCTAAAATCTATAAACATCCTTGATTTAAGATATGAAGGTAGAGAATCTATTGGACTTCCTTTTCGAAGAACAGGCACAAATTTTTTGGGAGATGCTATACCTTCGAAAATTTCCCCTGTAACAATATTCTTTTCATATCCGACACCACCATGACCATTATTTGCCTTTCGGCAATAATTTGGCGTGCATATTAGTAAAACGAAATCTGACTCTCTTACACAAGTCTCCATATAATTCGTCAAATCCATTCCAAGATGACAATCCCACTGGTCTAATTTTGTCTCGATACCATTATGCATTAATTCTGTTGCTAATCCTCTAACCCAATCTTTGTGTTCATCATTATCCCATGAATAGCTAATAAAACAAGTTGGATTTTTCATAAGTTGAATCGTCTTTATCATTCATTTTTTAATACCAATTTAAGGTTATTTATTATAATAGTTTCTATTCACATCTAAGTATTGCACTTAAACTTAAATACCAACATGAATTGAAACGGTCACCCATTCGTTGCTTTCAGTTTTTGCCAAAACCATCCCTGATTTCAAGTGTGTAAGTGAAATCCCGGGTACCCGGCTTCAAAGAATAGTCCAGGCCAGACCAGGAAGGCAGCGCTTCACATGCTCTCTTCCTGAGATCAGTGATGAGCCGTTGATCTTTTTAAGAGCGAACGTGAGTGACCCCTTAACATCACAAAAGGAGGCATCTTTTGGAAATGAACTAAGCAGTCAGTGGAACAGTAATGTGCAGTGCGTCGTAATCAACAACCGGCACTTTTTTGACGTGATTTTTCCCTTCTTTAAGTTCAAGAAGCCCGATGCCTTCAAGGAACATGAGGTCATTATATACATTCGATTCCTTGCGCTTTAAAATCCTTGCCAGCTCGCTGATGGATTCTGGTGTCTTTTCCCTGATAACCGCAAGCAAGCGCAGGCGCTCGCGGGTCAAAATCTTTCCAATATCCTCTGCTGTGCGCGCCATTATCTTATGGGGTTCTGGTTCGTGTATCTCGCCGCGCCTGACCCTTTCAAATAGCTGGTTCAGGTGCTCCCCATATTCTTCATCGTTCATAACTACAATTTCAACTTTTTCTAATTTCATCGATTTTACTCCGATTTTCTGCTATCAGTCTCATTAACTCATCAATCAATTCTTTTGGGCTGTTAAAGTCTATCTCCTGCGCGTCATTTTCAAACATATGTTTGTGATCTCTTTTGCGGTGTCTTTTTATTACATGAGCATTATCGAAACGTATCAGAGTCCTCCATCCCTCACCTGTTCTGATTCGGTAATTGAAGCTGTATCTCACGCCGTGAGGGATTTCAGAGGTTACGGGTACTTGTGTTACCGAGATATCGATGATCTCATCTTCAGCAAGTATTCGAGTTTCTCTAATGGTTCTATCAGGCACAGGATACATAGTACTCTTAAACTATAAATAGTTATATGGTATTAGCATATAGATTTTAATACCCTTCGATTGCATATAAAGCCCATAGCAACAAATAAGCGATAGAAAGCCTCAAGCGCCGGCGCCGTGATGTGCCGTCGATTCACGGCAGAGTCGTTGACCATCCGACAAACATTTATGAACTCGTATATATCCCAATGATTATCGAGCCGAGTCTTGGTGTCAGGCGGAACCCTGTACTTCTTGATTCTCCATTCAGCAGTTTTAGTGTTTGCCGAATCCATCCGTGATTTCAAGTGTGTAAGTGAAATCCCGGGTACCCGGCCCCAAAGAATAGTCCAGGCCGGACCAGGAGAGGCAGCGCTTCACATGCTCCCTCCCTGAGATCAGTGATGAGCCGTTGATCTTCGCAAGTGCGAACGTGAGTGACCCCCTGACATCAGAAAAGGAGGCTTTTTCTGAGTTCACCTGCCTCCATGCTTCGATCCTGTCGCCGGTAACCTCTTCTCCGTCAAAGTATCTCCTGAAAAAATCCCCATCCTGTTCATTCAGGATCAGGATCTCTTTGCATCCCCGGGTATCCAGTCCTGTCAGATCGACCTTTATCTGCATACTGCTCGATAGGGTGTAGGTAATATTGACCATGCCCCTTGACCTGACCCTGACGAACTCAGTGCGCAAACCGAGCGTTCTCCTGAATTCCATTATCTTATTGAAGATGGGGCGGCATTTGAACCTTAAATACGACCACGTAAAGATCCTGTGAAGAATGGAATAAATTTGATCAACATACGGTCCACCAGTACCGAATCTCTTTCGTGATACCGAATCCATCAGAAAGGACTTCATTATCACTTTCGGTTCACATACATATACCCTGGCAGATGTTGAGAAAAAAGTAGCGTCATCATACCTGACGACAGGAGCCCCAAAGCCGGCTCCCTCACCGATCAGCTCTTTGCCATCAAGCATGAGCACAACGCCTTTCTGGAGGTCTGCGATCTCCAGGTTGTGGGGTCTTGAATCCGGGTAAAGTCTGAGGGATACTCTGTCGGATATCCTGATGGTAATGGGTTCTGTCAGCTCTGTAGCCATTGATTGATCATCCGTTCATTTGCAGGGTGTGGGTATGAAGTTATTTGTAGGGATAGCTGTATTATAGTTATGGGAGGTTATATGAAAAGTGGAGTAACGCTTGTCTATCCTTATTTTCTACCTGACGGCGATAATTCGATATTCAGGTTTCCTCCGCTCGGGCTGGGATATATAGCAGCGTATCTTAAAGCGAATGACATCGGTGCGGAAATCATAGACTGCACCTTCCTGAGTCAGGGAAAAGCACTGGAACGGATCAGGAAGGCGGGCTCCAAAATAATTGGCATCTATTCGATGTTTTCAATGACCGAAAAGGCCAAAGATTTAGCAAGGCTTGTGAGAGACGATTGCGAATTACTTGTGGCAGGAGGACCCCAACCCACGCTGAATCCGAAAGAGTTCCTCGAGGTTTTCGATGTTGTTGTGGTTGGAGAGGGGGAGCAAACCATGCTTGAGCTCCAGAGGGCAGTAGAAGGAAAAGGAGACCTGTCTGGAATAAAAGGTATAGTCTATCGGGATGGGAGTTGTATAAAATATACAGAAAAGAGAGAACCTGTTGCTGAGCTGGATTGCATTCCGATGCCCGGCAGGGAACTTTTTGATAACAACGGATATAAAGAGCAATATACAAAAAAGTTCGGCTACAGCATCACATCTCTTATAACCTCAAGGGGGTGCCCATTCAAATGCGACTTCTGCAGCCAGCCTGTATTTGGAAATACGTTCAGGGCAAGGTCGGCAAAGAATATCGTGGACGAGATGCAAAGCATCATTGCTCTTGGATATGATAGGATCTGGTTTGCTGACGACTGCCTGACCCTGAACCGCGACAGGATACTTGAGATTTGCAGAGAGATAACTGAGAGGGGCGCGGAAATCGAGTGGGAATGCCTATCAAGAGTTGATACAGTGGACGGGGAAGTTGTTGAAAACATGAAGCGGGCCGGATGCGTAAGCATCTTCTTCGGTATAGAATCGGGAAACGATTCAATTCTTGAGCTTATGAATAAGCGCATAACAACTGCGAAGGCGCAAGAAGCAATACATGCTGTCAAGCAGGCGAATATCAGAGCAGGAGCATTCTTCATTGTAGGCTATCCGGGCGAGAGCGATGAAACCGTACTTGATACTGTGAGGTTTGCCACATCGCTGCCGCTGGATTATCTGTCGTTTACACTACCCTATCCAATTCCGGGGACACCTCTGTACGAAAGGGTCAAGGACGATGTTATTTTAGAAGGCTGGGAAGAGCATGCGAGCAGGAGCAGGCTTAAGCACAAATTGTTGTTCAGGTCGCGGTTTTCCGAAACCAAGCTGAAGTTCGCGATAGTTAAGGCTATGGCGCAGTACAAGCTGAGGAGACGATTTGGCGGGAGAGTCGAAATAATAGTAAAGCCACTGGGGTTCATAACAGATGTTGCATTCAGGCTGATGCAATAAAAGCACTGCCACAAATTCAGATCAGCCCTGCGATCTGTAAATATATCAGGAAGCCGAGAATAAAACTGCTGACCCATAACAGGAAACTCAGGCGCATCCACAATCGCACGTTCAGGGGCTTCTTATTCAGGATGAACGCCATACCTGTCGCGATTGCAGAGATTCCGGTCAGTACGTGCAAAGAGGTGGAAAACATGCCGAATGAAAAAATCTCAAGAGATGATGTCAGGTATTTAAAAAGTGAGGGAGCCATTACAAATATAAGTCCTGCGGCGTTCAGAATAACTACCGCGGTCATGATCCTTGAATGTCCGATAAAGCGCTTTTTAACGCATAATATTGCTCCGATAATGAGCGCTGTAAGGACTATAGTCTGAAGCAGCAGATTAAGGTCAGAGGAGACAGGTGAGCCTGTGCCGATAATCGCGGACATGTACCATATCAATGTCCTGCTTTCCGTATAATAGCTATGTTAGGGCTATTATCGAGGTGAAGCACTGCATTATGGGAAGATACTAAAAGAGTAAGAGAGAAAGCCGGATGCCTGCAACAGCCAGCTTCGACATCAGGAGCGGGGGATAGAATGCATAATAGTAAGCCCTGAAACATAGAAATAACCGATGACGTAGAGGGCAAGGAAGGGCATCAGAAAATAGTTTCCCGCTATAAGGGAATAATAAAGTGCGACAAGAGCATAAATGCCAAGTCCGGCTTCTATTATGGTGATTACCGGGAAATTCAGCCTGTATTTTTTCCTTTCCCAGTCATCCGTTTCCCTCTCAATCCCGAATTTTGGCGTCCGCTGGAACGTACCTTTCCTGTTGAACAGTCCTTCTATTACCGCTTTTGTGTTGTTTATCGATATACCAGTCCCGAGGAACATAAGAACAGGGAGATATTTCAAACGGCTCTTCCATCCTTCATACAACTCCCGCTGGGAAACGGCGTACATGGTCAGCGGCCCAAACGTTCCGATCGTTAAAAAGCTCCAATAATAAAACGTGGAAAAGCGATCGCCTGCGAGGAAGATGAGAGGGAGAATGAGAAGAAGAAGCATAACCATCAGGGGATGTACGGCATAGTATGTGAGGTGCAAAAGCGCCTGGAATTTCTTAAAGAAGGAGATATCCGAATATAACACTCCGGGCAGCAATTTCTTTGCGCACTGGATCGAGCCTTTAGCCCACCTGAACTGCTGGCGCTTGAAAGCATTTATCTGCACAGGCACCTCTGCAGGGGATACCACATCGCCGATAAAAACAAGCTTCCATCCCAGAAGCTGCGCTCTGTAGCTTAAATCCAGGTCTTCGGTGAGAGTATCGTCCTGCCAGCCTCCTGCATCTTCGATGCATTTCCGGCGCCATACTCCTGCAGTGCCGTTAAAGTTCAAAAATAGACCCGAACTGTACCTTGAATTCTGCTCTATCTGGAAATGTCCGTCAATCCCGATGGCTATGGCTTTTGTGAGAAGAGAATAATTCTCATTAATATGACCCCAGCATGTCTGAACCATTCCGACCTCGGGGTTTTGAAAATACGGGATGGTTTTCCTGAGAAAATTCGTATCCGGCAGGAAATCCGCATCGAAAACTGCAATCAATTCACTTCGGGTGCATTTCATGCCTTCTCTTAGCGCGCCAGCCTTGTACCCTTCTCTTTTTGTTCGATGAATGTGGCAGACGTTCACTCCCTTTTTCTGAAGCTCGCCAGCGCATTTCTCAATAATGCCTGTTGTCTCATCCGTGGAATCATCCAGCACCTGTATCTCAAGCTTCTCACGAGGATAATCCAGCTGTGCAACTTTTTTTATAAGGCGTTCCACAACGTATTGTTCATTGTAAACTGGAAGCTGGACAGTGACCGCCGGGTAGTAAGTCAGGTTCGGGGCTTTCTCATGTTTTTTCTTCCGATGAAGGTAGGTTAGCACAAAGCAATTAAACCCGTAAATGAAGAGGATAATCAAAATTACAGTATAGACAGCAAGCAGAACTCCACTGAGGCTCATATCCTGCCACCAAAAAGGGCATAAGGCTTTTGCATTTCAGTTACCCACCTTATACATAGGGGGCTTCGAGGTTATTCCTGCGTGAGAACTGTACAAGCGTCCAGAGAAATGTGGATGTATACTTGCAGATTCTTTCTGGTTTTGAGAACATACCTATTTTGCCGTATTCTCCCTTGAATTTAAAATCTCCGACAGGCGCGTTAATAGTCACCTTATCTCCTTCTTTCAGCGCTGCAAGAGCATTTGCAAATTCATCGCCTGTATGCTTTTTTGTCACTTCAATATAATCTTGCTTTGTGGGGCTGCTCGATATGGTAAAGTGTTTTTCCATTTCCTTTCCGCAGCTTTTAAGCTTTATGAACATGAACTTAGCCGGCATATGCTCAAAATCTTTTGGCATATTGAATCGTATGCTTATAATGTCCTGAGTCCTCTGGATTTTTTGTATTACAGATGTCTCAAAACGCATTATCTCACTCCAAATGTAAACTGCGCTCATGCATAATAACTGTATCTTGCTTTGATGATATATTGTTGGTTTTTATACAAGATATGAAGAACCATATTTTGCCACAAGAGTAATAACGGTGAGTTGGGTTTTTCGCCAATCTCGGCAGTTGATATTAATCCAAATATATAAAAATAGGTTTCTCATATAGCAGAAAGTATATATAACATCGTAGTTTTCTATTTTGCATCAGAATTTTCTGATATAAAATAGTGGGAGGTAAATATGAATAAAATGAATTTAATTGGTATTTTAGTTGTTGCACTCGTTGCCGGGAGTGTTATTGGCTTGAATGCCGTAAATGCGGCCTCAGAGAAAACAACACAGGACCACATCAGTGAAAATGTTCAGCAGTTCGTCAATGATAAAATCAGTGATAGCCTGATGAAAAAGGATCCGATTCTTATGAACGCGAACATAATGGTCATGGAAGGCAGGCAGGCTTTTCGTTTCGATACTTTCGGTGATGAGGCATTCTGGGGGGACACGCTTCAACTTCATAAGGCCATTGAAGGCGCAGCCAATGGTGGCATAGGACCGGGTGTCAGCCCGAAGACCGCACTGGCTGTGGGCTTGAAAGTTGACGTGGATGCCCTTCCAAAAAACCTTGTTAAAGATATAAAGAAAGGCAAGGTAAATCTCGATGATCCCGCTACCACACTTGCTCTGCTCAAGCTTAACGCGGTTGTTGGAATTAACGGCACTTTTGAAAAGAACGGCTCTCTTAAAACTGTAGGCATTACATGCGCCCTGTGCCATTCAACGGTCGATAACTCGCTCGCTTTTGGCATTGGCCACAGGCTGGACGGCTGGGCAAACCGTGATCTGAATGTCGGCGCAATTGTAAATCTTTCTCCCGACCTGTCTTCAGTCGCCAACCTTCTGGGTACAAATGAAGCAACGGTACGAACCGTGCTCAATAGTTGGGGACCCGGGAAATTCGATGCCGAAATTTTCCTGGACGGCAAAGCATTTAATCCCCAACAGGTCACCGATGGCGTCGTGACAGGGACGAATGTGTCTGGCGCTACATTAATTCCGAATGCTTTCGGCCTGGCAGGTTTCAACCAGCATACATGGACAGGAGCATGGGGCTCAATCCCGTATTGGAATGCCCTGGTTGCCAACCTTGAAATGCATGGGACAGGAACGTTCTTTGATCCACGACTGGATAATGCGGCAAAGTTCCCAATAGCCGCAGCAAATGGATTCGGACATGTGCGAACAAATCCAGATGATGACCTGATAACATCGAAGCTTCCGGCTCTTCAGTTCTATCAACTTGCCCTTCCGTCGCCGGTGCCGCAGCCGGGTGTAGACTTTGATAAGGATGCGGCTGAACGCGGAGATGAACTCTTCAGCGGGAAAGCGGGATGCAACAACTGCCATGCTGAGCCGCTCTGGACCGAGCCTGGATGGAATCTACATACACCAGCTGATATAGGTATTGATAGTTTCCAGGCAGATAGAGCCCCTGACGGCCTTTATAAGACAATGAACCTGGGCGGCATATTTGTGAGAGAGAATGGCATAAATATGAATGCCGACAATAAAGGTCATTTCTATCACGATGGTCGTTTCAAGACACTTCTGGATGTTGTAAATCATTACGACAAGCATTTTAATCTGAACCTGACGGTTCAGGAAAAAGGTGATCTGGTAGAATATCTTAAATCACTTTCGAGTCCATGAAATTAAGATAAAAATTTCTTATTTTTTCTATAGATTAAGTGGGGAAGTGACCTGCTTAATCGGAACTCAATAAGAGATTAAGGGAGGCATATATGAAAAATGTAAAAATATTAGGATTGATAGCATTGCTGTCAATTGCAATTGCAATAGGAGCTGCAATAAATCCTGCATTAGCTCGTGGTTCTCGGGCGCCTGAAGCAGTTGGAACAACTTTGGCTTTCGATGATGGCAAGGTGGTAACGATTCAGTATTCACAGAATTATTTCTGCAATTCTCCCGGACCAGCGACAAGTCCGACATCCAGTCCTTGTATAATCGGAGTAGATGCATTTAAAGACCCTGTTCCGGATGTTGCAAGCAATGATCTGAATGTCATTGTACCAGTATTCCTTGGACCATCAACAGTTGGCGGATTATTTGATCCGACATTAGGAGCAAATAATTTCACCCAATGCCCTGAAACTACAACAACTCTCAAATGCATCAATCATCCTGCATTTACTGCCAACGCAGCCGGAATGGTCAGTCCAGTACCTGTACATAGCCATATTATCAGTGGCCATGGAACTAAAGGTGCTCAAGGCGGTTGGTGGAAGCTACAGGTTTGGACAGTTACAGATCCTGCTATCTGGCCTAATCCGAAGACCGGAGCATGCAGTGCTGGTTCAGGTTGCCTGACTTCTAACGCCGCATTGGAAGCCGCAAAGACAGCAGGAAAAGTCGAAGGTCCTACAGTAACGAACATATATCTTTTCTTCAATGTTGTCAGTTCCAATGCCAAGTAGGAGTCCTGGCAACCCTTTCATTTTTTTGTCTACAATAAAGCCTTAGGCAAAATTAAAGAAGAAAATGTACCATACTTCCAATGAAAATCGCTACAACATGGGCCGGAGCATAACGTTCTTTATCCTTGGAAACCGGAAATTATGTAGCAAAGCCGCGCCAACCATCAGGTATTTAATTGAATGCATCCCATACTAGAATATGACTGATTGGCTACCGTGGGGTTTTATAGTAATGCTCGGAACGTTTTCCACTTTTTGGCTTATTATCAGAGCACTGGAACAAATGGCTCATGGTAAAACTCCTGATCTCAATTTGGCCAAATGGGTGCTGATACTAACTGTAGTACTGTCTTTTGGAGTATATGTTTTATACATCATATATGGTGAAAGCTGGATATGGTACTTGAAATAAGTATATACTTTTATATTTAAATCCCTTAAATCCTTAAATACCAGTATTCACATTATTCACTCAATGAAAAAGTCCGATATACTCACCTGTTTCCAGTGTGGCACATGCCATGCAAGCTGTCCTTCGGGCAGGTACACAAGCCTGAACGTCAGGAAGATAATCAGGGATTCTATGAAGAAGGACGTATCAGGAGAACCCGAACTCTGGATGTGCACCACATGCTATAACTGCCAGGAAAGATGCCCGCGGGGAATAAAAGTCACAGATTTAGTACTTTTGCTCCGTAGCGAAGCAGTAAAAAAAGGAAAGATACTCCCCACCCACAGGAAAGTGTGCGAATTCCTGCTGGAAACAGGACATGCGATCCCGATAGACGACAAACACATATCAATACGAGAAAAGATTGGGCTGGGAGAGACCGAGACGGTGCAAAAATACCCAAAGGCCCTTGCCGAAGTAAAAGCCCTCCTCAAATCCACAGGGTTCGATGAGCTGATAAATAAATGAAAGAACTTTCCCTTTTCCTGGGATGCCTTATCCCGAACCGCTACCCGGGCATAGAAAAAGCCACAAAACTCGTTCTTGACAGGCTGGATATCAAATGGAGTGAACTGGAGGAAGCTTCCTGCTGCCCTGCCCCCGGGGTATTTCGCTCGTTTGACAAAATAACCTGGCTTACCCTTGCATCAAGGAACCTTGTGCTGGCTGAAGAAAAAAAAACAGACCTGTTGACACTCTGCAACGGATGTTTCAGTTCTCTCATGGATGCCAACAACGTCCTGAAAAGCGATGCAGGCCAGAGGAACGAGGTGAACCGGCATCTTAAAAAAATAAATAAGGAATACCTCGGCACGATCGAAGTAAGGCACATCATTGAGTTCCTTTACAAGGACATCGGAATTGAAAGACTCATAAAGGCAATTGAGAAACCCCTTGAACTCAGGGTGGCGGTACACTATGGATGCCATCTCCTGAAACCCACGAAGGAAAGGAAACTCGGAAGCTCTGAATGCCCGGTATTTTTTGACAGGCTTGTGGAGGCAACGAGGGCAGAAAGCGCTCCTTACGAGGGCAAGACAAGCTGCTGCGGTGCAGGTGGGGGCGTGCGTTCGGCCATGCTTGAAACATCGTTGCGGATGACAGAATACAAGCTTGACAGGATGAAAAAGGCAGGTGCCGACTGCATAGTGGACGCCTGCCCTTTCTGCCATTTGCAGTATGACAGCGGACAGGCAGAGCTTGCAAAAGCCGGAAAAATCTACAACCTGCCGGTCGTCCATTACAGCCAGTTGCTCGGTCTTGCTCTTGGATTCACTCCCGAAGAAGTCGGTCTTCACCTGAATGAGATAATATGTCCGGAATTTGAAGATAAAATAGCCGCTATCCAGAAAAAACCTTGAACATTAGAGGAGGAGTAGCGGGCAGGAGGGGATTATGGTGGTATGGTGGTGTAAGAAAAGATTATTTTTCTGCCCACTACAGTTCGTATATATGCGAACAAAAGTATTTATAGTTTACGTCCCAGAAAACAGGGAAGAAACATGTCACATTACCTCGGCGAATTGCTATTGTACTGGTGCACTTCCTGCAATATCCCCGTGCTCGGGAAAAACTGTTCATGCGGGGAAAGCACAAGAAAGATCGACATAACCCCCCCGGGTGATATCAGGCCTGCTTTTCAATACGATATCGACCAGATTAACAGCACAACCGAAAGGCAATTCGGGATAAAACTCGTTCCCGACGGCAGGCTTGTGGTGCTGAATAAGGCGCCGTATGAGGACAGGATGGACGAGGTAATTTTCGACGGTACTGTGATGGGGTCGCTGCGTTTTGAACTTGATAGAATGGAATGGGTGTTCATCCCCAGGCTTGAGGGAGCAAGAAGGCTCTTATCCGGGCGAAAATGGATAATCGTAGATAAAGGAGCGGTTGATTTTATCATAAAAGGTGCTTCTGTCCTCGCGCCAGGCGTGAATGATGTAGATGCCGGGATAATTGAAGATGACGAGGTAATTGTTATGGCACCGGATAAGGAGGTCATAGCCACGGGCAGGGCGAGAATGAACGCAGCGAGGATGCTGTCTCATGAGAAAGGCATGGCCGTGAAGACACGCTGGAACGGCAGGCTGAAACCTGTGGAGCATTACCCTGAACAAAAAAAGACATGGGACGATGCCGTGCAGGCAAACATGCATATATTGAAAAAGTTTGAAAATAAAGCCCTGGTTTTTATAAAAAACGTTGCAGAGACAACAAAAAGACCGGTGAGTGTTTCATACTCGGGTGGGAAAGACAGCCTTGCGACCCTGTTGCTTGTCCGTGATGCTGTGCCGGAATTTGATATACTGTTTGCCGACACGGGTCTTGAGTTCCAGGAAACGGTCGATAACGTAAAACAGACCGCAGAAGAACTGGATTTGCCTTTGAAACAGCAATCTTCAGGCGAGTCGTTCTGGCAATCCATAGGCAATTTCGGGCCACCTACAGTTGAAGCCAGATGGTGCTGCAAGGTATGCAAACTCGGGGCGATAACGCAGCTTATTGAGAAGAACTACGAAAACGGCTGTCTGACGTTTATCGGGCAGAGAAAATACGAAAGCGAGATAAGAGCCAACAGCGACAGCATCTGGAAAAATCCCTGGGTAGGCAACCAGATAGGAGCCACCCCCATCCAGAACTGGACGGCACTGCATGTATGGTTATATCTTTTCTGGAAGAAAGTTAAATACAATCCCCTGTACGGGGAGGGTTTTGACAGGATAGGATGCTGGCTTTGCCCCTCGGCAAGCATGGCGGATTTCTCACGGTTGAGGGAAATACGCCCTGAACTTTACGGGAAACTTGAAAAATATCTTCTGGATTACGCCGCAAAGAACGGACTGCCGAAAGACTGGGTGACATATGGTTTCTGGCGCTGGCAGGTACTTCCGAAGTCAATAAAGATGCTTGCTGAAAAAAAGGGAATAAACCTTATTCCGAAAAACGAAAAAAAACCTGTCAATTTTACAATGACCGCAGGATATCGGCCCTGCAAGTCTGGTGGAATAACAGCGGAGGGAAGTTTTGGAGTGCCTTTGAATCTTTCGCAAATCCTGGAAACTTCGCTGATGAGAATAATCGGTGATACAAATTCCATTGAGGGCGTTGTTCTTGCCCAGCGGGGGGATGAAAACGTGCATGTTTATGCAAGCGGCACAATTGTGGCAAGAGGCAGGGATGAAGAAAATGCACGGGAATTAATAGGCCTTGCCGAGAAAACGATACGGCGCGCCCTGTCATGTACAGGCTGCGGCGTGTGCGTGGGCCAGTGTTCAGCGCGCGCGATCAGCATCAATGGCACTGCGCGGATCAATGAGAAATGCACCCACTGCGGGAAATGCACATGGGCATGTCCGGTCGTGAAATTCGGCTCATCTTCCGAGTAATTTTTCAAGCAGTCCGCGTTTGAATTTTACGTCATTTATGAAAATCCCTGCTCCCTGGGATTTTGAAATTTTATTCACATTTTTTGTATTGATCCTTCCCCCTATCGTGTTGCCGATGCTTTTTATTTCATCGGCAAATATTTCCCCGCCCGTCATTGAGCTTCCGGTCCCCTCTCCCGATTTTTTTGCAACGATCTTCCCACCTCTCATACATGTACCAAGGTTTTTGCCTGCAATTCCGACTTCTATATTGCCTTTTTCAAGCTCGAATCCTATATAGTCGAGATTGTCCTTTTCAAGATGAAAGGTCGCAGGATGTGTGTATTCTGCGCAAAGAGAGGTGAGATAACCCACGACCATTCTTTCATAAGGGTCTGCGGGGTCGGATTGCAGTATCAATTCTTTAATAGCGTTGCAATCTTTTGGTGCTGCCTTTCTTATTTCTTCTTTACTGACATTTTCAATTTGTTTGAGGATGTCTTCAAGTTTCATAAATTAATAATAATGCGTATCGCCTTTAATATATCCTATTTTCATCGCTACCTTTTTCATGGAAAAAATCGATTAGGAACCAATGATTTTCCTTGAAGGCACGGTATTCATAGATAATGTGGAAGATTTCCTGCATAAACTCAAGAAAATGAGCAAAGAGAAAAATCTAACTATCCAGGCGCTTGATGCCGATAAACTGGCAGGGGAGGAGCATGTCAGGTTCGCGGTGGAGAAGGCGATGAATTCATTTAAGAGCGGCACCAATATCGCAAGCGACCTCGCAAAAGAAATAATGCTTTATGCAGCGGGCACGCGGCAGATAAGCAGGGCAATGAAGCTTGGAATACACAGGGGCGAAAATAATATAGTGCTGGTTGCAGTCGGAGAGGCACCCGATCTTTCTGAGTTCATAGAAATCACACCTGGGCATGTGCTTCAGTACGATGAATCCAAGAAAGAAGCCATGATGGAGGTCTTTAACATCACGAAAGAGGAGATCGCGGCGACAGGTGAAGATAAGATCCCGGAGCTTGTACTTGAGAGGGTGGCGCTTGTGGATGTGATTAAATAGCATGTGGATAAATGAAAACTGAAGAAGGAATGAAATGCATACACTCAATGTAACCACTATTTGGAGAATCGATCAATGAAAGTCTACCACGTCGAGTGCATCCGTCAAAAATCAAAACTCAGGGGACATCACCTGATATGTCTCAATTTTTTCAGGGGAGAGGGTTATTCGGAAGATTTTATTAAAAATATTTATTCTGTAATAGAAAAAGAACAGGTCGAAATAGTTAATGGTCCAGATGATGTTTGTGCCAGGTGCCCGTATCTCATAGACAATAAATGTTCGAGCAAGGAATATACCGATGAAAAGATATTGCTCCAGGATAAAGAAGCCCTCAAACTCCTTGGGTTTTCACCCGGCATGATGGTTGACCGGAAATCCGTCTCAGCCAGGATACCGCAAATAATAGAAAAATGGAAAAAACAATTCTGCCTTGATTGCGGGTATAGAGAGGTCTGCTTTTAAGCCGAAATCCTATTTTTCCTCAGTAAGATAAAAAACCCATTCTGAGAGGGGCATACATTGTTCAGGTACACATTCAAGTGTACAACCTGCGCACGGTTCGAACATATCTCCGACAAGGAGGAGCTTGAAATCCCTGATAACCTCTTCCTTTTTCTCTACGAATTTGATGCGAAATGTTCTTGTGCCATTATCTGTCTCAGGTTCCCTGGTTATTTTCCCCTCTTTTTCAAGCTTATCAATGATCCGGGAGCATTTGCGGCGGTCTATTTCGGCTTTTTTCCAGAGTTCATTCTGTAAGATCCCTTTTTTTCTGGATTTTATCAATTTCAGAACTTTCTCTTCAATTTCCATTCTACTCCCCTAAAGGACACAAAAGAATTATATTATTACCTCTTAATACAACAGAACCAAGAGTACGCGCTTTTACCCCGTCAGCGATTTCAAATGTATCTACAAGATGCAGATTCAAATTGTCATCCGCACTCTCAAGCTTTCCCTCAAGAGTGTGCTTATCGCCTTTCATCTCAACCTGGATGCGTTTACCAATTAATGTCTGGACTTTCTTATTCGGAAACAAGATAATTACCCTCCCCTCTTTTTATTTCCTTAGTACTTCAATTTTTGCATGTTTCCCAGCTTTTCAACCGCAGCGAAAATCTCAGGCGGGTTAGCAAGCACAGTTATCCCTTCAAGTTCCTGCAGTATTCTCACATTCCTCGAATCCACATCCCGTACCTTAAGTTTTGCGGTGCCGCCTCTTATTGCCCCATAACTGCACAATTTAACGCAGAGACCGCACCCGGTACACTTCAAGAGGTCCACCTGGTCAGTTATCGCCCCCGCAGGGCAATTTTCAAGAGGCGGGCAGAACTCGCATCGCATACATATTTCCCTGTCTATAAAAAAGGGCATTTTTGATTCGACCGTTCCGGAGATGTCAACGGGAACTATAAAAACAGGGACATTTCCTTTCACTGCCTGGGCTACCGCATTGGTCACTATTGTATCCGCTATCCCGTATGCGATCTTTGCTGTTGTATTGGACGTTGCCGGGGAGACCACCAGTGCATCGTATTTTTGCAGAAGGAACCTGCCTGTTTTAGGCACACTCGCTCCCTGTTCGCTTTCAAAAAATATCTCTTCAAGATATTCGCCTCCTGAGATACACTTCAGGTCATTGCTCAGGCCATACATCCGGATCACTTCTTCGCCCGCCCTCGATACAAAAATCGTGACTTTTAAGTTATCAGTTTCTTCCTTGAGCTTTTTGAAAACATCAAGACTCTCGCGCAGGAAATGACCTGCGCCTGTGACGCCCCATGCGATTTTCATATTATGATATTGCATCTCCGGAACATTTTGGCTTTAGAATGTTAAGTGGGATTCTATAAGATAAATTTAACTTAAATGCCATCATATTTTATTGTCATGCAAGAAAATTCTAACAATAAAATGTATTTTCTCCTTATTCTCCTTTCAATAATAATGGTAATACTGGCTGCATCGCTGTATAGCTTTATTGTAGCCGGTACGGCTGGCATAAAACTGTTCAATGTCACCATTCCCGTCGAACAAAAATCGCTCTCTGTCTCAGGCTCAGCCTCATTACTCGTGGCACCTGATACTGCATCCGTAAATCTCGGGGTGCTGACAAATGCGGTAACTGCTAAAGAGGCATCAGATAAAAATGCTGCATCGATGAATGCCATATTAAGTGCGCTAAAAAACCTTGGGATTGGGGACAAGGACATAAGGACTTCTTTCCTGTCCCTGCAGCCAGTTTACAGCTATCCCAGGGATGGCGGCACTCCGACCATAACAGGCTATTCGGCTTCCAATAACGTTGAAGTGACAACAAATAATCTTGAGAAGTTAAGCGACATAGTTGACGGATCTGTGGCTGCGGGTGCAAACCAGGTCGGCAGTATATCCTTTCTGGTATCAGAAGAAAAACAGAAGCAAATCAGGGAGGAGCTGCTTGCTGCTGCTGTCATGGATGCAGAAGACAAAGCAAATACCCTGGCAAAAAGCTTGAAGGTCAGCATCGTAGGAGTAAGAACCACCACTTTAAGTGATACAGGATTTCCGCAGCCGATTCCCATTACGTCCGGCATCGTGGAAAAGGCAGCAACTCCGATCCAGCCTGGCGAATCCAGGGTGACGCTTTCCGTTCAGACAACGTATATAATCGAGTAGCGAATAATTTGGCCATAATATGGAACTATGAAACGATCACTTTTAGGATTATCGCCAAGATTGACCTTGCAGAAAGGTTGAATATCTCGATTTCAGAAATACAACTGGTCAAACAGCAAAGTGTGGACTGGCCCGATACAAGCCTTAGTTACCCAGAGGAAGGAAAGATGTATGCCCAGGTAATAACTCCAGGTTTTCGGATTATCCTGGAAGCAGAAGGCAAATTATACGAGTACCGAAGCGATTATGAGAGGGTTGTTGTACCCATCAACCACGGATATATTGTCCCTCGCGGAGATATTGTCCCTTCTTCTTGAGGTATTTCCCCATTATTAATCCTGCGACAACGCCGCTCAAATGTGCGCTGCGGGCGATTGGGTCTGCTGATCCTATAAGCAAAAGGTCAAACAATGCAAAAAATATTAAAGCCTCAGTAATTCTCATCGGGAAAACAATAAAATATATACGGATATGTGGGGCCAGAACAGCAAGACAGGCAAATATTCCGAACAAGGCTCCGCTCGCCCCCACTACAGAAGCAATCGGTCTGTTGAAAACAAATAACATGAAAAACGACCACAATGAATACCCTATCGAAGCAATTATCCCTGAAAGGAAAAATACAGCCAGGAATCTTTTTCCGCCGATTCTGCGTTCAAGTTCCGGTCCGATGAAAAATAAAAACATCATATTGAACAGGAGATGCCATGGTCCCCCATGCAGGAAAATATTTGTTACAAGATTTAATGTAAATTTCCATGGAGAATATATAATATCAGACGGAGAAAGAGCGAGAAATTCTGAATATCCGGGTATATATTGCAGAAAAAAAGATATGATGGCAATCACAAGGATTGCCAGGGAGTAATTACTTTTGACAATGGAAAATGCATTGGAAACCGATCTAAATATCGGCGCTTTATGTTTCTTTGAGGTTGAATAAGATTCGGAATAAGACAATTTCCCGCTTTCGCGGACTTTTTCCTTATACGATGCAAGCCCGGGGCAATTATGAGATTCAGGTAAACGGTGGTTATAACAATACGAGTTGCCGCAAAACTTGCACGTAAACGGCATCGGATCCCGAAAACCACAAAAATTACATTCTTTTGGCATAGTTTATCCTTCTTTAGAACAGGGTCAATAATGTCATAATATCATCCAGGGTTAATAATCTGTTTGCAAATTATCTCTTTCACAAATTTTCCCTTGAAGAAGACATGAACTTCTATTTTTTCGCCTTTCCCGAAATCCCTCATTTTGCTGTCGTACATCCTGCGACTGTGTTTAAGGGCATATTTCCCGAATAGTTCCTTTATTGCATGGAGGAACCTGATTTTTTGCTCAAGGAAACCCAATTCATATTTTTTTACTTCCCTCACGATATCTTTGCAGGTTTCATCGTCTATATCGCTATTATATAAACCATGCTGGTCAAGCCCTCCAATCTGTCTCCACTCGACAACGCCATTTTCATCAGCTTCCCTGTTAAGCATATACGGATATATCCTGCAAATGGAGGGGCGTATCTCATAATGTTCACAGCCGGTTCCTTTATAAAAAATACAATTACCGCCCGATCTATTCTTCAGGGCATAACCAAGAACATAGAACCTGCCGAGATTATCGCAAAAATCATAATACGGCGCAGGTCGAAGGAACTCCATACCTATATTTTTGATTATTCTCTCGGCATCCTCATCCAGAAGGAAAACATGATCATTAAATTCACTGGTACAACATTTGCCGCAACGATCGCATTCAAACCCGACTTCACGGATTATTTTTATGAACCTGTCATCGGGAAATGATATTAAGTCTCTGATCGCTTTTTCTATCTCTTCTGTTTTTACCTCGTTTTTAATCAAATCCATCTTACTGTTTATTCCCGCGTGAAATATAACAGTATGCTCAGCGCAATAAACTCCAGTGCATCGGGGATCACCACATATATCGGATTGTATCCAAGCAGGTTCACTATCAACGGATATACGTCATGCGGCGGCGGATTTTGAATGATCAAAAGCAGCAGGACAGCACGCGAAATGCTCTGGAGAAGGAGTGCGATAGTGAAGATAATAAGGCCGAGCGTAAAGTTTGATTTGATCTTCCTGTATATTTCAAGGTATGAAACCAAAAGCACAAGCAATAACACGACATTACCTGCCGTGATATAATATGCGATTTCCGTTATCTGAATAACATTACCTCCATCTTATGTACTTTTACTCTGTTTATCAATTTTTTCCCAAATTTGATTAAATTCATCTATATTTGCCTCCATTGCCTTGGAAAGGAAATACATTGCTCCGTATTTGTCGCCCTCCATTGTAATCACTCCGTTTTTAGTGAGAATGTCCAGATGGTGCCTGATAGTCTTATAATCCATATTCATGGCTTCAGCTAATTGATTTGCATTATAAGGCCTGTCCATGAGAAGTTTCAGGATTAATGCACGGGTCTGCCCACCGCGTGTTCCTGCTATCAGATACCATAACAATTTTTTCAGAGATTTTCCTCCGCCCTGTTAATCCGAAATAATACACTTATTAATAATTATAACTTTTGGTAAAAAAATCTAAACCGGGCCGCCATATCCCCGGACTTTAAAATCAGCGCAATACCCTCTGGCTATCTCCCTGCATTTTTCGATTTCCACAACAGGCAGGTTCACAACAGTGAACCGCAGTTCCATCCCTGATTTTGAAACCTCCCGGGCAAACTCCAGCATCTTCTCATATGCATTCTTGAATTTCGGATTGCATAATCGATTATATGTATCCTCATCCTGCGCATTCAGGCTGATGGAAACAACGTTCATGCCGGCCCTGGCAAGCTCTTTTCCCACATTTCTGTCAGGGTATAAAAGCCTGGCATGGCCGATGGTGTCGAGCCTGACCTTGATACCCCGGCTTTTAAGCCATTTTGTTATTTCAATTACATCATCCAGGCGCACCAGAGGTTCCCCCAGGCCTGTGAATACTACTTCTTCGTATTGTGAGAGTTTGCTTTGTGAAAGTTCTTTCAGGATTTCCGAAAGTGTAGGTTCTCTTGAAAGGCGGAGGTTATATCCGTACACACCATCGGAATAACGCTTGATACAAAAAACACATTCAGCAGTGCATCTATTTGTTATATTAAGATAAAGGTTCCCATGTGCTGCATAAATTATATTGTCTTTTCTGTTCATTATTCCACTTTAATAATTATGGTTCATAGCTAATATTACTTTTCATCATTTAGTTATTATTTCGCATCCTTCTTCACATACAATTACAGTATGTTCGGACTGCGCCACAATTTCATTGTCCGCCTCAATTATTTCGAGATATTCGTGCAAACCTTTCAGATATTCGATATTTATCCCGGGGATCCATCTTGGTGTAAAAGGCAGGGTGCTGAACCGGTCCTGGATTTCCGGATACGTTTTTGCATTCCGCTTCCCGTTTAATGCATAAATATGAGGTCTTCCGTATTTAATACTGCCTCTTCCATATGTAGCAAAGGGCTCGATTGCAAAAACCATATCCTTTGTAATTTTCTGGCTGGCCAGGCTCCCATAATTCGGGATCGTAATGCCTGAATGCAATTTATATTGTTCCAGGCTGTGCCCCGTCAGGTCACGGACAGGATTGAAACCGTATTTTTTAATAGTACTCTCGATTATTTTCCCGATAGTCCTTGTCTGGACATTATCTTTGACGACAGCAATAGCGTTTTCTAGCGCTTCTTCGCATGCAAGAATCAGCCTTCTGTGATTACTCGTTCCTATCTCAATTGTGGCCGCAGTATCCGCAATATATCCTTCGACATGGGCTCCTATATCGATTTTGACAACATCCCCTTCCTTAAAGCGCGGCAGTTCGTCTTCCGGCGTGTAATGAGATGCTATTTCATTAATGGAGATATTGCAGGGGAACGCAGGCTTTGCGCCAAGCTCTCTGATCCTGTTTTCAGCAAATTCCGCGATTTCAAGGAGCTGTACGTCTTCTTTTACCCTGGATATCGCTTCCTCCCTTACACGTGCAGCAATTTTCCCTGATTCTACATAGTATCCATGAATGATTTCATTCATCTCTTGTAACTAATGCTGCACCCGTCAATATAAGTGCACCGCCTGTTACCACCAGTATCGAGATTGTTTCGCCAAGGATAAGAACTGCCAGAATGACGGCGCTAACAGGTTCGATTAATCCCAGAATGCTGGCGCTCTGGGCTCTTACTATTTTCAAGCCGTTAAAATACAGCGAAACCGACAAGATGGTCGGGAATATTGCCATAAGCACAAGATATGTAGTATTCTCAAGAACCACATCTGTGGGCGCAAGTCCCACAGGGAGGAGAACAAGCGTTGCAATCGCGAAGCTCCAGAATGCCTGGGAGTATCCCGAATAGGTGGCACATATATGCTTTGAAGTCATTATCTGGCCGGCGTATGATAAACCGGCGGCTATCCCGGCCAGTATACCAATCAAGCGGGAAAATTCAAGTTTAGCGGGATCAACGATAAGGACTATACCGGCTATAGATAAGAAAAGGGCGAAAATCCCTTTTTTTGTCAGTTTTTCCTTTAGAAGAAGAGGTGATATCAGGGTGACATATACAGGCGCGGTGTACAATAGCAGCACCGCGGTCGAGACCGAGGCGGACAATATTGATATAAAGTAACTTACCATAGTTGTCAGCTGCAATAAGCTGAATAAAACCAGGTATTTTTTATTTTCTTTAAGCTTTATTTTGTCCAGGTTTTGGGTGATAAATAAAACAATAAACAATATTGCAAGTGCAAAAGCTATCCTGTAAAAAATAATGCTCTGTGCCTGCATTCCGCTTATCTTCTTTGCAAGTATCCCAACAAAGCCCCACAGTATGGATGCAGCTATTATTTCGCCGTACCCTTTATAGATATTGTGATTCAGTAATGGGTTCACCTGTCCACTAACATTATACATAGCAAAAAACTTGTGGTTCAGAAACTATATGTGTCTTAAGAAGAATTTATATTTTAGAGGAGGAGTGTCAAGATGGTTGTATATACACCTGAAGAAATAGTGGATATGGCTAACCTTTTGATGAAGGAAATAGCGGATTCAAAGGATGACATCGATGCTAAACTGGCTGCAACTTTTGCAGATAAATGCGCCGAAATAATCAAAAATCTTGCGGAAAGTGTGGCCGAGCTTCACCAGCGGGTGGATGTGCTCACGGAAAAGGATTGATAGTTCTTTTCCTTAGCCATCTCATAGGCGTGCCAGGCAAAAATTATACTTATTATGAAAAGGGAAGAACTTAATGCAGCTTCGAAGGCTCCAAAATTATAAAATATAGTTTTAACGTCAGATATGTAATTGGAAGTAAGAGATATAGAAATAAATAAAAAAGCGAGGATTACATTGTAAAAGACAAGTGCTGCACCCAATGGTTCATCCACATAAACGTAACCAAGCCCCCAAAATAAGAAATTCAGTACTGCTGCTATAGCTGGACTTTTTTTACTTTCATTCATACGGTTCCTCGGCCTTAATTTTAATGAGTGTATTGTATATAAACCGAATTGTGATGGCTGTGTGATTCAGCTTATAAATATGGACTTATCCGGCACTTTCAAAATTAGATTGTGTAATATGAAATAGGGATATATTTCTTAATGCACCCTATCTATCGCATCTCAAATAATGATATACAGCTTTTGAAATTGCCTCTTTAATAGAGGATTCAAGCGTTTTCTTTTTCAATGCGATTACATCTTCTGTGGGAAGAACTGATTGGACGTGTACGAGTTTCATACGTTTTTCTTATGCTTATCAGGTTAACAAGATATTAAGTGTGATTGATACACTTTTCACAACTCCATATACGCATACAATCTTAGAGAATTTGCATGCTCATTAAGCTTAAATAGCAGTATGATATTCTGTGGGTACTTGGTGGACTAAAAAATGATTTTCACGATTGCCAGATGCGGCCTTGCCTGTGAAGTATGCCAACATTTCATTGATCAGAATTGCCTTGGCTGTGAAAATGAAAATAGATTAAAAAACGTATGTCTTATTTTTAATTGTACCGAAAAGAAACAGGTCAAATATTGCCTTCAATGTACGGAGTTTCCATGTAAATATATGAGTCTGTCAAAAACCTACTGCCCGGTATTTACACGAATTAAAAATCTTAAAACTGTTCACGAAATCCTGACAATTTGCCAATGAAAATACCAAATAAAAAAAGGCTGGGCAAATTTGCATATTTGCCCTCACCATCATACCACTTACGCCAAAAATTGGCGCAATCGTTCAAATAACTCACAACTTATTTATATTGAGCACCTTTTGGCTGTTCTGCCTTGCGTGCTCTCAATTTTGCGTAGAATTCTTTTTGTCTCTGTTTTTCTGCTGGATCTTCTTTTGCGACTTTGACCTTCTGGGCGTTTGACGCATTATCCATTGAGCTTTCTAAGCCTACCATTGTTTTTCACCTCCTATTTTATTGATCATAATTTTTTTATCTGGAGGTTTTCTTAATTGAGCTTTTTTTTCAGCCCTTGCTTCGATATGCAATTTAAGATATCTCATCGGGGGATCGCTATCCTCCCTTTTCCCTTTAACATAACGATCTTTGATAGTTTGTAATTGTTATTCATGAAATTACCTGTATTAATACTTATCGCAGCACCCGTTGCCGTATTTCAAAAAAATTTTATATTGAAAAAACATGGATGATTATTTACTGAGCCTATTTTCATTCACATGCAGTAACTCGAAAAACGTGTATCGATAAGGGTAATTGTAACTAAGATAAATATATTAAATTACTATATATAGATATTTCAGTTAAGGAATTTTAAACCTAAATTATTAAATAGGATAGAAAGAAGTAATACTATCATGAACAAAAAGGACTTGTGGAATCTATATCAATGGGTAGTAAAAAGATTGACCGAAGAGGAAAGGAAATTAATTGAAGCCACAAAGCCAAACCTGTTGATCGCAACAGAAAGAGAGCTGGCAATCCACCTGAAATCGAAGATGGTATTGATTATGAGGACCATTGGAGATTCAACGTCTTTAGATTACCTTGAACATAATAATCGAGATAGTAGAAAAAATTTATAAGAAGAAAGAGCCAGCCATTTATGATTTCATACATGGCTGACTGCTGAATCCTTTTATGGTTTTCGTCTCATAATAAATGCAGCAGCGACTGTGCTGAGCACTCCCAGCGCTATCTCAAACCCCGGTGTTTTCTTGGCGGGTGCGGTTGTTGCAACAGGTATTGTTACTGTAGTCGTTATCTGACCTTGTGCCGGTGTCACGGCAGCCTCTACTACAACATCCAGCTGGTGCGTTGAGAATTTCGAGATATAAGCCAGCATCTGCATTTTGTCTCGTCCATTCATGCCAAGCCAGAAAGAGGATTCCGAAGTATTATATAATTCTTGCTCTGTCGAGACTTGTTTCATCGGCTTATTGTCAAGATACAGGCTTATTTTTTGTCCTTCATCCAACTTGAGCGAGCTGTTATCGATATTCATCAGAATGAATTTGCCTGAACTGTCCGAAGAATCTATCATCATTCTCATGCGGTCAGTTTCTATTGAATCTACTGTGACATTGACATTCTCGGAATAATTGACAATTGAGTATTTATCGGACTTTCCCACTGAAATTTCGGCTCCCGCTCTTTTTGTCATCATTTCTCCCATGAACTTATCTTCCATATCATCGTGGGGCATATTGACCGGCGAAGCCCGAAAGATCGTGCCCCCAATATCGGTGTTGATACTGACCTGGCTTCCCGCAATGTTTATTGAGGACGCTTTTTCTGAAACGATATATGCAGTAATGTTTCCTGCTGTTATCTTAACAATATTATCTTGTTTTGCGGCGCTGGCCCCGGTGGCAAGCTTAAAGTTCAAAGTGGCTTTTTTATTTGCTTCGATTTCGATTACAGCTGCCGGATTATCATGGATCTGTACAACGATCGAACCATCTTTATTGAGGATTTTTGTCTCTGCTCCCTCTGTTCTCGTCTCCCTGAAATCAAATCCCGTGATTTTTATTGAATCAAAGACGCTAATACCCAGGATACCGAAATTCAACACATCGCCCGTGGTATTATCCACCGAGAAAGTTACGTAGTTGCCATAGTTATCGTCTTCCTGGTGCATGAACCCCATTCCCATCATGCCCTCAACGTCCCGCATCCTGCTCCCATTATCATACATTTCTCTTACCTTTTCTTGCATCGAGCTGATATCATTATTTCTGGAATTCATCATGCTCGAATCATTCCTGCCCGCATCCATACTGTTCTCATAGGAACTGCCACCATTCATTTCACCCAGAACGGGCAGCGAAAGAATTGTGAGCACAAGAACGATCGCAATCGATCGGGATATTTTGTTCATATATTTTACTAACCTCCTGAATAATATTTATTCATAAAGTAGATAATCTTTTCGGGACTATCATCATGGAAATCTATTAGTCATTGCTACTATAAAATAGCCAGAGGTTCTTCTAATTTCAAAAATATTCATATGAAAATCGCAAAAGACACATTATCTTTCATACTTGAAGTGAGCAAATCAACGGCCCCATTGGAGTTCGCGGGCATGCTTGAATCAAAAGATGATGTAATAACGGATGTTGTTGTTGTCCCCGGCACCGAGTCGGGCGAAGAGAGCGCCGTGATGCAGTTATTTATGCTTCCGAACATTCACACCATTGGAACGGTTCACAGTCACCCTTCAGGGAACAGGAGACCTTCAAGAGAGGATCTCGAACTCTTTGACCGGAAAGGGATGTACCATATAATCGTGGGGGCGCCATTTGATAGTTCAAGCTGGACGTGCTATGACAATAAAGGGGAGAAAGTCACACTTGAGGTTGTTGAGTACGAGTTCAAGGAAGAAAAGGAGAACTGGTAGTTATTTTTTCTTCCTGTTCGCTATCTCTTTCTTAAGCCACTGACCGACATCATCGCCGTGAATGAGGGGTTTCAGGTCATCTTTCAGGTTAGAAGGTTTAACCTTGATCAACCAGCCCTCGCCGTAGGGATCTTCTGAGAGGAGTGTCAGTTCGTCTTCTATCTTCTCGTTGACCGCAGTAATGGTCCCGGCGACAGGCATGAGAAGGCCGCCGACCCATTTTGCGGATTCAAGCGAGCCAAAAGCCTCGCCTGCCTCGAATTCGTCATCTTCCATGGGAAGGTCTATGAACTCGATATTGCCTGCTGCCTTAGAACCAAATGCGTCCATGCCAGCAGTCACAGTGCCGTCGTCTTCAACTCTTGCCCATGTGTGGTCTTTGGTATAATACAGTTCGTCTGGTAGATTATATCCCTCTATTTCGACCATAACTTTTTTCCTCAATCCATCGGTTAAGACGTTAGGCGTATATAACTTTTGTTGTCATTATTTACTCAAATCCACGACCTCATAGTCCAGCCCTTCAGCTTCAAGCCTGTTGAGCAGGGAAGGCACCTCCTCATCTACGGAGACCACAAGCGATGAGAGACCGTGAAATGCCGCCTCCACGACCGATTCTTTTGCGCCGAAAAGAATATCGGGTTTGATATTTACCTTATTTAGAGAAATCAGTGCCTCAACGCCGATTGCCGCGATATATGGCTTAAGCTGCGAATGTTTTTTCAGGCTCTTAAGATCAACGCTGCGTGAACCCCCTCTTTCCACGCGGGGTACTTTGCATATGGTTATGCTGACAGGCGGGAGGTTTATCATCCCTTTCAGATCCGTTACGCCAATTTCCTCCCCCTCTTCTGCATCCGATATTGTTATGCCGGTTACATCGCCATCTTTTGAGCCCGCATATAACAACCCTTTGTCCATCCATAGGGAGACTCTCTGGCCATTTTTAAATCTCTCGCGTGCGACCGCTGTCGCGACAGATACGTGGCTGACCACATCCTCCATTATATAGCGGGAATATTTTTTCAGTTCGATCGCCTTTTCAAGAACCCAGTCCACTCCTTTTTTCGTCACGCGATAACGCACTCGGCCGTCCGAGAACAGGAATCCCTCTGAAACCAGTTCTTTGATGTGTTCTGATACTGCCTGTGGAGTTAATCCTATTTTAGCTGCAATTTCTTTTTGCCTTACATTCGGCTGGTGGGCGGATATTTCAACAAGGATCTGGAATTTTGTGCTTTCTTTTTTGCTCCGAAGTATCATTCGGCTTCCCCGATCAGTTCAATCCTTTGCCCTTTTACTGTCAGGATTGGTGACCGCTTTGCCACGCCGCGGATAAACATTATGCTCTTGTCTACCACTCTCTGGAGCCCGTTCATGGACTGGTTGCCCCCTACCACTTCTTTCTCGATCACTTCAAGAAAATTCCGTATCTCGTTGTCGCTCTTGAAAGTGATCATTATAAGGTCACTTAGATCTTCCACAGAGCACTGGAAATTGACATGCACCCTTGAATATGACGAATGATATTCTTTATCGGGTTTTTTCCCGGCCTCAGGCATTCGCCATTTACTCTCTACAAGGCCGCTCTTTTTCAAAATATCAAGGCTTTCAGCAGGTCTGAATCCTACATCTTTTTCTATTTCTTCTCCCGTTTTCCAGTCTTTTTGCAGGCAATCAAATACTTTTTTATGGGAATCGGCACCGAATGCCCGAAGGAGGGGAACAAGGTCTGAAGGTTCGTTAATAATGCGTGTTCTTTTACCCATGGATGACATCTCTCACTATAATGGTTGCTCTTCCATTCAGAACTATATATTGTATTATAATAGGATAAAGGTTTTGAAGGAAAGCAAAGTAATTTATTTAAATATTTTTATAATATAATCTGCCCTGTTATCGTCAATAAAGTTACTATAATCCCTGCCATCAATACTCCTGTGAATATCGCGAGGAAGGAATTCCTGAATTTGAAACCAAAGACAAAAGCGGCTGCACAGCCAGTCCATGCGCCTGTTGCTGGCAGGGGTATCCCTACAAAAACTGCAAGGCCTATGGAACCGTATTTTTCAAAATTTGCACTGTGCTTGCGATGTGTCCTGTTAAACAGCCATGTGAAAAAAATATCCCATATGCGCCAGCGCCGAAGGAAATTCGATACAGGTTCAAGAAAGAGGAGCAACGGGATAACGGGGAGCATGTTTCCGATAACAGATAGGTAAAATGCTTTTAAAGGGTCGAATCCCCATTCAACAATGGCGATTGGGATGGAGAGCCGAAGTTCTGCAACAGGAAGTGCTGCAATCAGAACCACAGCAAGCTCCTTTGAAATCGACCCGAACAGTCCCATGAGAGTCGATTCAATGCTCATTTTTTATTTGCCCCGCAGAATATAAAATGGGCAATCAGGGCTTCAAGCTGGATCCGTTCATTCGCCCCTTCCGCCATCCTGAAATCGATCTCCCCTATCCTGTCGATAAGGTCAACTTTCAGCTTATCCGGGACTG
Organism: Candidatus Methanoperedens sp.; assembly: GCA_036567605.1. Taxonomy (GTDB): domain Archaea; phylum Halobacteriota; class Methanosarcinia; order Methanosarcinales; family Methanoperedenaceae; genus Methanoperedens. The sequence continues at coordinate 43,243 of DATCUE010000133.1, read as the reverse complement.
GCATGTCAAGCATGGCGCGGTATATCTGTCCTATTATGTCCTCGCCTGAGAGCCCCTGCTCTATCAGCAGGTAATCCAGTTTTGCCCTTGCTTTCATGAAATTCCCTTCAAGGCCAAGCTTTATCAATTCCACAACCTCTTCGGGTTTAGCCGTCGCCGTGGTCTTGTAAATGGCATCCATGTTTACCTTTTTATCAAGCATGGCCGCAGCCTGCAGGGCATTTATGGCGCGCCTCATGTCCCCAGCAGCCACGTATTTTATGGCATCCATGCCGTCGTCCGTAAGCGCTACGCCCTCGGTTTTTACAATGCTTGCTATCCTTTCCTCGACAGCGGCGCTGGAAATGGGTTTGAACCTGTAAACAGCGCACCTTGACTGGATGGGCTCGATTATCTTGGAAGAATAATTGCATGAGAGTATGAATCGGCAAGAGCTTGTGTATTTTTCCATTGTCCTTCGCAGCGCAGACTGTGCATCCGAGGTAAGAGCATCCGCCTCGTCAAGGAATATTATCTTGAACTCGGCTTCGCCCAGGGGAGATGTTCTGGCAAAATTCTTTATCTTGTTTCTGACAACATCAATGCCCCGCTCATCACTGGCATTCAATTCGGTGAAGTTGTTGACCCAGTTATCGCCGAAGAGTTCCCGCGCAACGCAGATCGCAGCAGCCGTTTTCCCCACGCCCGGGGGTCCTGAGAAGAGAAGATGCGGGAGATTCCTTGACTGGACATAGGATTTCAGGCGCTTTATGACCTCATCCTGCCCCACGATGTCATCGAGTTTTTTCGGACGGTATTTCTCTATCCAGATTTCTTCTTTCAGCATTGAAGTTCTTAATGAGGGGCAGGTATTATTTAAGTTTCCCTAATCTTATTAAACGGAATTATGAAAAAAATAAACTTCTTCATTACTTCCAGTACCTTCCCTTCTATCTCTGTCACTGGAAAATCCTGCGCCCTCATGTGCAAACACTGCCAGGGAAAGTTGCTCGAATCCCTGATTCCTGCAACAACATGTGAAGAACTTGAAAAGAAGGCTTTATCCCTGCACGAAAAGGGAGCAAAAGGCATGCTCATCACAGGAGGATGCGACAGGTATGGGAAAGTCCCGATCGGCAGCCTTATTCCTGCAATTAGAAAGATCAAAGAGAAGACTGACCTTATCCTTATTGCGCATACAGGTTTCATTTCCCGCAAAGAAGCGGCGGCCTTAAAAGAATCTGGGCTTGACGGCATAGGTTTTGATGTGGTAGGCGACATGGAGACTGCAAAAGAGATTTACGGTCTTGATGTTTCGGAAAAAGACTATATGGAGAGCCTTCGTGCTTTGGAGGATTGCGGCATTGCTGTATTCCCCCATGTATGCGTTGGTCTTCATTCAGGGAAAATGAAAGGGGAATTGCACGCTCTTGAATTGATACAGCATATAACGCCTGTAACAATAATAATAACAGCGTTGATGCCTGTTGCAGAAACGCCAATGGAGCATGTAAGACCGGATCCATCTGATTTTGAAAAAGTGATCAAAAAAGCCATTGAAATGTTCCCGGGTACTCCCGTCGTGCTGGGATGCGCGCATTCAATCGGGAAGGGTAGGGAGGAAATAGAACGAATCGCTATTCACAACGGCATAAGTGGCATTGCCGCGCCTTCTTTGGCGACTGTTGAACTTGTAAAAATAGGCGGTTATGAGGTAAGTTATTACAGAGCCTGCTGCGGACTTGTACTTGATGAGAAAACAAGGTTACGCGGCAGCAAGCCTTTTGAAAAGTCCTTTGAAGATTTCTGCGATTGATATCGCAGAACTAACATATGCCCATTACATATGCCTCTCTTATATGCTTCTTCACCGTATGTATTTTTAAAGGATAACGACAAACCAAACTGAAAATGCGTGAGCATGGTAATTAATAACCATTACAATTAGAACCTTAACTTGACTTTGGATTAATATATATGATTTAAGAGGTGGTAATGTGGATGTGGAGTTGTTTTTACTTGGCGCTCTAGGAGCCCTTCTGACTATTTACTTGACCAAAGAGGTGGTCATCCCGGAATTCCGCCCTCTTTTTGATATTTCCGAGGTGGAAAGAGAAACTATAGGGCTTCGAGAACATATTAAACAGATAGAAGAAAGAATCGATGATATATTAACTGAGTTGAAAAAGGGATCGCCCCAATCTGATATTTCAGGACTCAATACGGGGCTCATAGCTTCCCAAAGTCAACTCAGTGATGAAAGAATAAGGCTACAAAAATTAGAGCGGGATATAAAGCAATGTCAGATTATTTCGCGGAGCTTAGGATTCATCTTTTATATAGTCTTAGGTGGTGTTTTCGGTTCCTTGTTGGCAAACAAGATACAAATAGAGGGAGTGGGCGGGGGACTACAATATCCTTTCATGTCCATAATGATTGGTGCTAGTTGGACCAGTTATTTATCAGTTATCGGATCAAGGTTAGGACATAAAAAGGCTATCGAAAAGATCGAAGAGTTTCGAAACCGTAATGAAGAAATAAGTAATGCCGTCATTGATGAGATCACGGATATGGTGTACCAAGAGGTAGGGAAAGCAGAAAAAGGAGAGAAAGTAGAGCAGCCCATCTATGCTGATGCAGTTGCAAAAAAAGTACATAATAGACTACATAAAGCACGGAGTGACATGCAGAAACATTTGAATCTAACCGGAAAAATGATCAAAAGCGACATGAAAGGAATATTATAATAGCACAAGGAGCACGCTATGACAGAAAAGGCAATTGAAAAGATAACAGGATTGTTTTTGATTACTCTTGGTCTGATATCAATGATAATAAGCATCCTTCATATCTTTCTTAAAGACTTTGAAATACTTCCTGTATTGAGGGATAGTTCCCAAATTACCTTGCTGCTAGTAGGATTACTTTGCCTTTCCTTCGGTCTTGAACGTCTGGCAATGTTTGAAGATATGCGTAAAGAAATAGGTAAGAAATTGACTGAAGTGAATGGGCGATTGACTGATCATATAAAAACGATGACGGAACATAATAACGAGATAAGACAGAGTCTGGCAAGTGCCGTAAATGCCCAGTTCGTGGAAGGATATGATGATATTTTTAAAGATTCAATTAAGCTCGTTCAAGAAGCAAGGGAGACAATCAGAGCGACAGATTTCGCGAAAAGCAAAATAACAGTCACTGAGGACTACTTGAAGGAATTAGCCAAAAAATTGAAAGAAAGTAAAGAAAGCAAACGAGAGGTAGTATACAAATGCGTGTTTGGCTGTGAAACATCAAATGAAATTGAAGATCGGCTTAAACTAAGAGAGAGAATTTTCAGGGATGCTGGAGTCGATGATCAAGTCATGTCTCATCAAGTAAAATATAGCTGTATAGATGTTAAAGAGACACTTGATTTGTTGATTATAGACGACAAGCATCTAATGATTGCTTTCCCGATAAAACAGGCGGATGATACAGTTCGAGGCTCTTTAAAATTTGTAAATAAACCTGACCTAGTAAAAAGAGTGTGCAGCTGGTATGATGAATATTTGTGGGAAAAAGGAAAAAAGATAGTGTAGCTATTTTTCATTTGGCTTATATCTCCTTTTTTAAACTCTTATTGAAGTTGCTTGTTAGACTTTCTATGAAAATGGTCTCTTTCGAATTTCATTTTTACGTGCCGTGCCAATCGGCTCATTAGAGGTTTTGTTTTACATATCTCAAATACTCTCGTAAAAATACATCTCCATACACCGACGGTCAATTATTGTGCCAAGACGGGAGCATCTTTTTTCTCTAAAAGGGGAGGTCGGTAGTTGGAGTAATCATGGAGTAGCAGCGAGCCGAGCGAAGCGAGGCGAGAGTGCTGGGATTCAGGATAGGTAAGGTCAGGTAAAGGTATCTGGATGGGGTATCAGCTTAGAGGAGCGGAGCGTACAGGTAGTAGTCCTTTCTTTATTTAATCTTAAGCTGTGAATTCTATAAAAAATAATTTGCATGGAACTTCGCATTAATTACGTTTAACAATACTTTTTTTTCATTTCTTAAACCAGAACAGGCATAACATATAAAGATGCATTACATACAATATAATCTGAAAATAAGTCCGGAGAATACCCTTGGAAGACGTAATAATCAAAGCAAAAGGCATGATGTGCGGCCACTGTGAAAAAACGACCAGCGAAGCCGCAATGAGCGTTAAAGGGGTTACAAAGGCCTCGTCAGACTTCAAAAAAGGAGAAATAAAAGTCTCCTTCGATACCTCTGTAACAGACCTTGAAACCATAAAGAAGGCTATCACTGATTCAGGTTACGAAGTGATAGACGAAGATGAAGCCTGCCCAGTGCCTGTCAGGCAGGCGGTTATAAAGCCCGAGGCAAAAGAGACTCCTAAAGAGAGCGGCCTTAAAAAAACAGCCCTCAAGATAACGGGTATGACCTGCGCCTCATGCGCCCAGAATATTGAAAAGGCGCTTAGCAAGACCGCAGGAGTTCAAAAGGCATCTGTCAATTTCTCGGTCGAGAAAGCAACTGTGGAATACGATTCAGCCCTCGTGAACCCGCAGGAGTTTGAAAAGACTATCACAGGTCTCGGTTATGGTGTGGCCAAAAGAGAGATCGCGTTAAAAATAGGAGGTATGCACTGCGCCTCATGTGCACTCAACATCGAGACGGCACTTAAAAAGACTGAAGGCGTTATCTCTGCAAATGTGAGTTTTCCACTTGAGCAGGCAAAAATTACATACGATCCTGATATGGTCTCCATCCCTGAATTGATAAAAGCGATAGAGGGTGTAGGCTATACTGCATCTGAAAAAGTGGAAAAGACTGAGGCAGACAGGGAACAGCGGGCAAGGGAAGCTGAAATAAAGCGGCAGAGGATTAATTTTATAATCGCGCTTGCTCTTGCAATCCCTATTTCACTCGGAGATATGGGGCGCAACCTGGGCTGGGCATTCGTCCCCGATATACTGAAAAACGATTATTTGCTGTTCATCCTCGCAACCATCGTGATGCTTTTCCCGGGCCGCCAGTTCTTCGAAGGCACGTATAAAGGCCTGATACACGGTGTCACAGACATGAACCTGCTTATCGCCACGGGGACAGGGGCGGCGTATATCATCAGTGTGGCGGCAACATTCCTTGACCTTGGCGAGGCGTACAAGCATACTTATTACGACACCTCGGCCTTGCTTATCATGTTCATCGTGCTCGGACGGTACCTTGAGGCGCTCACGAAAGGAAAGACTTCAGAGGCCATCAGGAAGCTCATGGGGCTTGCCGCAAAGACAGCGCGCATCATCGTTAACGGGGAAGAAAAGGAGATCCCGGTTGAGGATGTAAAGGTCAATGATCTGGTAGTGGTCAGGCCGGGTGAGAAAATACCCGTTGACGGCAGGGTCGTTGAGGGTCTCACAGCAGTTGATGAATCCATGATAACTGGAGAGAGCATACCTGTTGAAAAGACCGTGGGGTCCGAAGTTATTGGCGCCACAATGAACAAGACAGGCATGATAAGATTCACGGCAACGAAAGTGGGTTCGGATACTGCCCTTGCCCAGATAATCAAGCTTGTGGAAGACGCCCAGACGCAAAAGGCCCCCATTCAGAAACTTGCGGATGTGGTTGCAGGACATTTCATCCTGGCGGTGCACGTGCTTGCGCTCCTTACGTTTTTTTTCTGGTTCTTCATAGGTTTTGAATATTTTAACGTACCTTCCACATTTGGTATGGGAATGACATCCCCGTTCCTTTTCTCGCTTCTTATTTCAATCACGGTGCTTATCATCTCATGCCCATGCGCGGTCGGGCTTGCAACTCCAACGGCCATAATGGTAGGAACAGGCAAAGGCGCAGAGAACGGCATCCTGATAAAAGGCGGTGAAGCCCTTGAGCGGGCCCAGAAGCTTGATACCATCGTTTTTGATAAGACAGGCACACTTACAAAAGGTGAACCTGCGCTTACCGATGTTATAGCTATCAAAGGTACAGAAAACGAGGTGCTAAGGCTTGCAGCCATAGCTGAGAAAGGCTCCGAGCATCCTCTAGGAGAGGCCATTCTCAAAGGCGCAAAAGAACGTGGCATCGAGATACCGGATGCTTCTGAGTTCAAGGCAATACCCGGGCGTGGCATTGAAGTGAAATACAATGGAAATAGGGTACTTGTCGGTACACGGAAGCTTATGAAGGAGAACAATCTGGATATTGCGATGCTTGATGGCAGAATGGAAGAACTCGAACACCAGGGCAAGACAGCCATGCTTATATCGGTTGATAACGGGATTGCAGGTATAATCGCAGTGGCCGATACTCTAAAAGAGTACTCAAAAGAGGCAGTTAGCGAACTTCACAGGATGGGCTTCTCTGTTGCCATGATAACAGGCGACAACAGAAGGACGGCGGATGCTATCGCAAAACAGGTGGGCATTGACAGGGTGCTCTCGGAAGTGCTTCCCGAGGACAAGGCTCTTGAAATTAAAAAGCTCCAGGCAGAGGGAAAGAAGGTTGCCATGGTGGGTGACGGTATAAACGATGCTCCTGCCCTGATGCAGTCGGATGTGGGAATCGCAATCGGAAGCGGGACTGATGTGGCTATCGAGTCCGCCCAGATAGTGCTTATAAAGAACGACGTGCGCGACGTGGCAAAGGCGGTGCGCCTGAGCAGGCTTACTCTTAATAAGATAAAACAGAACCTTTTCTGGGCGTTTTTCTACAATACAGTGGGAATACCAATAGCAGCAGGAATACTATATCCCTTTACAAACCCGCCTTTCCTGCTAAATCCTGCTATCGCTGCGGCTGCGATGGCTACAAGTTCGGTTTCCGTGACCATGAACACGCTATTGATGAAGAGGGTAAAGCTGAAGGGGTGAACTATGGCGACAAAAGTTGGAATTTATAGCTTTCTGGCAAGTGCTGTAACATCAGTTTTGATTGTTGTTTTGTTTTACCTGTTTGCTATGCAGAAAATCAACCAGTCTGCTTTGTACAGCTTTACAGATGTCTATGCAGGCATGGCTTACGTATTCATACTCTCGATGATAGTTTCTGCATCGATATGGCCGGGAATTGTTGAGAAAAGTCTAATAAAGAAATAGCGATATCGAATTATTCTGACAGGATTACGCTTTTCACGTACAATTTTCTCTCTCCGACAAAGGGGATATAAAAATCATTCGTCATCCTGACGCTTAATGTATGATTCCCTGCTGGCAGTGCAATTTGGGGATATGTTTTCGTGGCCACATAAAGACTATCCACTGTCTTTTCATCTATCAGAATCCCATCCAATTCTATGCTGGCATTCGGCCAGCCGAAGAACTCTGTTGCGCTTCCGATGAAATAGATGCTGTACCTCAGTTCCCGGATTGTGGTGAAATTGCGGATTTGTGGTTTACTGTCATTTATCCAATTGTCGAACTCAAAGATTATTGGAACCTGTGTTACGGTCAAATAAGCAGAACCTGGATTTAATCCTGGAGAACTTGCTGAAATCACAATAGTCCCCTCCACATCCGAAGTAATGCTTGCTGTCGCTCTCCCCTTAAATGTTGTCAGGTTCGCGGCAGATAAATTCCCATACGAGGATGTCAGGTTTATTCCTATCCCGTCTGCGGATGCATCCCTCCCTTTGCTGTCTTTCAACATCACCAGTATATTCGCTTCAGTGATCCCATCGGCTGGTATTGATTTGGGGTCAACCGATACACGGAGGTTGTTTGGCAAAATCGTGATATCATATGGATTTATGCGGGCATCTAAATCATCAGTAGAATGGACAAGCGTGTATCTTCCCTTTGAAACAGGGTCGTAAACAAGCTCAAAGGTTATCTCAAATCCTCCATTTCCCGTAATAACAAAACCATATTCTTTTCCGCCTGCTTTGTTCAGCACCCATCTGCCATTCTCAAGCAAGCCTTCACGTATTTCCACGATATCTTCGAGGGGAATTCTTTTCTTGCCGGCCCTTGAACTGTAAAGAATAACGTTTCCTCTCCCGGTGATCAGGTCCTCTTTAGTGTTTGTCAAATTTCCATCATTATCAGGGTCTGGATCCGCCCCAAAGGAAAGATACCCGACATTTTCAGGTATCTTTATTTTGAAAGTACGCATATTTCCGGGGGGCGAAGCCGGATCTACCAGATTTCGTGCAGCGCCGTATTGCATATTATTCAACGAAACACCGATCTCACCGACCTGTTTTTCCATTATATCTGCTGTCATTCCGGGCTTAAGATTGGAAAATCCGACCACTGCCACGGAAACTATCGCTGCAGTCATGATTACATAAACCACAAGCCTCAACGGGATTCCAAGTGTGCCGCATTCATCGTGGATAAAAGATGGCATGGGATCTGCTATAAAAGGTCGGGTATATAAAAAAGATGATTTGTTAAACAGGAAAAAGCAATAAAAGGTTACAGCATGCCATATTTCTTTTTTCGTCTTTCTATAGAGTCCCGCAACCTGTCATGGTCGCTGAGAGGCATTTTGGCATCAGGAAGTTTTGTTTCCTCTCTTTTTGGAGGTTTGTGTTTCCGGCTTTCCCATATATCATCGTATACATCGGACATTCAATGCTCACCTTCTATGGCAAGGTACCCACATTATTTTCATTCCTAATAAAGTAAGGGGTGATTATTTTTTTAAGGAGGGAATTTTTTCAATCCTGGGCGACCACACTGTTTTTTAACACCCCTACATTCTCTATTTCTACTTCAACCTCGTCCCCAACGAACAATTCACCTACTCCGGGAGGTGTTCCCGTGGCGATAACATCCCCGCGCTCAAGGGTCATTATGCCTGTTACGAACTCCATTATCCGGGGAACATTAAAAATAAAGTTGGCTGTGCTTGAATCCTGTCTGAGTTTCCCGTTTACCCTTGTTTTAATGGCCAGATTGCTCACATTGATCTGCGGTTCTGCCATATAAGGCCCTAATGGCGCAAATGTGTCAAAACATTTAGAACGCGTCCACTGTACATCCTTTCTTTGTAGATCCCTTGCGGTAACGTCATTAAAACACGTATATCCTGATATCACGCTGGCAGCATCCGCGGCGCGGATGTTCTTGCAGCGCTTGCCGATTATTATCGCCAGTTCTGCCTCATAGTCAACCTGTTTTGCCGTCCGGGGGTAGACTATTTTTCCCATGTGGCCTATAACTGCAGAAGCCGGTTTTAAAAATAATATGGGATTATCGGGTATCGGCATATCCAATTCCCTGGCATGATCCCTGTAATTCAGGCCCACGCAGATAATTTTGCTGGGCTGTGAGGGAGGAAGAAGCTGCAGTTCCGAGAGCAAAAAAGTATCGCGGTACAGCGTCCTGTCAACAATGACCCGTTCCCCGGATATTTCCCCAAAAAATATCTCGTCACCATATTTGAACCTGCCGATCATACCTTCACGTTCTCCTGAATGTCATGATTGACAATGTACCGACCCATTCTAAGCCAATGACCTTAAGTACCCGTCTTGTCATATCTTTTCGCTGTATATGCATATCATGCCTATTAACATTTTCTTCAGGAGCGAGTTCACTGTTTCTCATGCCATTATGGATGTCACGTGAAATTTAATGACTGCACAGCAAAGCCTTTTAGAAGCTCAATGAACTAATTTATCATTTAATATCTGTTATATTATCAAACTATACTTATCCATATAATTTTTTATGAAAATAAGTATTTATTTGGCCTTAAATCGTAAAATAAGCATTTTATCAAAATTGCCGCAGATTATATAAACTATAATCGAAAGCTTTATACATAATAGCGATTATTATTATCATTATGATAATGGTATGTTTATTATCGTACGGAGGAACAAACGAGATGAAGATAGTTCATGTTCAATCGGTACTTCCGCTGGAAGATGTGATCGCATTGAAGGAAAAAACCGGCGAATCCTCCATCAAGGAAGCCATTTCAAAAGCAGTGTACCATTATTTGAAATGTGACCGCGAGGGATGACCCTGAAACAGATCCTGAAATATATTACATCTGTCCCGGTTCAAAACCAGCAGACGGAACATATTAACATTTCTTTGGGTTTTGAAAAAAATGGCGCAATAGGTTTGTATTACGGGGATACTGCCGAACTCGGGCAGGACTCGGGTTATATTAATGAAAATTCTTTCCCCAACAGCGGATTGCTTGCAAGCGGGAAGTATTCATTATGGATTTCCATGTTCTCACGGCATATACAAACTGTCCTTGAAGATGGTGAATAATAGGGCTCAAATATAAGAAAAATATGAGGTTCCATTGAATGCATGTAGATACAAATGCCCTTGCAGGCTGTGGGTAAACTGTTCCTACTACATCAACCAGCAAAGGCAGATAAGGAGATTGAAAAGCCGGACAAATGAAGAGATCTCCAGGTGGTTTGATGATTTCTTCAGGGCCGGGGTTTCAATGCCTGATGTATCTGCCGGCGGATGGTAAAGGGAAAAAGTAAAGATTTTATGGTCAAATTTACAATAATAAACCATGGTTACGGTAGCAATTATATCGGGTTCTGAATCCGACGGGCAAATCGCACAGCGGGCCGCAAAAGTGCTCGGTGATGCAGGGGTGGATTATGAAATACAGGTTCTTTCTGCGCACAGGAACCCACGGGAACTTGATAGCTACATTTCAAAAAGCGGTGCGAAAGTCTTTATTGCCATAGCCGGATTATCCGCAGCTCTCCCGGGCGTTATCGCCTCACGAACAAAAAAACCTGTTATTGGCGTGCCTGTAAGTTCAAAACTCGGCGGTCTTGATGCCCTGCTGTCGATAGTCCAGATGCCAAAAGGAGTGCCCGTTGCATGTGTGGGGATAGATAACGGCGAGAATGCCGCTCATCTTGCACTGAGGATACTGGGGAAAGTTTGATAATCACCGCAATATGCCTGAGAATAAAACCGCAGATAAACACGGTGAATGCGCCCTCAAGAAGCGCAATCCGGGGCGTTCATCTGCGCTGACACATACGTTAAATCAGTTCAGCCTATCGGGCCATGGGTAACTTTACTATGTTTATCCATCACATCAAAGACCTTTGCGTCGATATCGCTAAGAGCCGGATGTTTCATTACCTCAGCTACAATACTTCCTTCTAGATATGCCTTTAAAGATGACTCATCTTTAAACAGGTAGATACCTCCGGCTTCCTTTTTTTCTTCATTCACAATCCAGACCTTCCATAGGAGTCCTTTGACACCGGCTATGGGTTTGGCGAATTGATCAAATGTTGCTTTTTCGTAATCTGCTCTTGGGACTTTGATTTTAAAATTTATTTGCAGAATCTTCTTTGACATTTTCTCTCACCACTTAGTTTTACATTTTTTATTTATTCAATTTTCAAATCAAATTTTTCGGTGCAAGTTGAATTTTTTTTTCAATATTATCTTTTCTTTTTATTCTCTAATCTTCCAATGTTACAGAAACTGGTAACCCGTTGCGAATCATATCCAGAACAGGCGAAGTCCGTTGGACATATTCGCAAAGTTCTTCTATTTTTTCTCTGGGGGCATCGCTATTGATCTTATAGCTGACATTGATGTTCTGGTAACCTGGACGGGTTTCTTCTGAAAGGCCAAGAAATCCGTGAAGGTCTATATCGCCTTTTATTGTGAACTTGAGCGATTTTACTTTGATCCCCTGCGCTGCTGCATTATAAACAAAACCTACAGCCAGACATGATCCAATAGAAGCAAGAACAGCTTCCACAGCATTCGGTCCGGCGTTTGATCCAAGCAATACAGGCGGTTCATCGCTCTCTATAATGAAGGGTTTCTTACGAGATCCATCCTCGGTTCCAGCCCCGAAGAAACCTTGAATCCTGGAGCGGCTTCGCCCACCGTTGACCCATTCAGTATCCGACCTGAACTGGAAACGTGCAATATCCGGATTTTCCTTGATTGCGTTGACAGTTGCAACCAATTGATCTATATCGATACTGTTTAGCATTTTGCTCATAACATATTTTCCTCCTTTTTTTTCAGTATTTATTTTTCAATAAGGCCCACCCTGGCCACTTTGTATTGCGCTCTCGAGCGCAATTGATGCACTTACCACACTACCCCTGCGGGCAAATCCCCGTGCATCTCGGATTTTTTAATGTGTGGTTTTAAATTATATTTTCATAAGGAATCAGACTGTCCATTTTTTGGACAGCCTGAATGCCACCATTTCCCTCCCTGCCTATTATCTAAGTTGAAATCTCTGCTGGAAACGTGCCAATTTCAGGCACGATCGCACCTAGCACCACCAGCAATCAGTAATACAGCTTTTTAATTATTACCACCAACCTTGATGAATTAAGCTCAAAAAGAAATGTACATTTATATAAGGAACACTAACATGGAATGAACATATGTGAACATATATGTATTACGAACTCTATTAAAATTCATTCGATAGTAAAAAACATGCATAAGAACCACCTTCATACCACGCTCTCAGATAAACACTTTGAGCTTTTGAAAAAATATACAGAAAAATTTGGGACGCAGCAAAAAGCCCTCGAATTCGCCCTGGAGAGCCTGGAGAACAATATTAAACAAAGCTCAGTACAATCCACAGATGAGCAGGTCTGGGTGCTTACAGGCAAGGGGACGGAATCAGCATGCGTCCTCCATAAAGATGCTGTTAGAACATTATTTGAGGGCGCAGATATTAAGCGTATCATAAAGCTATTAAAAACCCAAAAAATGGCAGAGCACATGGTATCATGGTACTATCAGAAGCCCCTTAAAAAATGCAGTTTGAAAGAGGTCATAGATGGAGCTATCTTTTTCTTTAAGGAGGCAAAAATATTTGATACTGTAAATTATGTAGATTGCGGTAATTATTATAGCCTGAAAATGGTACACGGCATTGACATCAGAACTTCTAAAATGTTCAATATATTCATAGATAGCTTGTTTGAAGCATACGGGGTCAAAACAGAGAGCGAGATTTCTGAGAAAAGCCTTTTTATGAAAATATTTAAAATCAGGTCAATTGCCCCGCAGCAAAAATGATTTCATAACCTGCAAAATTGTACTTATCTGAACAGGAAAGGTTCGGAATCTATGGGAATGCATCCTGTTATGGGATTTTATCGATGGGAATATCCCTTCGTTAGCCAAACGGACTTCTTCGATGCAGAAAAATGCTTTTGGATTGAATCTTTTGATAATTCCCAGTACATTATCTACATCCTTGCGTCTTATGGTAGTGTAAATGAGTTTTACATGGCCAGTAGAACCCTGACCATCAAAACTTGTAACACCGTAACCCTCAGATTTGAGACATTCTGCCAATTCTGCACCTTCTTTTTTTGTTATAACCCGAACCACCACCTTACCCATTGCTATTTTTTCTTCTATCGAGATACCGACAAAAACTCCTGTGGCAAAACCACCTGCATAAGCAAGATAATATATAATATTGGTCAGATGCTGCATTATCTGCCCGATTGCAAAAAGCCATATTATTATTTCAAAAAATCCGAAGAACGTGGCCAGGAATTTCCTGCCTTTTGAAACAAAGATGATACGGATTGTGTCAAGAGTCATATCCAGAACCCGTGCAGTAAAGATTAATAGCGGAAGGATGATTAATGAAAAAATTTCTGAACTTATGATATTGAACATATATTTTTATTTTTTTGATTTTTGATTCACTTTCGTCTTTCATTCATATAAATGCAACGCCGGCATTTTTTTTGAGATACATTGTTTTTGGACACTCAGTCTTATATAGGAAAAAAACAGAGAATATATGCAACTTATAGCGATTTTTAGAAAAGAAAAGAGAAAACAGAATCACAATTAATAAGGGGGTGGCATCTAGCCATGAAAATAAAAATAATAGATGCACCGGGCAGGAAGAGTATAGATCTCTATGAGAAATCAAAGTTGATCGGGAGGGCACAAAATGCCTGTTTATATGGAATTGCGCTCCAGAGTGGCGATGGGAATCATATAATAGATGCAGATGGCAACAGATATCTGGATTTTCTTTCAGGGGCTGCTTCAAATACAATTGGATATGGCCGTGGGGATGTGGTAGAGGCATATGCAAAAACTGCTATGAGGTTACAGCATTCCTGTTGTATGTATAATCTCAATAAAGAGGCGATTGAATTAGCAGAAAAATTAATTGATATAACCCCGGGCGATTTTGAAAAAAAAGTCTTATTTGACCTGTCCGGGTCCAGCAGCATAGACGGGGCTATAAAAGTTGCGAGGAAATTTACCGGGAAAAAAGGGATTATCGCATTTAAAAATTCAGAACATGGCTCGGAATGCCTCGGAATGCAGGCTTCAAATTTATCGAATCTAACGGGTTTATTTTTTGATGATGGCTTTTATCAAGTTACGTTTCCAACCGGGGAAGAAGAAATTGTTGATATATTAGCAGAGATAAAATCATTGTTTAGACAGGGTATTGCGGCAATTCTAATAGAGCCTATCCAGGGGGACGCGGGAGTTATTCTTCCTCCCAAAAACTTTTTTAAAGAATTGTATTCTCTCTCAAAAGAAAATGATGTGTTGTTTATGGTAGATGAAATCCAGACCTGTGCCGGAAGAACTGGCAGGTGGTGGGGCATAGAGAACTTCGATGTAATTCCTGATATTCTTATTTGTGGAAAAGGTATCTCAGGAGGCTATGCACCGATCAGTGCATTAATAGGCGAAGAGAAAATTGTTGATTCATTGGAGAAGGCACAACATGTATTTACCTATGGAGGTCATCCGCCTTCCTGTGCAGTGACAAAAAAAGTTTTAGATATTATTGAGCATGAAAAATTAATGGAAAATGCAATACAAATCGGAAAATTACTTGAAAGCGAACTGGACCAATTAAAAAATTGTGATGTAGTAAAAGATTTTAGAGGAATCGGATTAATGCGTGGTCTAGATGTAGCTTCTGAAAATTTGGCCGGGATTGCAGGAATGAGATGTATTGAATATGGGTTATATCCCGGATACTATGGTAAATATAATGAAGTATTGAGAATTCAACCGCCATTGACTTTGACAGCAAAAGAAGCGTTTTGGGCGACAAAAATCATAAAAAAGGTAATTGAGGAGATGGAAAATAATGAAATTCCAAATTCTACTATTGAAAAATATAAAAAATATTCACGCGGTGGCATCTGCGTAACATGCTCAATAAACAGTGGATTTGAAAATCATTGGTTAAACACAATACAATCTAAAATGGAGTGCGAGGAAAATGGAGGCTGAATATGTCAGACGATTAAAAGAAATGCATGAATTTTACGAATTAGTAATCGTTCAAAGAGATGTATGGGGTTTAGAGGATATCGATGTAATCCCTGCACATATATTCAGGGTTGCTTCAAATTTGATGGGTCCAAATGGAATGGTTCTTGGATATTTCATTGATGAGAAGTTAGTTGGATACATATTGACATTCCCGACATCAAATCCCAAAGAAGTACTTATGGATATGCTGGCTGTTTCGCCGGATTATCAGGGCAAAGGTATCGGTTATAAATTAAGTCTGGAATTAAGAAAAATAATGCTGGTTCTGGATATTAAAAAAATATTTTGGACATACGATCCCCTGGAAAGCGTCAATGCCAATTTATATATTAAAAAACTTGGAGGTATTATTACCCGCTATTTGACAGATTATTACGGAAGTATAAGTTCAAAAATCCATTCCGATCTTCCCACTGATAGATTTAAAGTTGAATGGAACATTCGAAGCAAACATGTAGAAAACAGAATCAAGAACGGGAATGGAAGAACTATTCATATTTCTGATGACAAAGATACAAAATACGTCGAGATTCCTCCTGACATTCAGGAACTGAAAAAAAGGGATATTGACGCAGCAATAGAGTGGAGGATGAAAACAAGAAAATTGTTTGATGAATATATTGAAAAACAGAATTTAATTGGGACAGATTTTGCCTATGATCAGGCAAATCAAAAAGGAATATATATATTTAAAAGAAAAGCGGGTTTATGAGCCATGATCATGCTCGAACCTGAGATTGTGACAATCATTATCTTTTCCCAACAAAAGCAGGCTATCTCTGGCAGCTGGCCAAAGATTTAGCTCGGTTTTCCTTCAAATTGTTTGGCGAATTCATGAAAAATTGTAGAAAAATTAAAAGAAGTTAAGAATGAGAAAATTATTTCAGGAAATGATATTACTTTATCATCATGAAAAAAGTATATATACTTTATAAAAACAAAATATAATGTCGGGAGTAAATGATCCGGGTATAGGATCATTACTAACGCAAAGGGGGAAAAATATGAAAAAAATATTAATTAGGCTTGCTGTTAGTATATTGACGATTAGCATTCTGGTTTTAGCAAGTGGGGCAGTGTTAGGACAGACTGCAACGCCCACTTCAACTGCAACTACGACACCGACTCCAAATGCAACTGCAACACCTATTTCAACTGCAACTATAACACCAACTCTAACTGCAACTGCAACGCCCACTTCAACTGCAACACCGACTCCGACTATGACTGGAAATGTAAATCAAAACGTGAATGTAAATCAAAGTGTGAACGTAAATCAAAATGTTACAATATCAACACCTATAACAAATGAAGAAAAAACTAAGGCGACCAATGTAGCAATAAATTTAATTGTCAACATAGGCATTGTAAATCCTGCTGTAGTCGATGTAAAGCGGGAAGAAGAAAATGAACAGAATTTACGTGTAAGGCTAAAAGACAACACAGGACAGATTATAGTAGTCATCGTCACCCCCGGAGGAGAAGCAAAACAGGAAACAGAAAATGTACCAAGATTCACGCAAACAGAAAATAATTTTGCAGGTAAACATGTTTCTCTCCAGTTCACCAATGATAGTATTCTCAATTTTACTCTTGATGGAAAGCTGATATTTAAATCAATCCGTTTAGGCTTCAGTTCAACAAAAGTAACAATATTAGGTTCAGAATTAAGGATTTTTGATGCTAATAACATGGTCATTGTTCATGACGATGCAAGTGGTGTAATAACAGAATCCTCTTCAGAAAAAATAGAGTCAATTTTCGAAACAACGTCTGATATAAATACAAAAGTGACAGGAAAAAGAGTGGATCTTTCAGAAATTCGTGCTTCGATATTAAGTTCTAATCCTGAGACTGATGAAGTTATACCGTCAGTATCGGGAAATATCATACGCGTAGCGATAAACCAGGGAAGAAGTACATTTATAGTCAAATCCCTGAATGACCAATTTGAAGATAGAGTTGTTGAAGGAATCGCTGAGAATAAAATAGGCAATATTATCAATATAGAAGCGGAAAATTCTCATGATGTCACTACTTTCGGTGTAGATACAACTATCAACAAGGTTGTACAGAATACAGTAAGCATAAATGTAAGCTCAGAAATTACCGAAGGAAGGATAATAGCACTGAGAGTTAGCAAAGACGTATTGACAAATTTAAACCTGAGAGTTCTTGTCGATGGAGAAGAAATTAAACCGGCAATTAATATTGATGATCTATTTAAAATTGACAAGCTGGCATATCTGATAGTAATTGGTCAAGATGTTGAAGTGCTCGTATCCATTCCGAAATTCTCCGAGCACGAAGTAATAATTACATCGGCTGCTCCGGCCACTATTGTCACAGCTACACCTGCTGCTGGCGTTATAACCCCTACAACTGCTCCACCAGTTACTCCAGGTCCAACAAAGGGTGCCCCAGGATTTACATCAGGTATGGTACTGTCTGCTATGATAGTATTATATTTACTGATGAAAAGCAGGATAAAATAGAAAATAAATATAAGAAAAAATAAAATATTAGTGGGGGGAAGGGAATTTTCTCCCCATGCTTTCCCATATCCCAATCTGCCCGCATAATACACTCGAACTTGTGTACGAAAGGATTGGAGGGAGTGTATTAAGATCATTCAGTTTTTTTAAAAAGAACGGGTTGACGTATTATCTTGAAATTATTATGTGACAGGTATAGCTCCTCAATTATTTTGTAGCTTATTCCGGCCTTTAATAATTTCACTCTCTCATGTGCAGTTTCCATCATTTTATCACGTTCGATCAACATCTCATGGCAGAGTAGTGAGAGGAGCAACACCACCCTGTTGAGAATGTCCCAACCTATCTATTCCAATAGATGATTTCTCAGTTTATATATTTATTCATTTAAATAATAATTATCGTTGTAATCATAATGAGATATAACTTGGTAAGATATTTTACATAAAATAAATCATAATATTATCAATAATTTTAAAAAAAATTAATAAATGACTAAGGGCTTCTTTTTTAGCAAAGAAGCCTTATTAAAACTCTTATTTTAGATCGATTACATCATATACCCTTCTTGCCCGCCCATCGGCATCTCTGGTTTTTTCTCGGGGATATCTGCCACAAGCGCCTCTGTGGTCAGCATAAGACCCGCTATGCTTGCTGCGTTCTGAAGTGCGCTCCGCACGACTTTTACCGGGTCGATGATGCCTGCTTCTATCATATCCACATATGTATCGGTCTTTGCATCATAGCCCATATTGGGATTCGACTCACTTTTTAGCTTCTCGATCACAACAGAACCTTCTTTGCCTGCGTTTATGGCTATCTGCTTCAGAGGCTCTTCAATGGCTTTTCTTATTATATCGACGCCGATTGTCTGGTCGCCTTCCAGGGAAAGGTTATCAAGTTCCCTGGCCGCCCTGAGAAGCGCTATCCCGCCTCCCGGAACCACGCCTTCTTCTATGGCTGCCTTTGTGGCATTCAATGCATCGTCTATTCGCATCTTCTTTTCCTTAAGCTCGGTCTCCGTTGCTGCGCCGACGTTAACCACGGCCACGCCACCTGAGAGTTTCGCAAGGCGCTTCTTAAGGTCATTCTTTTTATATTCAGATTCCTCAAGCTTGACGCGTCCTTCGATGATGGCTATTCTTCTCTTCAGGTCTTCTTTTTTACCCTGTCCTTCGATGATTATGGTCTTGTCTTTGTTCACCCTGACCTTTTGCGCGCTTCCAAGGTCGGAAAATTTTGTGTTCTCAAGTTTCATGCCGAGTTCTTCGCTTATGACCTTCCCGCCAGTGAGCGCAGCGATATCTTCAAGAATTTCCTTTCGCTCATCGCCAAAGCCCGGTGCTTTGATAGCGCATACCTTCAGTGTGCCGCGGATGATATTTAGCACAATGGTTGCCAGGGCTTCACCATCCAGGTCTTCTGAAACGATAAGCAGCGGCCTGTTTTCCTTCACGACAGCTTCGAGGACAGGGAGAAAATCCTTCATTGAACTTATTTTCTTATCATGCAGAAGGATGAGCGGGTTCTCAAGCAGTGCTTCCATTCCTTCCTTGTCTGTCACCATATAAGGCGAAATATAGCCCTTGTCAAGCTGCATGCCTTCAACCACTTCAAGAGAGGTCTCCATGGATTTAGCTTCCTCAACCGTGATGACACCGTTGGCCCCGACCTTATCCATGGCATCAGAGATCAGGTTCCCGATTTCTTCATCATTGTTCGCAGAAATCGTTGCCACCTGCGTGATCTTTTCCTTGCTCTTTACCTCTTCGCTCATGCCCTTGATGGTTTTTACCACCGTTTCTGTCGCCCTGTCGATTCCGCGCTTGATCTCGATTGGATTGGCCCCGACCGTGATATTTTTCATGCCGTTATGCAGGATGGCCTGGGCAAGCAGCGTGGCGGTCGTTGTCCCGTCGCCTGCGACATCCTGGGTTTTCGTTGCTACTTCCTGTACAAGCTTGGCCCCCATGTCCTCGTATGGGTCCTTAAGGTCGATCTCCTTGGCTATGGTTACGCCATCATTTGAAATCACCGGGCTTCCAAAGCTTTTTGACAGTACAACATACCTGCCCTGTGGACCCAATGTTATCTTTACCGTATTGGCCAGATGGTCCACTCCCTTTAACAGGGCGTGCCTTGCGTCATCACTAAAAATCAATTGTTTTGCCATATTATCCCTCTATCTTTGCTATTATGTCCTTTGAGTCAAGGATGAGATATTTTTCTCCGTCGATCTCCATTTCCTCAGAACTGTACCCTGTATACAGAATCACGTCACCTTTTTTTACAGGGAACTCTTTTTCCTCGATATTCCCGATTTCAACCACCAATCCCTGTTTTTTCTTTTCCTTTGCTGTCTCAGGGATATAAATCCCGCCCCTTGTCCTTTCTTCCTCTTTTACAGGTTTGATCAATACTCTTTTACCTATTGGTTTTATTTTCATAGTATACCTTCTTAAAATATTTTTATTAAACCCATTGAATTATCCTGCCTGATAGCCTCCTAAAATAATATCAGACCAGTAGCTTTTCTCATAGTTTGCAGTTCTATATATAGCTTTTTACGCCGGGTTCTGTCAAATGTACGTTTGCTCAGAATGGCTGTCAAAAGGCGTTTGCTACGATGAAGGGTAGTTTAGGCATGCAAAACCTTCTCGAAAGTTTAAAGCTCTTTATTAGCAAAGTAACCCCACAATATGAAATTGACATGGAAAGTAAGCGTTCTCTTCGCTTTAATCTCTTTTGGAATAGGTTTTATTACGGGGTGGCACCCCACATTCGAAGGCGTGCGAAGCTTTGTTATTGGTGGCTTGTCGTTGGGGTTGGTGGTTGAAGTGGTAGGAATATTAAGAGAGATATTTAAAGAGCATAGAGAAGAGCGTGCTAAAAAACGTGAGAAATTGGAGGGATATATACATGAACACAACAAAAAGTTAGTAGATGTTTATATTAAGCCTTGGTATGAAGATAAAACATTAAGTTATGCAAATGAACCCTTTGCTATAGAGCACTTACAAATAGGATATTCCGACATCTTGAAACTACGACAAGAATATGTAGCCCTCAATAATGAAGTAGCGAAAGAAGAACACAGAATAAAAGAATATATCAAAAATAAACTCGCCCCACATGTACCACAATTTGGTTTTAGCAGGGATTTTACGGTAGAAAATATAGAGCAGATAATTTATGACACGATAAAGGATTTTTCAAAGAAAGGGGTAATTCCTGATAATTATATAGCAAACCTATCACTTTTTGGGTATCGTGTTGTTGAAGACAATAATGAAAAATATTTGATGGATAAAAAAGAAACATTCAGAAGAGGTATAGAATCGATCATAAAAGACAAAATCCCTTATGATATGTTTGAAAGAATAACTAAAAATAGAACAGCCTCAAACAAAAAAATCCATGAGTTTTATCAGGGACTAAAACAAATAGTGCATGATTTCGATGAAAGACATATTGAGTTAGAAGGTACTTGCAAAGATTGTAAAGAATGGCACGACGAACTTAAATCCCTTAGATTATAAAAAAGTAAAATTACTGATTCAAACTTGCATTCTGAATTAGCGTTATCCACTTATTCTCTCCCTCAACCTTAATTCCGCAGGCTTCCGCAGGAGTCTTGCCTTTGAGGCTTCGTGAGGGCGCATGAAGTTATGGAATATCTGATAACCATGAGCCCATCCACTAATAATTAGACGGGAAGATAGTATAGATAGATGATGAAAAACTATTCTGCTAATCCAGCAGTGCCCTAAATTTCCCGACCTATATAAAAATAACAGCCACAGAGGCACAGAGACTCAGAGAAACATTTCAAAAATTCTCTGTGCCTTTGCGTCTCTGTGGCTAATTGATGCTCCACTCGTTTATATACCGAATTATTGAATGGGTTCTACGCCTGATTGTTTATCTCCAATATATCCCAAATAAAAAGAAATTACCTTTTAAAAATTGAGAAATATTTATTTGTTCAGAAACCCTGGTGAAAAAATATGATTCGCACATTTGTCGCCGTTGAATTGCCTGAAAAATTCCTACCTGAAATAAAAAGGTTAGGTTCAATGCTGGAATTTCCGGGCATCAAAGTTGTTGAGCCGGAACTTGTGCATATAACCCTTAAATTCCTCGGGAATGTACATGAAGATAAAATCGAACCCATAGTATCCGCTTTATCGCAGGTTGATTGCAGGCCTTTCGAAGCAAGAATCAAAGGGATAGGTGTATTCCCCAAACCTGCTTATATCAGGGTCATCTGGCTCGGCGCCGAAGGTAATTTTAATGCACTGCACGATGAAGTGGAACGCCTCCTTTCGCCATTCAAGTTTGAAAAAGACCATGATTTTTCCCCGCATGCCACGCTTGCGCGGGTAAAACAGGTGCGGGAGAAAGGAGCCCTCCTTGAAACATTAAATAAATTGAAAGAGACGGATCTGGGAACTATGCAGGTAGGCTCCATAACTCTTAAAAAGAGTACACTCACACCTGAAGGGCCGATATACGAAACCTTAAAGGAGATAAAACTAAAGACCTAAGCTTTTTTGACGTTTGTCGATTCGCACGACGGGCATCTCACTTTTTTTCCCAGGGCTTTGAAACTGGAATTGCAGTCCATGCATTTATACTGGACTCCTATCAGGTCTCCCTCCTCAATTTCCACGCTGACGGAGGTATCTGCAAAGCACATATTTTCACCTCGATTTATTTAATGATTTTTCGTGTACTTAATGATATGGATTCATGCATGATAATATTCGCCCGCTGCCCGCAACTGGATCGGCGAGCCGCATGGCTCCATCCCGGGGATGCCGATCGCATCAGCACGGCACTGCCTGCAAAGCCTGAACTGAGGAAGGAACTCTTCCGCAAGAGTCCTTGCCATTGTGAGTTCGTCACATTCCGGCGCCCTTAACTTTTCGAACTTGTGAAGCGGTATAAGTGGTATTATGTTCATCAGCATCGCCCCGTTCTCTGCCGACCTTTTTGCTATTTCCTTTACCTGTTCAAAATTGATCTCCGGTATAAGTACAGTATTCACTTTAACGTTAAGTCCTGCCTCGCTTGCTTTCTTCACGCCGAGGAACTGGTTCTCGATAAGCAGTTTTGCACCTTCGTCTCCCTTATATGTCTTATCGTGGTAGCGCACAAATGAGTAGATCTTTGCCCCTACCTCGGGATCAACAGCGTTTATCGTGACTGTAACGCTTGTAACTCCCACGGCAACGAGCTTCTCGACTTTTTCAGGAAGGAGGAGGCCGTTGCTTGCAACGCATTTTATAAGTTCCGGATATTTCTCATGGACAAGGCGCATGGTCTCGAAAGTCTCTTCATTTGCCAGCGATTCGCCCGGTCCGGCAATGCCCACGACGCGAAGGTTTGGTATTTCTTTTATGTATTTATCCACTCTGACAAGAGCTTCCTGCGGATTCAGGATGCTTCCGGCTACGCCGGGCCTGTGCTCGCATTTATCCAGTTTCCTGATGCAGTAATTGCACTGGATATTGCAGCGCGGCGCCACAGGCAGGTGGATTCTTGCTGTCGTGAAATGCGCTTTTTCATTATAACAGGGGTGCACGCTCGTAAGGTGTGCGAATTTTGAGCCGATATTGCCCCAGCGTTCCTGTTTCATGATTACCTCGTTTTTATTCGTATTTCTACGAACTAATATTTGGCGTAGATACTATATAGGTATTTTCCCAATTCTGGGCCTAATAAATAAATCTTTACATTTTTTCAAACATATCTTTTCCAACACCGCACTGCGGGCAAACCCAATCATCAGGAAGGTCTTCAAAAGCTGTACCTGGTTTCGCCCTCGGGGAATCTCCCACCTCGGGATCGTATATATATCCACAAACTGTACATCGATATTTATCCATATGCTCTCCTGTCTATTAAGCCAAAAACTATTATTTCATAAATGTATATAACTATCCATGGGAGATTTTACATATGAAAATTGAACTTGCAGACGGAGTCTACTGGGTTGGCGTTGTTGACTGGAACCTGCGGGATTTCCATGGTTATACCACCCCGCGCGGAGGCACTTACAATGCTTACCTTATTGTTGATGAAAAAATAGCTCTTGTGGATACCGTCAAAAATGGTTTTGCAGGAGAGATGCTCGATCGAATAAAAGAGATAGTTGATCCTTCAAAAATCGATTATGTTGTTTCCAACCATGTTGAAATGGATCATTCAGGTTCCCTGCCTGAAATTATGAAAATAGCAACCGGTGCAGAGCTGATATGTACCGAAAAAGGAAAGGAGGGACTGTTAAGACATTACGGGAGCAATTGGAAATTCAGGACTGTAAAGACCGGCGATGAACTGAACTTTGGAAAGAAAACGTTATTTTTTATTGCGGCCCCGATGCTTCACTGGCCCGACAGCATGTTCACGTACCTCAAGGAGGATAAGATACTCCTTTCCAACGACGGCTTTGGGCAACATCTTGCCGCATCGTTCAGGTTTGATGAGGAAGTGTGCAGCCTTCTCGGATATGAATGCGATACGGTCATGGACGAGGCGGCAAAGTATTACGCCAATATCCTGATGCCTTTTGCCGGGGTGATACTTAAAAAATTAGAGGAAATCCAGAAACTTGGTATCGGGATAAAGATGATAGCTCCTTCCCACGGCATGATATGGAAAGAACCGGGCAGGATAATAAATGCTTACCTTAACTGGGCAAAAGGTATTTCAAAGCCGAAAGTGCTTGTCATTTATGATACCATGTGGAACAGCACCGAAATCATGGCCAAAGAGATATTGAAGGGAGTATCTGATTCGGGCGTTGAAGTATCGCTCCTGCACCTGCGCCGCAACGACTGGAGCGAAATAGTAAAAGAAGTGCTTGAAGCAAGAACAATCTTTATAGGTTCGCCAACGTTGAACAACGGCATGTTCCCTACAATCGGGGGATTTTTGACTTACCTCATCGGCCTGCGGCCAAAGAATAAGCTCTGGGCGACATTCGGCTCCTACGGCTGGGCAGGAGGAGCGGTCAGGGCAATTAATGAAACGTTAAAATCCGGGGGCTACGAGCCCGTCGAATCGCTGGAAGTGATTTTCAGGCCCGATGAAAAAGATCTGGCAAAGTGCTATGCGCTGGGGCAAAAAATTGCCCTGATGACAAAAACTGCTTAACGCAATTGCATGACCTGCGGCCTTATGAAATAAAGCCTGTATCGTAGGCACTCCTTGAAATTACTCCCCTGGAAGTCGCACGGTTCCAGATCTGTGGCCGTGCATTTTTCCCCGGAGCAAAAGTTACATTTTTCAGATGCCATTAACTGAACCTCGAATATAAGATATTATAGCGTAGTATTATCCTTTTCGGTTTAAATGTTCTCATGCTGGTATACCCCGCAATAGCCTTCGCGCACTTCTTCACCAAGCCTGAAAAATAAAAGCTGTAATAAGCGCGCATTTTTCTTGACGCTGAAACCATTCTTATTGTAAACCACAAGCAAGCTTTCGCTCCTTCCGCTGTAACCCGCATCCCAAACCGCCGTCTCGACCGTCGCGCCGCACCGCAGGAGGCTTGAGCGGGGTTTTGCAATCGCAGCGATGTTCTTTGGGATATTTACTATCTCGTTGAATATTATCTTGTAACTGCCTTCTTGTAAGTGAATCCATCCATCATGGTCAAAGTCGATGTTCTCTGTCCCGGGGAGTTTTCTCTTCGAGTTGTCAAAAGCAACTGCGCCAGCAGTCTCATGCGCTTCCACGCGCTGAAGGGTCAATTCGATGCCGTTTGGCTGGACCTGTATCATTGGGTCTATCATATGCTCTACCAGGGGTGGTTTCTTATTTATAAGGAAAATAAGTTCGTCATGGGATAGCATGGGCCTTAGAATAAAGCGTATATGGCATAAACGTTGCCCAAAGGCAAATATTAATTTGAATTGAGATCTATATGATATCCTGCCTCAAAACAATTTAATTAGATGTGATCGCAATGACCACCATTGAACTTTATTATTCAGACACATGCCGGGACTGCCACCAGATAAGAACCCTTTTGATGGAGCTCCTCCCGAAAACCATGAAGTTCAAGGAGATCAACATATCCTATCCAGAAGGACAGCGACGGGCCTCAGAGTTGAATATAATGTCTGTCCCCACA
The DNA here is from genome assembly GCA_036567605.1 of Candidatus Methanoperedens sp. Taxonomy (GTDB): domain Archaea; phylum Halobacteriota; class Methanosarcinia; order Methanosarcinales; family Methanoperedenaceae; genus Methanoperedens. The sequence continues at coordinate 17,354 of DATCUE010000133.1, read as the reverse complement.
ATTGCGATCGACGGAGAAGTTGTAGCTGTGGGGAGGATATCCAGAGAGGAACTTTTGAGGGAAATAAATTCAAGAAATTTATAGAATATGTTTTTATTGGTTAAGTCGTGATAAAATACAAAGATTTTTCTTTCGCCCGGTTTCAGAAATTTCTTTCCAATCCATAACTTATTCGCTTTTCTGGATTATAATTTCGTCATAGATAGGAATTCAGCCAAAAGCTCGCCAACCATCTCGGGTCGGTCCTCCTGCAGAAAATGGTTGCACTTCGGAATTGCTCTGACACGCGCGTGCGGAAGTTCATTTTTTATCCTGATCATTTCAGGAGCAAGCCAGATGTCCTTTTCACCATAAAGTATGAAAACAGGAACTTGGAGAGATGGAAGTTTTTGTATAACTTCGTTTAGTTCATCAAGTTTTGAATCATTAAACGCCTTAAGAAGTGCTTTTTGAGCATCTGTACTTTCAAAAGGTGTCTGGTATATCTCTATAAGTTCCTTTGTCAATGCGTTTTTATTTGATACACCTAATTTTATTGTTGCTGCCACTCCCGATGGTGTGGCGAACAATTTGCCAAGACCTGGTATCTTTGATACGAGAAACAATAAATCCATTAAAAACGGCAGTTCGGGATGAAGAAAAGTATTCAGAATTGCCAGACGCTCGACCTTTTCTGGATTTCTTACAGCCCAGAGCAGGCCAATAGGCCCTCCAAAATCGTGAACTGCCAGTGCCGTCTTTTTAATCCCAAGCAGATCAAGAAATTCGCCAAAAATCTTCGATTGATTATCGAGGGAATATATGATATCCAGCGGCTTATCCGACCTGCCATAACCTATAAGATCCGGCGCAATTACCCGCCGCGTCTTTGCAAGAGATGGTATGATATTGCGCCAGAGATACGAGGATGTGGGCCAGCCATGCAGAAGCACTACCGGGTTTCCTTCCCCGGATTCAAGATAAAAAATATTCAACCCGTGTACATTAACGCTCTTACCAGCGATTTTGATATTGTCTGTAGTATTTTCAGTCATCACATCAACCATGCGAGAATAAAAAAGCCGATAACCCAATCGTATAATACGCAGCCATATATGTACCATTCAGGCACTTTTATCTGGATAAGATTTATTTTTTTGTGGTGGATGGCATCCCATAAGCCATGCCAGAAATAACCTGCGACAAGAAGATATGGTGTAACCGACAGGCTAAGAAGCACAAGAATTATGTACATTGCGATATTGGCCATCTCAATAATGATATCCTGTTTCCTTCCGGCGTTAGAAAAAGTAAAACCTATATAAACTGCGGCAATACCCATAAGTAAAACCATGAAGAATTGCAACGCAATCGCTTTTGGAAGCATTAATGCTATGGTGATTGTTACTGCGGCCAAAATAACTCCAATTGCTAACCCAATAGATTTTTCCTTCATGAAGATCATTTTTAATATTAGAACAATGCGTTAAAAACATTTCGGCGGGCGCAGGCGATTTAATCTTTCGTTAAAAGGTACTCCTGCCATTGTTCCTTAATTGCCTTCATCATTCCCGGATAAACAATATAACGGCGGAATGGTTCGATCAATTTTAGATATACTTTCCCATAAATGCCTCTTGGAATTACATAAATGGCCAGTGTTGCCTTGTAATAATTGTCATTTTTTTTAATCCAGCCAATGTGTATAAGACCATGTACTGTATCATTAGAAAGTTCATGCAAACTTTCATCCTCAAATAAATAAACAGGGCGAAATTCCAGATCAGTATTATTGACTTTAATAGCTTTTCCCGCTTTACTTTTTTCAAGATCCTGGCTGCTTAACCGGATCTTGACGGTCGTCTCCCAGCAGCCGGGAATTGGTAAAGTATTAATGTTCCTGTCAAGAGGAAAAATTTTGTCCATCCAGAATCGCAGAGTGAAAAGAATACTGACTAATGTTGTTTTTGTTTGCATTTTCCTGAATGTTTCAAATGCTATTCCATAAAAAGCCTGGAAATTTTCGGTCTTGGAATTATTCGCAGCAATCGGGATTTCCCAGACATCCCATAAGATAAAATCATTCGCGATTGTATTTACTTTCCATGAACGCGCTAAATGGGTTTCTTTATTTATCATCATATTGACTCCAGAATTAAATATGGATTATGTGAATGATATTTTCTCACGCAGCATGTTAGTCTTCCTCCTTTTTTAACCATACAACTTTTTGAATATCCTGCATATTGCCAGCGCCAGCCATAATTGAAGAACATCTTTGTTTTGACCCTTCAATATCTTTAATTCCCAGAGCCCGTTTTCCTGCTGGTTCCTGGCAAACCATTTTAGTGCTTTATCTATCTGGGGTTCTTCCCTGGAAAATCCTAACTGAGAGAGGCTATCTAAGGCGGAAATCAAATCGGTGAACCAGAACGGGAAAGAAAATCTCAACCAGTAGGCGGGAGCGGACCTATCGGGATAATTATCTTTTTTGAATAGATTTGAAAGAAGTAGTTCACCTGCCTGATGGGCTTCTTTTGACTGCCTATAGGCTGGATGGGCGGCAAAAGCTCGCAACACTATACCTGTTACCATATGCGAGAAAGGCTTAGAGATATCCGGTTCTATAGTTTTTGAGCAAGCAGCAATAACATCTATTTTGTGGTTCTGCGTTCTGAACGGTATGGCCCAGCCGCCATCTTTTTGGCGCATAGAATGCAACCATTTAAACGCTCTTTCTATACAAGCATCATTTTCATAACCGGCCTTGATGAGCAATTCCATAATGCCGGCGGAATAGTTCGGGCTGTACTGGTTGCTGTAAATACCTCTGAAGTCGCCATCATTTGTCTGGAATGTAAAAAGATACTTTGCTGTTTTCTGAATCGCAGGGTGTTTTTTATTAAATCCGAATTCTTCTACCAGTATTCCCAGATTTCTGTATGTTTCAAGCTGGTTGTAGTTTTCCTGGGTGCGGATATTTTCTTTTCCTCCCGGATACAACCAGGAGCCGTCTATTCTTTGCTTTCTCAAAATTCTTTGAGGTTCGGGTGATTGCCATAAGTCTTCAACTGGAGCGGTCTTATCTAAAAGAGCCCGCTGCGTAGATAAGATGATTGCCCTGCTGTTGCTTTCCAACAGGGGATGTATCGGGTTGTATTTCAGTTCGTTCAACCATTTGTTCATTGGCATGGAGATATGAATTAGACTATTGAGGAAAGATAACTAAAATTTTTCCCCCGAGGCTTTCTACTCTGGCAGCACAATCCTCAATATTATCCACAGTATCACCTCTTAAAAGGGATATGCTCTTTTCATTATTTTCATTTACCAAAACAATTGCCCTGCTAAAAAACACTTTCTCACTTTTGTATGGTTTCAATCCTGCTTCATTCCCATCCGGCTTTAAGACAGACTTGATTTCCCTGAAAAATCCCACTTGGTCTGAAACTTCATGAACCATGTAAAAAGCCAGGACAAAATCGACTTTTTCTTTAACCCCGATTTTATTGTTTGTGCATTTATGTCTTTTCTTTTTAAGCTCTTCGGAAGGGATTTCATATGGTTTTATTTTCATTTTCTGCTTCAACTTCCAGTCTCACCATTTGAACATGGGTGAAGCCCTCGTTATCCAGCGGATAATTCTTAATGTATTTATCCACTATCTCTTCAATAAATTCATCGCGCCGTCCTTCTGGCACTCTCTGGATATATGGAAGCCAGGTTGTCCGAACCCATCCCGACAGCCCTTCCTTCCCTTTCTGGATCATATCCTTTGGTATTAATTCCACTCGTTTCGCCCTGAGCCCGGCATCTTTCAGCCAGACATTATATTCATCTTCTCCATAAAAACCCCATGGAAAAGAGAAATCAGTAAAGTATCCATGCCACTTCCTGTTATTTACTATTGTCTCCCCAACTTCCAGGATTTGAGCGGCGTTCCCTTTGCCAGCCATCTGGAGCAAAACCCTTCCTCCAGGCTTCAGGCTTCTTTTAATCCCGCGAAGGACCGACAGGTGGTCAGTGACCCAGTGAAGGGTAGCGTTGGAAAAAACTGCATCAAATTCATTATTAAAATTCATATTTCTTGCATCCATCAATTGAAAAGCAAGATTCGAATACGTCTTTGAAGAAAAGTTAGTCTGTGCAAACCATATCATCTCTTCAGAATTATCAATACCCAGAATTGAACCGTCGGGCAATTTTTCTGCGATATCGGCAGTAACCTTACCATCACCACATCCGATATCTAAAACTCTCTCGCTTCCCTTGAGAGCGAGTTTCAATATAAGTTCCTGCGCCCATTTCTGCTGCTCGGCGGAACTTTTGTGGTAATCTTTTGCATCCCATTTGTACATATTTTTACCTTCTCTGATTGCTCTTTACTTTTCATTCCCTGTTTCCCGGTACATTTGCCTTATAATTCCAGTTAACAGATTTATTCTTGGAACTCTTTGCATATAATCTTTGTATGCATCACCGAACTTTTCTATGTCTCTTTTTTCCTCTTCTACCATCGCGAGGCCTAATAGAATAAACAGCAATGCGCCTATGACCAGACTGGCCACGTGCTGTGCCATAAGAACTAATGCAAAAATAATCAATATATGACCCAAAAATTCGGGATGTCGAACAAAGGCATACATCCCGCTTTCTACAAGTGTTTCTTTGCCAATGCCTTTTTCTTCCGATATGTGCCCTTTCTTGCGTGATTGGCTTGACCACAATAAAATAGTGATGCCAGGGACTAAAGTTATCCATCCGATGTATAATAGTACAGCTAAATTAGCCGAGTTGTAGAAAAGAATGGAGAACACGATTATCAGACCATATAAAGCAACGTATATAATGTGACCAATTATGTGAATGATATTTTTGTTATGTGGCATGTCAGATGCTATTTTCCAGCTATACACTAAAATCTATCCCTTTGGTTTCGACCAGTTTTTTAAATGTTTCTATTTCTGCTTTTGATTGTTTTATCATCTTGCCGCGCAATAACGGGAGCAATAGTTTTAAAAGAAAGATATTTCCTTTTCCCGACCACGTTATACTCATTTCTATTCCATTACCGGTTGAATGAAGTGTTGTTTCAACTTTAGCAGTTAAAGCATCTCCCGTAACTTGTGATACGTATTTTTTACCCGGTTCACAATATATTAATTTGTCTTCCATTATATATGAGCGACCTTTTTGAAAGTAATGCAAGTGACCGATAGAGCCGACTTCGCCTGGTTTTCCCTTTATTACTTCAAACTTTTCCAGATCAGTTGTCCAATAGGGGAAATTGTCTGGATTCATCAAAGCTTTAATTATAATGTCGATTGGCTGATTGATAATAGTGCTTACTTTAAATGTTGTCATATTCTTTTCTCCATTTAGGCTGGATGATTACGTCAGGTTCATTTCTGAAGTTCCGATAGGGATCTGGGTCGGAAGCGCGTGGCGCCGAGGCCGGATATGGATACGTTATTCGATGAAGCTTTCGAACTCAGGCCATTTCATGATTATTTTCTTTGAGGCTTCAAAGCCTATATCCAGATATATGGCTCCTATTATTGCCTCAAGCGTTTCAGCAAGGTTATCATCATTATCGTATATTTTATCATGTTCTCTTTCCCCGGTACCCATTTTCAGGAAATGGCCAATATCAAGTTTCCTACTAATCCTGGCAAGTGTTTTTCTATTCTCAGCTTGTTTTTTCTCTTCAGTGATTTCTCCGCACCTGTTATACTTTTTGTTTTCAATAAGGTGATCCACTAAAATAAGTTTCAAAACAGCATCACCTAAAGTACGAAATGCATCTTGACTTTGAATTGATGGATAATTTGGATTTTGTTGATTAAATTCGTTCGCATATCCATTAGTCGTTAATGCTCTATTCAAAAGATCCTTTTCGATAAAGATATACCCAATATTCAATTCAAGATCGTTATATTCCATTGAAAAACCTCCATTTATCGCAATGAATATTTTGTGATATCGCTTTTTTGTTAACATCCGAGTTAAAATCCAGATCCTCAGAATACCTCGGGGAGCCGTAAGCCATCTTCAAGCATGTACCGCCCTTGAACACGAAGTTCATGGTCTTTGAATAGAGAAGGCTAAGGTAAGCGGCCTGAATATAATCTCTCTCCTGGGTAAATAGCGGCAGGCACCCTGTTCTTCAGGGGGATCTTTTCTATTTGCCTCCTCATCAGTATCTACGTCTCCCTCCATCCAAGCATTTCTTCCTCCCTCAGGTTCACGTTAACATGCCATTTCTTATCCCATACACTGCTTTTTTCTCTTGCCGGGTCAAGCTTGACATACTCATTCGAGGAACATTCTAATAACATCCCTGCCTCCTTTTCGAACCTTTCAAGCAGGTAGCCTAATCTTGAGCAAAGACTTTTGTTCTTCATGGCTGACGCATAGGCAAATAATTTGTCAGGGTCAACCTTTTCTTTTGCATTATAAACCGCTTTTATCACTTCTGCCATTCCGCCTGCATTCTCGGGGAGGTAAAGACTGTCAATGATAGCTTTCTCCTCCTCTGCGATCAGGAAATCGAGGTCTCCTATTCTCTCTTTTTTGTATCCGAAAAATTTCTCTGGATTTATCAGCACATATTTGAACCTGAAATTGTTGAACTCTACTTCCTTTTTTTTCCTGGTAGATGCAAGAAAGACCATGACTGGAACCTGTTCTGTAAAGCCATAGAAATTCAAGGCGCTTTCAACGGATTTTATAAATCCTCTACCCTCAAGCCTTGCCACAATGCCGTATGTTTTTACGATAGGGATTTTTAATAAACCTGCAAGCTCACGAACTGTAAAATAGTAATATTCCTGCTCAAATAATGATCTTATGATGTAATTTGTGGATATTTTTACAGCATTTTGCATAGAATTCTGAGGAAAAATTAAATACTATAATAGATTATAATACATTATAGTGATATTGATGGCTACTTCAATACAGATAAGTGAAGACCTGCAAAAAGAGCTTATTAAGAGGAAGATCTCTGAGAAAGAGACCTATGAGGAAGTAATCTGGGATCTGGTAGAGGATTCCCGGGAACTCAGCGAGGAAACCAAAAAGGAAATAACCCTCGCTCGTTCCGAAATAAAAGAAGGCAGATTCCATTCCCTAGCCGAGGTTAAGAAAGAACTGGGACTATGACTTACGAAATCATTTTTTCAGACAAAGCCTTCAATCAGCTTAAGAAAATGGAAAAAAATGTTCAGGAAAGAATAATTACCGTATTAGAAAGGATCAGGGTAAGACCTGAAGCTTATGTAACTAAACTTGTGGGGGATTCGGGTTATAAACTGCGCGTGGGCGATTACAGGATTATAATGGATATCGATAATAAAATACTTAAAATATTAATCTTAAAAATTGGGCACAGGAAAAATATCTATGGTAGATAACTAAAAATCGGTTTCCGGAATTGACAAGAAATGTTTCGAATTATATTCGTGCTCGACCTGCTAAATGGTAATGTTGTCCATGCTGTGAAGGGAGAAAGGGCGAAGTATCAGCCTGTAAAAGGAAGCGTGGTATGCGGTTCATCTGCTCCCGTGGAGATCATATCTGCGGTTAAGCCGAAGGAGGTATATGTCGCTGACCTCGACCATTTACAGCATATCGGGGATAATTTCGAGTTGATCGAGAAAATATCGAAAATGACAGGAACCATGGTGGATATCGGTCCCGAAAACATGGATGATGTCGAAAAATGCGCCCGGATAGCAGATACGGTAATAATCGGCACGGAAACCGCTTCGTTTGACCTGATAGCCTGCGCAGCGAAACGATTTCCCGGAAGGATCAATGTGAGTATCGACATGAAAGGCGGCGTGGTGCTCACAAAAGACAGGAAACTTAAAATGATGCCGGTGGGGCTTGTAAAAAAGTTGAATGGATATGGCATCAAAGACATCATCATTCTGGAACTGAGTAAAGTCGGCACAAGCGCCGGGATTGATGTGGAGATGCTCAAGGATATTGCTGCATCTTCCAATCACAATATTCTTGCAGGCGGCGGGATCAGGAATATAGATGACATCCACGCACTTTCAAAGATCGGAGTAAGCGGCGCGCTTGTCGCAACTGCTGTGCACAATGGAAAAATACCCCTTGAGTTAATCAGGTTTTAAGAAATGTACATCGATACCTATACTTCGCGCTGCATAATATTCAGGCAGATACCGGTGGGCTCAAAAGTGCTGGAAATCGGGTGTGCGGACGGCAGGCTTGCAAATATGCTGACCATCAAGAAAAAATGCAGGGTATATTGCGTGGAGAAAGACCCCGAAATGGCCAGCATCGGAAGGAAGAAATGTGTCGAAATGCTGAACATTGATTTAGAAAATACGGCACTGCCTTATGAATCCGAAACCTTTGATTGCATCATTCTCGGGAATGTACTCGAACATATGAAAGACCCCCATATGATATTGACCGAATTGAAAAAATATATCTCCAGAGATGGATTTCTGATATATTCGGTCCCCAGCATTGTCAACTGGCATTCGAGGCTAACTATTTTTTTCGGTAAATTCGAATATGCAGAAAGCGGCGTTTTCGATAAGACGCATCTTCGGTTCTATGATCTTAACTCCGCAAGAAAGCTGGCAACAGATGCGGGATACAGGATCGTCTGGCTTGATGTTACGCCGAGCATCTACCTGTTCAAGGAGAAATTGAATTTCTTATGGTACAGGCTGGCGCTGCTATGGAAGAATCTCTTCGCAGATGAGTTCATCATCAAGGCTGTAAAGGATTAAGAGTACATTGGATTATAATCCCTGCGCAGTGCCATTGCAATCTGCTCGATAAATACTTCGGGCGGCTGGGCACCTGCAAAAGATGTGTCCTCATTGATCACGACATGTGGCGTGCTCATTATTCCGTACCGCTGGACAAGATAGGGAAATTCTGTCATCTCGATGACATCGGACCTTATGAACTCACTTTCGATAGCGAACTGGTGGGCGATCCTGGCAGCCCTCGGGCAGTAGGGGCATGTGGGGGATACGAACACCTGTATGTGAACCGGTTTTTTAATCTCGGCAAGCTTTTTCTTGATATTCTCAGGTAAAGATGTCATCCCCTGGGAAACATCGACAATATCATCAACAAAGGCAGAGAATTCATATCCTGCCGGAACGCCATAATACCTTACGCCGTAGTCAATTTTTCCAACAATGGCTATCGCAGGGATTTTCTTAATGTTGTATTTGATATCCTCGTCGCCATTCTTGACAAAATCGTACACCTTTGGTTTTATTTTAGGGGATATTGCCCCAAGTTCAAGCACAATGTCCCTTGCATCTTTGCAAAACTGGCATTCATATTCCTGCGTAAAAACAATAAGTTCAACGTCAGTTGTCAGCTTCTCGAACTGATTTTTCAATAGCTCCTTTTGAGCCCCTGAAAGAACCATACCCCTCACTCGACCGATTTCAGGAGTTTTTCCATTCTTTCAAGTGATTTTTTTGATTCCTTGAGTTCGGTCAGCATCATATAATTTAAATAAATAATTATCAGACCGAAAATAATTACAAGTATTATAAGAGTGTATACCGGCCATTGTGAAGTCGTGCCAAACATATCTTCCATCATTGCCATGACATTTCCTCCTATTTCACAATTTCTTTAATTTTACTTAATGAAAGTATTAATTCAAAATTCTTTGCTTTGTAAAATTTTTTACTATAGGGCGGCTCTTCATAATGCCTTATTTCGCCTTCGACAAGTCCCGCGTTCTCAAGTTTCTTAAGATGCAGATAGAGAAGCGGACGGGATATCCCCACGCTTTTTGCAAGCTCTGATACATAACATTCGCCGTCAGCCAGCACGGACATGATCTTGAGGCTGTGTTCATTACCAAGTGCATCGAGGATTTCTGTCAGCCTTCGTTTATCCACCTTTTCACCGATTTACTAAAAGAAGTTGAACATATATAAAATATTATTCTGGTTCATATCGCAGAACACGGATTTGCACGGATTGGACGGTTTTTCACGGATAATTTTCATCAATGCGCATCCGCATAATCCGTGCAATCCGCGTTCCATCACAATTGCGTTCTGGTTGCAGTGATTGGCCATCCTGAAAAAAAACCATACGGTTGCTGGACACAGGACTAATCTACTTCCGGCATTTTTATGAATTCACCGTGCCAGTTATGGTACCACACCGCACCTGTGTCGCTGTTGACGCTGAGCATCCCTTGTATCTTACCGTCTTTGAGAACATGAAGGGTAAAGTAGCCGTAGAAAGCTTCAGGTTCACCCACCCTGGTTCCAGGCAATGCTTTATCAAGATATTTCTGCGCATAATCCTGCGCCTGCTCTGCGGTTACTGAGGTTTCCGCCTGCACGCCGGATGTCATGTGGCCATATTTGGTGTTCCACATCATATTCGGTCCCATTTCGGACACTACAGCGCCAGTGTACCTGTTGACCAGCAGTTCAAATGCATGTACACCTGTGCTTTTCTCTTTGACCTCTGCATAGAAGTGATTGTTAAATTCCATTACCTCTGAAAGCTGGAGGTCATCATTTCCTGTCGAGGCAAGGTAATTCTCCACAGATTCCTTTGCCTTCTCGCTGGTTATGGGGGTGGCGTTTTCCCCATAACCAGCGGAAGTTCCATAACCGCCGCATCCGCCTGTGCCGTTCATCATTCTGCCATTACCCATCATCCCGCCGCCGCCGTAGTCGCCCATCATTCCACCATTACCCATCATGCCGTTTCCGGGCCCGTATCCGCCCATCATTCCGCCGTTGCCCATCATTCCGTATCCGGTCCCAAAACCGCTCATCATGTTATTCCAGAAACCAGCGCCTGCGGGTTTTGCCATGGCATAGCCGGCTCCCAGGACAACAAATACAGCTGCTATTGCTGCAATTGTTTTTATATTCATATGTGTTTCACCTTTTATTTCATGTGTAAGTTTTTCTTACATATTATACTTTATATTACTATAGTATAAAGATTTCGACTGGAAAAAGCATTTAAATCCGGTTACCATCTTAGATAGCGGAGAACAGGACAGAGGATGATTATGGTATATGATTTAGTTATTATCGGTGGGGGCCCGGCAGGTCTCACCGCAGGGATATATGCAAGGCGCGCAATGTTGAATACTCTCCTTCTTGAAAGGACGGGTATAGGCGGGCAGATAATCGTTACCGACCTTGTGGAGAATTTCCCGGGATTCCCTGAGATATCAGGCGCCGAACTTGCAGCCAAGTTCGAGCAGCATGCGCAGAAATTCGGGCTTGAAACAAAAAGCTTTGTTGAGGTCATGGGAATAGAGGACAGGGGGAAAACGAAGCTCGTAAAAACGAATGACGGCGAAATAGAGACAAAAACCGTGATAATCGCCTCGGGCACAACGCCAAAAAAACTGGGCGCTAAAGGGGAACTTGAGTTCACCGGAAAGGGTGTTTCATACTGCGCCACATGCGACGGCTTTTTTTTCAGGGATAAGACAGTCGTTGTCGTGGGTGGAGGAGATTCTGCCATTACAGAAGCGATTTACCTGACAAAGATGGCAAAGAAAGTATATGTTGTCCACAGGCGGGATAAGCTTCGCGCAGAAAAGATTAACCAGGAGCATGCTTTTTCGAATCCCAAAATAAGTTTTGTCTGGGATTCGGTATTAGAGGAGATAATTGGAAAACAGGTCGTTGAGAAGGTAATTATCAGGAACGTAAAGACAAATGAGCTCTCGGAACTGAAAACTGATGGGGTCTTCATATATGTCGGCCTGATACCGAACACAGGCTTTGCAGATGTCGAAAAAGATGAAGGGGGATTTATTATCCCGTACCCCGGCCAGGCAACCTCGATAAAAGGCATCTTCGTGGCGGGTGATTGTCGCGTTACGCCGCTTCGGCAGATAACTACTGCTGTGGGCGACGGCGCGATTGCGGCTGTGTCTGCGGAGAGGTATATAGAGAGATTGTGAGAGAGGACTGAACAATAAAATGTGTTAAGCGATCTGCTGTAATTATTCTGCAAACTTTATTTTTGAAGAGAATGGTGGTAGTTGTGCTTTTCTTGCTATGTTACCAGAATCGTATTACAAGTATACCGAAGATGAACTCTCTGGTGGTGAGGACATAAGGTTATTATAATATTTGGTCACATATTAGTTAGTAATGGGGGTGGCGGATAATGGAACCAACAACAATGATACAAGCCAGAAAAGAACTGCAAGCACCGAAGATGGCATGGAAGGTCTTGCTTGTCTGCGGTATCCTCTCTTCGCTGCTTTATGTCGGGACTGACATACTCGGAGGTATGCTATGGGAGGGCTACAGCTTTACCTCTCAAGCCATCAGCGAGCTGGGGGCTATCGGCGCTCCGACGAGACCACTCACTGCTCCGCTTTTTTTCATATGTGATGTGCTTTTGGGAGCATTCGGATTGGGCGTCTGGGGATCAGCTGGTCGAAATCGCGCTCTGCGCGTCACGGGAGGCCTGTTGGTCGGAATCGCAGTCATCGGCTTGGTGTGGACGCCATTCCCAATGCACCTGGGTGAGCCTGTGAGTTCGCCTGCCAATACCATTCATTCAATTTTCGCCGGTGTTCAGGTGCTCTTAATTCTTGTGACCATAGGGTTCGGAGCCATTGCATACCGAAATTGGTTCCGCTTCTACTCGATTGGGACAATTCTGACACTCCTCGTCGCCGGCGTTGTGGCATTTTGGCTGATTGCCACAGGACAGCCTACTCCGTGGTTTGGGGTTATTGAGCGCATTAACGTCTACGGTTACCTGCTATGGGTGGCGGTGCTAGCCATTGTCCTCCTGCGGGAGGAAAAAAGGCCGGGTGCGTTCAGATGAACCTGGCAGAGTATTCCAGTTGTGATGGTGTTGCTCTAGCTGATTTAGTTAGAAGACGAGAGGTGTCACCGAAAGAATTGGCGCATCTTTTTGTAGAAGCAGTAGAGAAGATCAACCCCAGAATCAATGCTGTCATAGAGGTCTATTCCGACCGCATTGAAGAGCTGGATGATCGCGCAATCTCTACTGGTCCATTCGCCGGGGTGCCGTTCTTGATGAAGGACATTGGAGCTGGCGAAAACAGACGGCGTCAGGAGTGCGGATCCAGGCTCATGAGGGGACACGTTGCAGACAAGGACTCATTCTTGACCGTGCTTTTCAGGAAATCGGGTTTGACTTTGCTGGGTCGTACAACAACGCCGGAATTCGCCCTGGGAATCTCGACAGAGTCGGCGCTAATGGGTGCAACGCGCAATCCCTGGAATATGGAGACCATGGCTGGCGGCTCTAGCGGTGGGTCTGCGGCAAGTGTCGCGGCTGGCATTGTGCCGATTGCGCATGGGAGTGATAACGGGGGCTCGATCCGCATTCCGGCGAGCGCATGCGGCCTAGTCGGACTGAAGCCCTCCCGTGGGCGTGTGACTCTTGGACCGGATGTCGGAGAGTTGTTTTCCGGGATGTTACAAGAGTTAGTTATGACTCGAACCGTCAGGGACACCGCCTTGATGCTGGACATGGTATCACAGCCTGCGCCTGGTGATCCGTTTATCATAACTCAACCAGTTCGACCTTATGCGCAAGAAGTGAATGTCCCAGTGGGGCGTCTGCGAATTGCCTGGACAACAGATTCCTGGCAACCCGGCGGTTTCGTGGATCCAGAAGTAGTCCGCAGTGTGGAGCAAGTAGTCTCCGAATGTGAAAGGGCAGGCCATGAGCTCGTTGAAGCCAGTCCTGTTTTTGATTATGAAGAGTACCTGCACGCCGTGTGCATTGCTTGGTCCTTCGGAGTCTATGCAGGGATGGACATGTTCGGAGCTTTGACGGGGCGAACGATTAGCGAAGAGACTTTGGAACCAGTGATGTTGTCATTTTACAAATACTCCAAAGGTCTTACGGGGGCTGACATGTTCATGACGGAATTTGCCTTGAACAAGTTCCGACGAACCTTTGGGAGATTCTTCGAACAATACGATATGCTGCTCACACCTACATTAGTCAAATTACCAGAGCCACTTGGCAAGTATACGAAAATGCAGACAGACATTGACTATATCGGGTATATGCGTCTCTGCGATGAAATCCGAGTGCACACCCCGGCTGCCAATGTGACCGGACAACCAGCCATAACGTTGCCACTTGGACATAGCCAATCAGGTTTGCCGATAGGGGTACAGTTCATGGCCAGGTTTGGAGAGGAAGACTCACTGATTCGTCTGGCAAGTTCGCTTGAACAAGAAATGCCCTGGCATGATCGGATTCCACCTGTCCATGCAAGCAGGTAGCCCTTCGTCTTATAGTTCTTGACGAATGCTTCCCGCACAGCCTGCAGCAAACCTGCTTACGCTGTGGCTCGGTGTTTGAGGAGCGCATTACAATCTATGGCTGGCTGCTATGGGTGGTGCTATCCATTGTCCTCTTGTGGGCGGTAAAGTGGTCAGCTCAATTAACAGCAGTGGTGTTTAATGGGGCGCTGGGAGAGGACGCTGTAAAAGTGCGGCGCCCTCAGCTTGATTCGTTAGGCAGCAACTTTGCAGGAGCAATAAATCAACTTGCAGATTTTGTGTGCCGCAAAACAGCTAATCTGCGCATCCTTTTTTTCTCAAGAAATACAGACATGTATATAAAACAAACAAATAAGTAAATATGAGTGCAAAGCTTTTGCAGGATAGGTGGAATATATATGAAGAAATTGTCGATAAAATTTCTCATAATTGCGTTAATATTTTATGTTGGAATATCAAGTACATCACCAATTGGGCTTTTAAGATTAGATGCTTATTCATCATTGAACAGTCCGGTTACGATGCTGGCGCAGGCAGCAACTTCAGAGGGAAGCAGTGCCAATAAAGTAGTTATCTATGCGATGGATGCATATAAAATCAAAGTAGATGGCAAAGAATCGAAAATAATCCCCAGCCACGGGGAGTATATAATAAGGGCATTGGAAGAGGGCAAAGTTTTAGCAAATAAAGAGGGTGAGAATCCGGAGATTATCAGGGAGGATTTCGGCACAGAGTTAATAGATTCAAAAGCAGGGGAAAATGCGCGCCCGCAATACGAATATTCTTCCCAGACAGATTACTATAAGATATTAACAAAGATTTTAGAATATGCAAAATCTAATCCCGATAAGAAGATAATATTGCTTATAGGTTTACAGCATTACTATCTAAGTACCCAGGAGCAGGAGCTTTTCAAACAACTGGTAGACCGGGGGGTTATCATTGTAATGGGAGCAGGCAACAATAATTCAGCTGGTCTTTGGTATCCAGGTGCGTTGCCTGGAGTAATCAATGTAGCAGCCATAGAGGGGAGGGGTTATATTGGTTATGGCGAAGATAAGAAAGTAAAGAAAGCTGGCTACTCGAATTATGGGAGAAACGTATACATTGCAGCGGACGGTTCAATTGAGTTAACCAAAAGAGTGGATAATATAGATACCGTGTATAGGCTCCAGGCGACAGAAATCGCAGCAGCCCGGGTATCAAGGTTAATCGCCCAGATGTTTATAGATAATTCCGCTCTTACAGTAAAAGATGCGTTTAATATCATCAGGCAGGCAGCAGATCCGATAGAAGGTATTGAAGGAGCGGATGAGTATTATCGTCAAGGTTTATTGGGAGCGGGAGTAGTTAGCTATACGAAATCCTTGAACTCTCCAGAGCCGAGAGTTACGGAACCGCAGCCTGCGTCTTTAGAGAAAGCCAAATATATTTCCGGACCAGGGTTCCCGTTTGTGAGATTATTAGCTTTAGCAGAGATTGTAGTATCCGGATTAGTGTTAATATTTGTTTGGTCTTCTTATAAAGAAATCGAGGCTTATTTTAGTAAAATATCTTTAAAGGCAAAGATATTTTATACAGCAGTAATTGTTATTACAGTTAATTGGATTAGCAATAACGGGGTTGCGTTATTATATGATATTTGTGGTAAAGGACTGGCAGATTACATTATGAGACAGATATGGCTGGGACTTTATGCAGAAGGCATCTTAGAAATTACGAAAATATTTATTTCTTTATTTGTACTGGTGTTATTAATACAAGGAGGCCGCAGTGTTATTGGTTCTATAAAAAGTAGAAACACCATATGCAATCGAAAATAGGATTAGGGATTATTGCAAATAAAGTTACCCTGGAAGGCAGTTCTGCGCCAAAAATTTCCCTACCGCAACATTTATGTGAGAATGTCCACAACCATATCATTGTGAGTGGCATGAATATAAATTATCTCTTCAGAATATTTGTCATTTTGTCTATTCTTGTTATTGTTTTTCCATCAATTGCCGGCGCCTCAGAATTCAGGACAGGGGACACACTTGTCATCACGAAAGATGAAATAGTAAATGACGATATTTATTTTGCAGGAAGTTCGGTGATTGTAGACGGCACCATCAACGGAGACCTTGTTACTGCCGGAGGCAAAATAACGGTTACAGGAACTGTAAAGGGCGGGATCACTGCAGTCGGTGGTTCCATAACCATCAATGGTAATGTCACGAATGATATCAGGGCAGCCGGTGGTGAAGTCAGGATCGGAGGGGATGTGGGGGATAATGTCCTTGTCTTTACCGGGAACCTCATTTTGGATAAAAATGCAAGGATAGCCCGGGATTTAACATTAGGAGCGGGGAACGCTATCATTGATGGGACTGTGAATGGAAATATCAATGGAGGTGTTTCTAATCTGGAAATAAGAGGCGCGACGAAGGGAAATGTGACTGTGGAAATTGAAAATAATATCAAGGTATCACCGGGCGCGACCATAGGTGGAAATCTGGAATATACAGCTCCCCACCAGGGTGAAATTTCAGGAATGGTTTCAGGGAAAACGACTTATAAAGAAACACCGGTAAAAAAAGAAGATCTCATGTCTAAAATACGGGGTGAAGTAATAGGATATTTCTGGTTCTTATTGATCGGAATAATATCTCTGATGCTCGCTCCAGAATTAACTCAAAAAATTTCAGATAATGTTTCAGCCAGGCCGTTAAAAAACTTGATATGGGGGCTCCTGTTCCTCATAATTACACCCATTGTTGCGATATTGCTTCTAATAACTATCATTGGGATTCCCTTGAGTCTGATATTATTGGCAGTTTATATTATATTTTTATATATAAGTAGAATTTACGTTGGATTCTGGATCGGGCAGTACGTATTAAAAAAGCTAAAAAAAGAAACGAAGTTCAAGGTATTAACCATGGCTTTAGGTTTATTGATCGCGGTTATCGTCGTAAACCTGCCAATTATCGGGATATTCGTTCATTTTATAATTCTTCTTCTCGGACTCGGAACGATCGTATTGACTGAGTTTGATGTCTACTGGAAATTAAAAGAGCAAAAGGTCATCTGATGTTTAAGGTT
>DATCUE010000132.1:0-12601 GCA_036567605.1 Candidatus Methanoperedens sp. | reverse complement strand
CTGGCGCGGCAATCAAGAAGGTGTTGGCATTCTGATCCAATACGATCGGCGGTGCCAGTGTGGCCTCAAGGCCTGTGAAGACTGGAACCCAGAAACCCCATCCGTTATAGAGCTGCGCTTTTGCTATGGCGAACATATCAGCGCCATTAAAGTTTCCCGCTGCACTGAAGATATTTGCGGTGATGATAATTGAATCCTGATCCATTCCGAGTTGTGGGTAGTCCCAGAAATCACCGCTATTGAAGGTAACATTCACCGCATAGATGAAAAATGAGTCCAGTGCACTAGGTGTCATGGAGACTGCAATGAAGTGGTACTGGACATCGGGCGACTCCGGGAACGCGTCAGCTGTAATCACCCAACGGTTCCATTCAGTGTCATATATTACTCGAGCGTCGAAGAGAGCCTGAGCGAAATAACCGAAGAAAGCCGCCAACGAAATGCTCGTTCGTTGAGTTGGATCAGCCTTCTGGTAGATGTCGATATGCATATTAGTCGTCTCGACAAACTCCTGAAGTCCTGCTGCGCCATGCGTGTCGGGCGGCATTACTGCATCAACGTCAGTGGCGCCTTCAAATTCTTCGATCAAAATCGCAGGGGCGAGAGGTTGTGCAATTTTGAGCTTAGCCGAAGGCTTCTTTGCCCGCAAGCTCGCTTTGAGCTTTGCATATTTAGCGCCGGGCATCGTAGGCATGAACTGCTTCCGGAGTTTGTGCTTAAGTTGAGGCGCAACTTTAAATTCTTCAAGTGGCTGTTCACCACTCTCTAATTTCAGGTGCGGAAAATCCGGTCTCTTCCTCCGCATGTCGTGCTTCATGATCTCCAGACTTCGGATATCCGTTGGTTCGACTTTAACCTTCTCTTTTGCCTCTATTTTTGTGTTATTCATTATTTTTCCTCCCTCTTGTTTACTCCTCTTAAATTTTTAGGTCATATACGTCAATAACTGAAATCCTCCTACTTTAACAGGTTACAATAGTTTATCGACTTGAGACTTGCATAGCAGATAACACACTCGACTTCCTATTGTAAAAATTACAATAGCCATTTCAGTCATAAGGCATACACCACCCTATTTTAATGATAATGAGAATTAAAATTTTTTGAAACCACTATTTATAATCTCATCATCATGCAAATTTATTTTGGTTATTTTACTATTTAAGGATTTAGATTGCGGCAAATTTTGACCTAAACTCGACCTTGCACTTAAAGTCGCAAAGTTGCACCTAAAGTCAACGATCTGCACTTAAAGTAGCCAGAAAAGCAGTGTTTTGTTCAACAAAATACAAATATAAGATACACGTCTTCACATAAAATCTGTTGTTTGCACCTAAAATGCGAATGCTGATTATCGACAGTCAAACGCGTAAGTCCTGAGAGAGGAGAGAAGCATCGGCAATGATGCTTCCACAACAACAACCAACAATTAAAACCAGTAGTTATGATTCTTTTATGAATCTCAATTTTTAGACCTCAATTAGCATGAATTGTTAGAAGATGCCTTTCCAGCAGACTTCTTCTTAGATTTCCAGATCAGATTTTCCATTAAATTTAAATATTAATAACTCTTATGAAAATGAACCATTATTTGCATGGTATGGTAAGATATTGAAAAACTTAAGGACTATGATGACGAAATGATTCGGAAAAAATTAAGTGAAATTTTCCAAATGAGTAAATATATTAATAAATATGCTAAAGAAAGACTAAATGAAGAAGCTAAAAAACCACATACAGGATATGAAATAAGCGATTTTGAAATTCGAATCGATGAAAATCCTGAGATTTCTTTTTCAAAAACAATAGTTGCATGTCTGCCAATTAAGTCAGGCAAAGAAATTAAGAAAGAATCCGTCCATGAATTATATATATATCAAATCATTAAACCGTTTACACACTATTATGATAATTGTGTAGTTATTTTTATTACAGCAAGAAAATGTAGTCAACCATTAAAAAATTACATAGATAAATTAAATGCTGTTTATAATTTTCCAATTGGAGTTGTTCAAGAAGAAAATTTGTGTAGTTTGTTTAAATATTATAATCTTTTAAATTAAGTTGGTCTTTGATCATACAACTACTTGTTTTCATCGTTAGTTTTTAATTAGTAACTATTTTATCAAATATTCTGCGCCTGATTTCAGCATACCAAGAAGAGTTAAACCATCTATCGCCTTTCGGGAGCATGAGAACGAGCGCGTAGAGCAGTCACAAACCCCGTACTTAAGAACGAGGCCTGTAGCTAGCGTTTTTAGCATGATGCATATCCTGTGTTTCAATGTATTTACTCACAACGTCCCAGCCATTCCCAACCGAACCATGAAAGCAACTCGGCGCCCACATATGCTCGCCACACCACTCCTTAAGGTGCGGAAATTCTTTCCTTAGTATTCTGCTTGTTCTACCTTTCAGTCTTTTTGCAATAAAACTGAGCGAATACTTTGGGGGATATCTAAAGAAAATATGTATATGATCTGGATTTACTGCAATTTCGATTATCTCAATATCCAGTTCTTTACAGGTTTTACAGATAATGCCTTCTGTGATCATCGCAACATCTCCGGTCAATATCTTCCCCCTGTATTTAGGAGCGAACACCATATGATCCGTCAATAGTGAAACAGTATGCCTATCATGACGTAACTCTTTCCTGCTCATATTACCACCACTTCTTTCAGAGGTTATCTGCATATATATGCAAGTGGAAAGAGCAAAGTGAAGTATTCAAAATTTTAGAAGTCGACGCAGAGTTTCATTGTGCGGTGGCTGTACATAAGTTCCTGGATTTTTTGGATTGAAAGCAACACTTATGAAGCCGAAAGAAAAAGGAGACCGGTAATCCCAGCCTTTCTATTTCATCAGTCTGAGGAATATATCCTCAAGTGAGGTTTCGGTGGTCTTTACATCTAATATTTTTCCATCGTTCCGTGCCACCCATTCTGTTATCTGATTAAACTCCTCAAGGCTGCCCGTGCGCGCCACGAACTTTCCGTTATTTTTTACAGCATTGAAATCAAACACTTTTTCAGCGCTGAACTCGACCATATATTCAACGCCGCCGCATTTCTTTTTTATTTCGGCCATGGTGCCGCATGCCACTTCACTTCCCTTGTTCATTATCAGCACCCGGTCGCACAGGCTTTCCACCTGGTAAAGGTTGTGTGCGCTGAAAACGATGGTCTTTCCCCTGTTTCTAAGCCCGGATACGAAATCTACGAGGTATTTTGATGTCAGCGGGTCAAGGCCTGATGTCATCTCATCCAGTACCAGGAATTCGGGATCGTTAATAAGCGCCCTTGCAATAGCAACTTTTCTCTGCATGCCTTTTGACATTTCACCGATTCTTTTATCCTGCGCATCAAGCCGCAGCGCCCCGAGAAGTTCTACTATCCTGTCAGTTGCAACAGTTTTTTCAACCCCGTATATCTCTGCAAAAAACATCAGGTAATCATTTGCTTTCATGCCCTCATACAACGGGCTGTCCTCGGGCAGGAAACCGAGCATCTGCTTTATCCTCAGTGCATCTTTATTTATGTCCATTCCCCGTATTTTTATGCTTCCACGGGTCGGCACTACGAGCCCGCTTAACATTTTCAGGGTAGTGGTTTTACCCGCGCCGTTGGGCCCCACGATACCGAATATCTCACCTTTTTTGATTTCAAAATCGAGGCCCTCAACCGCTGTGAAGCCGTCGTATTCTTTCCTGAGGCCCGTAACTTCTATTTCGCTCATAGGAATACTTATTTAGTCTCTGAGTATTATAAGCATTATCATAAATGAGTTTATTGACCGTCTCAAAATGGGAATTCAGAAGGACAAGATTGAATTTCGGAAAAAAAACACTTCTGGTTTCAGCAGCACTTTTAATTTTAATAGGTTCTGTTTCTTTTTTCGTATCACAGAATGGCCTTCACATAAATGATAAAATTTATAGAGTGGTTGTCACAGACCCGAAGCTTGCAGAGGTCCTTGAGACAGATATTAAATTCGATGTCTATGTAGCAAACGAACAGCAGGCAATGGAGCTGTTCAAACAGGGCGGTTTTGACCTCATGGTCCTGGGAAACAGCATCAGTCACCACAACTCTGAAAAATCCATCTCTGCTCTTGATGCCCTCGATAAAGCCATTATCAGGTACGATGAAGCAAGGCTCCTTTCGTATAACGACCTGAACAACGCCTTCCCCGTATGGATCACCGTGAAAAACCTTCCAAGACAGCAGGTATTCCAGGCGACATCGATACAGAAATTACCTGAATTTGAGAAAATCCAGGATGCAAAACAGGATTCCGTTCCTCTTGAGATCTCAACTCCCGAAAGTCCAATAAACGAAGAGGCGGCTATCTCTTCGATCAAAGAAGCGGAAGGGATAAAAAACAAATTGCCGCTAAAAGAGCAGGCGCTTTCGACCCCTTCACATTTCAACCCACCATTCCCCTTTAAATCGGTTGTATTGAGCTTTCTCTTTATCTTCCCAATATATTTCATAGCACAGCTTTTCTCGTCATCAATAATGGAAGAGAGGGTAAGGCGCAAGGGTGAACTCTTGCTGGTATCGCCACTGAGATCCTTTGAAATCGTTTTGGGCAAGCTGTTACCATATCTTTTGATCACGCTGGTACTGATGGCGGGAATAACGGTCCAGATCGGGGGAAGCGCATGGATGTTACTTATCCTTCTTCCCGTCTCCCTTCTGTTCCTTTCGACAGCCTTCCTTGGAGCAATAATTGCCCGGAGTTACAAAGAACTCAGTTTTGTCCTGATTTTCCTGTCTGTAATACTTTCAGGATATATTTTCTTCCCCGCGATGTTTGCCAATATCCATGCCATAAGCATTATTTCACCTGTAACCCTGGTTGTCATGATGCTTGAAGGTGAAACGGTCACTGTGAACGAATACGCCTTCTCCACAATACCATTCTATCTTGTATCAATATTGAGTTTCATGTTCGGTATTTTCATTTACAGGGAAGAGGACCTGTTTACCCAGAAATCGATACGGGGAAAATTAATGGACTCAGTACATGAATTCATTAAGCGCGTTCCTGCCCCGCTTTTCTTTTTAAGCATGGCTTTGATCCCTCTTGTTTTTTCAATCCAGTTACTGCTAATCGTATTGATGTTCAATCTTCCAATTCGCACAGGGATAGTGGTTTTCATAATCCTTGCAGCATTCCTTGAAGAAATGGCCAAGTCTGCCGGGATCCACACGGTTTTTTCAAGGAAAATATCCAGAGCAAGCACGGCCAACGCCCTGAAGTTCGGGCTCCTTTCAGGAACAGGTTTTTTCGTAGGCGAGAAGCTTTTGCTTCTGGTTGTCATTTCAAGCATAGCAGGCTCTGTTTTCGGGTCTGCGATGGGTATCGGGCTTCTTGTATTCCCGCTTCTTCTGCATGTTACAAGCACCACCGTGGCCTCACTGGGTCTGAGGTCCGGGAAATATTTTTTATCAGTATTGCTGGCATCCATCGTTCATTCCGCATACAATCTTTACCTTGTAAGGAGTGTGCTGCTTGGGTAACACTTCTGTAATTTTCAAAAAGGAGGTCAGATCCCTTCTCAATGAAAAGACCCTCGTCCTTGCCCTGATCATCCAGTTGATGATAGCTTCGCTCTCATCCCTCCTTGTCATCGGTCTTGCCTCTTTCTTCGACCCGAATGCCCTTGACAAATATCAGTTTGAAAGGGCAAGAGTGGGGATAGTCGGAGAGGGGGAATTAAACCGGTTCCTTGAAAAAAGCCAGGTCAAGCTCTATAATTACAGGAACCTTGCATCTGCGATTGAAGATTTCAACAACTACAGGATAGACGCGGTTCTCGTTATTCCCTCTGCGGCATCGGATAGCAATGAGATTATTGAAGTCGTTGTCTATCTCCCGAAATCCGACATAAAAGGTACAGTTGCCACCCTTCAGCTTAAGAAACCTCTTTCTGAGTTCGAGGATTTTGTCAGGGACATAAGGAGCCCGAGGATAGGTTTCCAGCCCGTAAGGTTGTATGTGGACGATGTTCCAAGGAAAACCTCAACATATTTTGAGTTTATATACGGTGTTCTCATTCCGCTTCTTGTTTTCACACCTGTTTTCATCTCAGGCGGGCTCATCATAGATATGCTTACCGAAGAATTCGAAAGGAAGACGCTGGATCTGTTGCTGGTTTCGCCCCTGTCTTTTTCCGAAATATTGAACGGAAAGATGCTGACCGCCATAATCATTGTTCCCCTCCAGGCCTTTTTATGGCTTATGCTTGTCAGCTTAAACGGCGTCAAAGTACAAAATATCCCGCAGATCCTGCTGCTTGTAACTATAATTGCCGCCATCGTTGTGCTGATCGGGGCAGTTGTGGCTATTAAATATAAAAAACGGATAATATCCCAGTATGTTTACTCGCTTATTCTTATACTGCTGTTCCTTCTGGGGTATCTTTTTGCAGACTCACCGTTTAACCTTGCTGCACGGCTGGCGGCCGGATCAAGTGGTATTGAGGCGCTGGCGTACAGTGGGGCATACGCAGTTCTTGGGCTCTCTTTTTATGTGAGCTTCAGGCAAATCCGGCATTACGGCTTGAAATCCTGAAATAAACCTCAACATGAGAGTGATTAAAAAACGTCCGGACCGGGATTTGAACCCGGGTCGGGGGCTCGACAGGCCCTCATGATAGGCCGCTACACTATCCGGACTTGCTGGGATGGGCATTAATGGTTTTTTTACATTTAAGCCTTTTGTTAATACCCGGCTTTCAGGCATAATTCAAAATTAGTGTAACGATAATCTTATGAGGAATAGACGATATCAGACACCAAAAGGGCTCGTGGTCTAGTCGGCTATGACGTCGCTCTCACACAGCGGAGGTCCTGAGTTCGAATCTCAGCGGGCCCATGAAATACCGCTTTCTATCTCTTCCAGCATTTTTGCGGCTATTTCATGTTTCATAAAAAGCTCATGCAATTCCTCAAGCGCCCTGTTCCTGGCATAAGCGTCGATATTCCATTCAATGCCTTCGTATTTCACATCTTTCAATATCAAACCCTGCGCATCCAGTGGCTCAAGTTTTTCATCTAAGGAGAGATCAAGCATTTTTTCAAGCCATTTTTTATCTTTTTCTCCCTTCCCTATAAGTTTCATGGCAGTTGCTATTTTCCTGACCATGTGCCAGAGGAACCTGTTAGCCGCGATGTCAATATATATCCAGTCGCCCCATTGCTCGATAGAGATCCTTTTTACATCGCAAAGCGTTGACCTGTCTTTTTCCACATGGACAAAATTCCTGAAATCGTGGGGACCCTGGAAGAGCGCTGAAGCATCTTTTATTTTAGAAATATCAAGCCCTTTGCTCCACAGCATGTACCTGTATTCCCTCTCTTTTGCAGATATCCTCGCGTTGAAGTTCCTGTCCACCTCGGCCCATGCATATGCCCATATATTTTCAAGTTTACTGTTAAGCGCGCGGGGCATCGAGGCATCGGGATTATCAGTGTCAAAAGCTATCACCTGCCCGATCGCATGTACTCCCCTGTCGGTCCTGCCAGCAGCGGCATACCTTGCCTTTTGTGGATTTTTTACAGAGCTGAGTTCTTTGAGTGCCTTCAGGATTTTCCCTTCTATCGTGGGTACACCGGGTTGTATCTGGAAGCCGTAATATCCTGTGCCCAGATACGCAAGTTTGAGTGCTATCCTGTTCACGCTTACCTCATGAACGCAGTGATAAGCTGGCTTCCCCTCTCTGAAAGGTCTGTAACCTTGATGTCATAAAAGCCGGCATCACCAAGCCATTCCCTGTACTCGGCCTCGGTCCAGGTGTTTCCCCCCTCGGTATGCGCCAGCATGTTCACGCCGAACATCTCTGCCCTTGGGCTCCTTCCGCGCACAAGGTCTTCGATGGCGACCATCCCTCCTTTTCTTAAAAAGTTCACTACCCGCTTTATCAACAGCCTGTTCTCATCAGCGGAATATATGTGACATATGTTGCCCATGAAGATGATATCAAATAATTCCCCTTTGAAATCTTTTTCAAATCCCTCTTTTGTGAAATCCCCCTTTTTCAGGCTCAGATTCTTCATTTTTCCCAGTCCGAATTCCATGCTCACATAATCTATTGTTTCCGGCATGTCATAGAGAACTGCCTTAAGTCCCCTGTTGATGAAGGCGCGGGCATATTTTCCCGGCCCGCCACCCAGGTCCAGCACATTCCTTGCGTCCTTCTTTCTTTTAAGACAGTTGCTTACCACTTCCTCCACGAACTCATCAGGCTTCGATGCCATGGCATGCATGAAAGCAGATACGTCCTGTGGAGTTTTCCTCCCGGTTTTTTCTCCTCTGATTATTTCAGGAAGCCCAAGCCATGCTTCAAGGATATTCAAAAGATGAGGAAGATAGCCACCGATATAATCTTCGCCCTGCTCGATGAAGAGACGGCGCGCCTTATCTGAGATGACATATTTATCAACTTTCTTATCCACGTATCCCAGGGAACTGAGGGCCTCAAGTACGATGTATAATGCGCGTTCATCGGCTTTGAGCAGGCGCTTCAGGGCAGGTATATCCCTTTTCTTTGAGAGGGCTTCGAATATTCCTGCTTTATGCGCCGCCCCAAGCAGCAAAAGTATTCTTGCATTTTCGCCTGCCTGCTCAAAATCTAACTCATCGCTTTCTATCGAACTATTCATCTTGTTGCCTCTTTTTATTGAAAATATCAGAGGATGTCAAAGTATTTATATCGCCTTGTTGCATATCTGCTATGGGAGGTAAGTGTATGCTGTGCGTATTATGGTTCAAATGGGATCCGGCTAATACTTCAAGACTTCTGGAACTATGGAAAGAATTCAAATATCCTGATGAAGTTAAAGTCATCGGCAGGTATCTCCTGATAGGCAGGCACATATCTGTGGCGATATTTGATGCCCCGAGTGAAGAAGCTATCCTGAAGGTGACATACCCTTTCAGGGAGATGGGAGTGCCTCATATAGCCCCGGCGTTACCGCTTGAAGAAGCACTGGAAATAATGGAGAAGATGTAAATAATGCCTGAATCTCCATGGTTTTTTGCGATTGAAGAAAATAAATTGCAGGAGAATAATTTGAACACGGTTTTCCCGAAAGGATTACCCGTCCTTCTTATCAAGAAATCCGGGGAGATCTATGCCATATCGAATAAATGTGCACATATGGCATGTGCGCTGGCAGGGGGAAGTTTAAAAGACTATACGATTGAGTGTCCCTGCCATGACTGGAGATACGATATCAGGACAGGTGAATTCCAGGATGCTCGCGAGATTAAAATACCGGTTTATGAATGGAAGTTATCGGACGGGAAAATCTTTATAAAAATCGAGGAGGGAAAAAAGTAATGAAAGTATTTATGTACACTCTCAGTACATGCCCGTGGTGTCGGAAAACAAAACAATTCTTTAAGGAAAGAAATATTCCTTTTGAGTTTGTAGATTACGACCTTCAGAATGAGGAAGAACAGGATAAGATAATGGAAGATATGGAAAAACTCAGTGGCAACAGGGCTTTTCCATTTGTAAAAATTGATAACAATATAATTGTGGGATATAATCCTGATAAATATTCTGAATTGCTGGGGGAAAAAGGTAAACAAAAATGAATCCCGTATCACGGAAAAAGGCACTCAGGTATCTTTTTCAAAAAGTGATAGACCCTCTTGGTTATAAATTCAGCCCTGACGAGGAGATGGTCGATTTCCTGCTTGAACAGGAGGTTCTGCTGGAACAAAAACACGGCATCCCTTACTGTCCCTGTCAGGGGCTCACGAAAAAAAGAGAGGAAAACATGAAAATAGTCTGTCCCTGCATACCTTTTCACAGGGAACATTTCGATGCGATAAAAAGGTGCTGGTGCGGGCTTTACGTTCATAAAGACGTTACGGATCCGGATGCACTGAAGCAGATACCTTTTAATGAGATCAAAAGAGGTCAGGATGCTCGTTGAAGTGGCGAAAACGGATGAAATAGCGGTTGGGGGGATGAAAGCCGTCGTGGCTGAAGGAAAAGAGATCGTTTTATGTAACTATGATGGCAGGATATATGCAGTCGGGAGAAGATGCGGCCATATGAATGCGCCTCTTGAGATGGGGACTCTTGAGGGGTATATTTTAACCTGCCCGATGCACCATTCACAGTTCGATATAACAACGGGCGAAGCTCTAAGCAATCCTGTTCCCCGCGATTTCGGGAATGAGCCGTTCCCGGATAGCCTGGATAATTATTTCCAGTACCTGGATACGCTCATGTCTCATATCAAGACTTATGACCTTAAAACATTTCCAGTCAAAATAGAGAGAGATTCTGTAATGGTGGAAATGCAATAGGATATCATGATATATTTAATATCAGGATTTTGATATGCAAGACCAGTACATCCCCGGGGCATGCAATATAGGAAAAAGCGAAATAGAAAGGAGAAAACAGGGGGGTTGGGTCGGGTTAATCGCTACTATCATCCTCTATGCGTTGCTTGCATACTTTGAGACATCGCGAATCTGGCGCCTTATCATCTTTATTCCGGCAACGGCGGCTGCAATTGGTTTCCTTCAGGCGCGCATGCATTTTTGTGCTTATTTCGGGATGGTCGGGGTCTTTAATTTTGGTCCTGAAGTTGGTAAGACCGATACAGTCGAACAGGCAGAATTCCGTGCAGCGGACCGCAGGAAGGCCTGGCAGATAATTATTTATTCAGTAATTATTGGTGCTGTAGCTGCATTGGCGGCATTTTACCTGCCTCTGTAATCGATCTGTGGAAGGAAGTATGACATGAGAAAAGAAATCGCATGGGTGATAATTATCGTATTTGTGGTAGCATTAGTGGCCGCAATGATTGTCTCTTTCGGATTTAAGCCTGCCGTGAAACCCGATTCCCAGGGTGAAATAAGCCTTCCTGAGGGATTCAGGATAGACGTTTTCTCAGGAAACCTCGGAGGAAGCCCGGTATCGGGTCCGGGGCCAAGCCCGGGGCCGAGAATGATGCTGTTGAATAAGGGTGTTTTGTTCGTTACAATACCGAACCAGGGAAGAGTTGTCGCCCTGCCCGACAGGAACGGAGATAAAAAGGCAGATGAAGCTGTAACATTTATAGATGGACTCAACAATCCTCACGGAATCGATTACTACGATGGCTGGTTTTATATCGCCGAGGAGAGCAGGGTAATAAAGGTAAAAGACGAAAATAATGATTTGATCTCGGACGATTCCAGGGAAATCCTTATTAATGACCTGCCGACGGGTGGTCATTTTACAAGAACTGTGAAAATTCGCAATGACAGTTTATACGTGAGTATAGGTTCTTCATGCAATGTTTGCTATGAACAGGATGAAAGAAGGGCGGCAATTTTGAAATGCAATCTTAATGGGACTGGTTGCAGGGTTTTTGCAAAAGGTTTGAGGAATGCCGTCGGTTTTGTCTTTCATCCCTTATCGGGTAAAATATACGCCACAGAAAACGGGCGCGACTATCTTGGCGAAGATCTTCCACCGGATGAAATCAATATTATCGGAGAGGGAAATAATTATGGCTGGCCGATATGTTATGGAAAGAACATCCACGACACTGATTTTGATAAGAACGTTTATGTAAGAAATCCATGCATGGAGCCATTCGAAATCCCAAGCCTCATAGACCTCCAGGCCCATTCCGCGCCGCTGGGGCTTGCTTTTTATTACGGGGACAATTTTCCGCGGGAATACAGGGGCAGCCTGTTCGTTGCCTACCACGGTTCATGGAACCGCAGGGTACCGACGGGTTATAAGATCGTTAATATAGATATGAATACGTTCAAGGTAAAGGATTTCGCCACCGGCTGGCTTGCCGGAGACAATGTGCTTGGAAGGCCAGTTGATATTATCGTAGCAGATGACGGCTCGCTCTTCGTGAGTGATGATAATGCGGGGAAGATATACAGGATTTCGTACCAGAGCTGAAATATATCTCTAATTACTATGCTGAGAATAAACAACATGCCATTCTCATTAATTGATAGTAGTCGAAAAGACTATTGAAGCCTGAGTAATTTGACTTGTTATTGAGGTTGGCCGTCACCTCTGAAATTCCTACTACCACGCCCATACACCCTTTTATATGGCCAACCTCATAATATAAATGCGTTACCTAATAACTAATAACCTCATCGCCTGTTTATCAACACTCGCACCAGCTTCCCAATCACCGATAAAGGCCCCGATTTCCCCATCTTTGCCATTAATCCCGCCTCGCCCGCACTGTTAAAAACCTCATTGTGAACTATGCTTGAGAGCGGAAGCCTCGGCGGTGCGGAAGCATTCCCGATTTCGTATCCAAAAGCTATGAGCGCTATAAGCTTAAGGTCCGGCGGTATGTGCAGGATGCTCCTCACCGCAGGTTCTTCAAATGCGCCTATCCAGCATGAACCGATGCCAAGTGAGGTTGCCATCAGGGTCATATTTGTCCCGGCTATCGCCGCGTCAATTGTATAAGTCTGGCTTCCGGCTCCGGGGTCGGCACAGATGACAACTGCTGCACCCGCTTCCCCTACATGGCGGGATTTGAATACTTTATAATAGCACTTTTCGGCTAAAGCCGCAAGGGTTTCCCTTCCTGTGACA
>DATCUE010000131.1:0-2021 GCA_036567605.1 Candidatus Methanoperedens sp. | reverse complement strand
GTTTTTTAAGCGCAATACATTTAAACAATGCAATAAGGAGAATTAACAAGGAAAGGTAGAAATGACACCCAACTTGGTTGATGAAATACAATCTTTCGCTCCCTTAATAACCACCCTGATAAGCCTGTTTTTCACTATTTCAGTATTTCACCAGTACTCAAGGAGAAAGAAAATATACCAGCTTATCTGGGGAATCGGTCTTCTTATTTTCTCAATTACAACTTTATTCGAGTTCGTTTCCGAGATATACGGCTGGAACATACCCATGTACCGGGCTTACTATATATTGATAGCTTCCCTCGTTGCAATTCTGGGGCTTGGGACCGTTTATCTTTTCAACAGGCGCGCAGGAAGATATTTAAGGCTTTATTTTGCGGTGGTTATAATTTCTTTAATAATCCTGACCCTGAATGCCCGGGTAGATACTGAAAAATTGCAGGGAAGAATTGTCGGGGGCGGCGCCATGCCCGCAGACGTCAGGATAATATCCCCGCTTCTTACAATTCCCGGTTCCATCGCACTTATCGGCGGCGCGCTATATTCCTGGTACATCGGGCGGAGAAGCTATAACTTATTCATAGCGATAGGAGCGCTTCTGGTGGCTGGCGGCGGGGGATTATCCAGGTTCGGCGCTGAGTGGGGGTTGTATATGCTTGAGCTTCTTGGAGTCAGTGTGATGTATACAGGTTTTATAAAAAGCGAAGAGGTGATAAGACAAAAAGATGAACCGAAATAACGAGATGCGGGGGATGGGATTTGAACCCACGAATTCCTGCGAAACAGGACCCTGAATCCTGCGCCTTTGACCGGACTTGGCAACCCCCGCAATACGGGATCACGACAACAATTTCAGGAGCAATGCCTTCTGGGCATGCAGCCTGTTCTCAGCCTGGTCAAAAACAGCCGAGTGCGGCCCGTCGACCACGTCGGCCGTGATCTCCTCCCCGCGGTGTGCGGGAAGGCAGTGGAGCACCATCACATCATGTCTGGCTTGTTCTAAAAGCTTACTGTTGACCTGGTACGGCTTGAAGTCATGCAGTCTCTGGTCGTATTCATCCTCATCGCCCATGGAGACCCACACATCTGTGGAGATGATATCCGCATTTTTTGCAGCCTTCATGGGGTCGCGGACGATATTGACGGCCCCCCCGAATTCCCTCGCTCTTTCCATGATATCATTCCTTGGCTCATAACCTTCGGGGCACGCGACCGTCATTTTCATGCCCGTGAGGGCGCATGCAAGTATCGCGGAATTGCATACATTATTGCCGTCACCTATCCATGAAAAATTCAGGCCCTTGAATTTCCCCTTATACTCGCGTATCGTAAGGAGATCCGCAAGAAGCTGGCAGGGATGCTCAACATCCGAGAGGCCGTTGATGACGGGTACTGTGGCATTTTTTGACAGCTCGATAAGCGTTTCATGTTTATACACGCGCGCCATTATCGCACCCACATAGCGGGACATCACGCGGGCAGTGTCGGCTATTGATTCACCGCGCCCGAGCTGGATATCCTTATAGTTCAAATAGATCGCATGCCCGCCCAGCTCAGTCATTGCCACTTCAAAAGAGATGCGCGTCCGCGTGGATGATTTTTCAAAAAGCATTGCGAGGGTTTTGTTCTTCAGAAGGTTGGAGGTTTTCCCGCGCGCCCGTTTTTCCTTCAGGTCGGCGGCTGAGTCGAGTAAATTGATTATATCCTGGTACGATAGATCTGCGAGGGATAAGAGGTGTGATGACAAAAACAGGACACTCCAGTTTTATTTAGCCTTTAATTGGAGATACCTGTTTAAATTACTTTTGCATGCCAACTTTTTTGTTTTTTTGAGATTTTTTCAAAACCTTCGCGAGTTTTAGCTGCAATCTTAATTGAGCTAGTTTTTCATCATAAGTGACTATATAGTTATAATCTTCTTTCTTACTTGAATTATACAGTTCAATGTATTGTCTGGATATCTTCTCCTCTTCGCCTTCATTTCGGTCCATATCTTTGAACTTAACGAAAAGCCTTTCTCTCTC
>DATCUE010000130.1:0-15093 GCA_036567605.1 Candidatus Methanoperedens sp. | reverse complement strand
ACTTTCTTGCGGCTGAATAATATCTGGCCCCCTTTCTCAAGATACTCTTTATATACACCCTCGAACTGCCCTTTTTCCTCATCATCCAGTTCGATAGTGGCTATACCGCCCGACAGATGGTTGATGACTTTGAGAACATTGACCTCACGTACTCTCTTAAGCCCCGAAATTTCGGGCATCTCATCGGTAACATAAACACTCTGCTTCATCTGCGGCGACCAGGCGAGTTTCTCTCTTTTCATCTCAATAAATTCTATGGGGATATATTCACCCACTTCCGGCTTTACGAAATATTTTATAAGGCGGTATTCGGGTTCAGACATAAGATATCTTATTTTCACTACCTGTAGCTGCTTAATTGTATTGTATTTGAAAAAAACAGCCCTAAAATAGCAGCAGGTGCAAGCTTGTTAAAAGCGAATAGTTTTAAGCATGCAGCATGAAAATCACATATCATGAAATTGATTGTTGACAGGATGCTCGGGCGGCTTGCACGCTGGCTTCGCCTTCTGGGGTACGATACCATCAGCATCGCGAGACAGGAAAATGAGGATGATCTGCTCCTGACCCTCGCTCTCGGTGAGGGGAGGATCCTTGTATCAAGAGACAGGATGCTTATCAACAAAGCAATAAAA
Organism: Candidatus Methanoperedens sp.; assembly: GCA_036567605.1. Taxonomy (GTDB): domain Archaea; phylum Halobacteriota; class Methanosarcinia; order Methanosarcinales; family Methanoperedenaceae; genus Methanoperedens. The sequence goes on along the minus strand of DATCUE010000130.1, from coordinate 14,458 downwards.
AAAGGAATTAGTGCGTATAACATCCAGTCCCAGGATATCATTGAACAGATCAAGGAAATGCATAAGGAATTCGATATTTTGTTGGAGCCAAGGATGGACAGGTGTACACTCTGCAACTCGAACATCAGGAAAGTTGAAGCATGGGAAATGAAGGGGGTCAAAGAGAAGGAGTATGTATATCCAGCGGTGCTTGAGAGAGTATCCGAGTTCTGGATATGCGATAAATGCGGCCAGGTGTACTGGCTGGGCAAACACTGGGAGAATATCAGGGAAACGGTGAGAAAATTGACTCCTGAAAACCACAAGTAATATAAATCCTTGTAACAATGAGTCAGCCAATGAAAGCATACAGGTCATACGAGGATTTACCAAAGATCAAACTCCCACTTGGACAAGAAGTCTTTATAAGCGACAGCACTATCCGCGACGGCTCACAGATGCCCGGGATAGTGATGAAAAAAAGGCACAAGACGGAGATTTTCGAATATCTTCATAAGATCGGGATCGAGAAGCTTGAAACCTTTGTCTATAACGAGCGCGACAGGGAGGCGGTCAAAGAAATGTTTGACAGGGGTTATAAATTCCCCGAAGTCACAGGATGGGCACGGGCAAATCCCAAAGATATTGATTTCGTGCTTGAGATGGACGGGATAAAGGAGACCGGCATATTGATGTCCGTATCAGATTCCCATGTCATCGACAAAATGGGACTTAAAAGCAGGGAGGAGGCAGAGAAGAAATATGTTGATGCCTTGCAGTATGCGGTTGACCACGGGCTTCGCACAAGAGCGCATATCGAGGACATGACCCGCGCTGACAACGAAGGTTTCGTTTTCCCGCTTGTTGAGAAGCTGCTTGAAATAGATCCTGACTGCACAATCCGTCTCTGCGATACCCTGGGTTACGGCCTGCCGTTCCCCGAGGCGAGTGAACCGTACGGGATACCCTATATTGTTAAACGTCTCCGGGAAATCGGGACAAAGAATATAGAGACCCATGTTCATGATGATTTTGGCTTTTCGGTGGCATGCTCGATCGCAGGATACTGGTACGGCGCCAACTGGTCAAGTCTCACGTTTCTGGGGATAGGCGAGCGGGCAGGGAACGCCGAGCTTGAGAAGGTCGCATTGTTCCTGATAACGCGGGTCGAGGGATTCGATAAATACGACCTCAAATCTATAACCGAGTTTGCGAGGTACATGGAGAACGAGATAGGTATCCGGGTACCGCGAAACAAGTCCGTTGTGGGGAGGAACATTTTTGCACATGAAAGCGGGATACACACGGCAGGGATTATAAAGAACCCCTTCACTTACGAACCCTACCCGCCCGAACTTGTGGGAGGAAAAAGGGAGCTGATGATAGGCGATTCATCCGGGATTGAGGTAATACGCTACAAGGTCGAGGAAGCGCTGAATGAATTAATGCATGTGGCGGCAAAGGTGGATAAGAACGACCCTCGCATCAGGGCCATCCAGGGTGACATCCAGAAACTGTACAACGAAGAGAAACGGGTTTCATGCATCTCTGATGAGGAACTCAAGAAATATGTCGAGAAATATTTCATGCTTGAGTCTATCATAGATGAGCATAGCGCCGACGACGTACACACCAAGGGCGGAAAGAAGAAAAAGAACTGAAAAATCCTATTTGCTGTAGCCTGGCACTAACCCGGAACTTCATTCACTGGCTTGTGCCGCTGTCTGTCACCGTAACCCTTGTGCCAGGCGCTATCGCGTGTACCGCATTGGGGTTGTCTGTACGGTCATCGATATTGGCTATGCCGTTCTCCCGCAAGGACCTATCAACACGATTTTCCAGAATTCGTAGTTCTGGATATATAATCATTAATCTTTAAGTATATAGGGTTATCTATGAACTATTGAAAAATAAATTTCTTAAATTAAATTTTATCAAGCGCCTGTCCTATATCTTCGATAATATCCCCGACATCCTCTATCCCCACGGACAAGCGCACGAGCTCATCTGTGATACCGTATTTTATTCGTTTCTCTCGCGGAACTACTGCATGGGTCATGGTGGCAGGATGCTGGATAAGGGTACCGGTCTCACCCAGGCTTACAGCAAGGGTGCAAAGCTTCAGTGAATCAAGAAAAAGCGGCACATCTTTTTCGTCATTTAAAAGAAAAGATATCATGCCGCCGAATCCACACATCTGCCTTTTTGCGAGGTCGTGCTGCGGATGAGATGGAAGACCGGGATAAATTACCTTCTCTATCGTGTCATGCCTGTTGAGATATTCTGCGACCGATATTGCATTTTCATTATGCCTGTCCATTCTGACCGCAAGCGTCTTTATTCCGCGAAGTATCAGCCAGGAATTAAAAGGGCTTATCGCCCCGCCGATGTTCTTTACAGTGTGTCTCACCCGCTTTATGAATTCCGAAGGGCCGACCACGATGCCACCCAGCGTATCGCCGTGGCCGTTTAAGTATTTTGTGGCACTGTGAATAACAACGTCCGCGCCGTGCTTGAGAGGCTGCTGGAAGTAAGGGGTCATAAAAGTGTTGTCCACAAAGACTTTTGCCCCTCTCCCGTGTGCGATATCTGAAACCGCCGCTATGTCCGTCAGCTTCAAAGTCGGGTTTGCAGGGGTTTCAAAAAAAACAAGTTTTGTGTTCTTGCGAAAAGCATTTTCAACATTATTTAAGTTAGAAGTATCAATAAAGCTTACATCGACACCGAACTTTGCAAGGTCAACAAAAAGGTCGTAGGTGCTCCCGTATATCACCTCGTCGGCTATAACATGGTCCCCAGCCTTTATTTCAGTGAATACTGCAGCGCTGATTGCCGCCATTCCCGTGCCCTGCGCAAGGGCAGCTTCCCCTGTTTCAAGGGAAGCCATTTTTTCCTCAAGGACTTCAGTTGTCGGATTCAATCCCCTTGAATAAACATACCCTTTCTCTTTTCCTCCCATCACTCTTGCCCCGTGGGCAGCGCTTTTGAATTCAAAAGGAGCGGTCTGGTAGATGGGAGTGACTACTGCGCCTGTTTCTGACGGCTTCTCCCCTGCATGGATTGCTCTTGTTGAAAATCCCGCTTTCTTCAGGTTCATAAAATTTCACGCCTTTATTAATCTGTTTCACTTGCCATTCTAATATAACTATTGTCAGGTATCTAAGGCATGATTCTTAAATTTCCGTTAAGGAACAGTAAATTCTTTATACTCTGTTGTACAGACTATTCATTGTAATACGGGGTGGCAAGAGCATGAGTCCGGATACAAGTGTTGAAACGACCGACAAAATGAAACAAATAGAAGAAGGCCTGAAATACCTGGCAGAACTTAATCTGCTGGATATCTTTTATGATGAAATCTGGAAAAAAGAAACTGGCAGGTTACTTGATAAATATATCGACCAGGGCGAATATCATGACCTGGCACGGGAAGAGACCGATGAGGTAAAACAGCACGTAGTTGAATGGTTCGGAGAGGATTACGGGCTGGCAGAAATAAATGGTGAATTCTGGATGGTATCAGTGGGCAGTGTCGATGAAGGTGGCAACAAGTGGTGGTATAAGATAAAGCTTAACACAGACGATTTAGAAAGGGCGCGGAAGGTTGTTTTATTCGACAAATGCATGCCTGGAAAATACTGCAACCTGTATATCACCGCCAAATAAATTGAAGTTCAGAAACTGCACCATGATATAAAGAAATGAGAACCATTTTAGTCGACTCTGGCTTCCAACGTACACATCTCATGCGAAATTTTTATCAGCCGCAACCACCCGTTCAAAGCAGCTCTCATCGAAACGATATCGTTTGCCTCCACATTTAAAAGAAGCAATTTGCCCTCCAATCTGAGGGTCGCTTTTGTCCTCTGGTAATCCTCTTTGAGTTCAGGAAGCAGGGCTTCATAGATTATCGCGGCAACGCCTCCAAAATCAAATTCAAACTCCGCAAGAATTTTCATGGACGCTGATAAACATTACATTTATATGTAGGTTTGCAGTTAAATTTTTAAGTAGAATCGATATTATATAATTGATCAAAATCCAATGGATTCATGGATTACAATTGAAATAGCTATAATATCCGTACTGATTGTATTTTCTGCTTTTTTCTCACTATCAGAGACAGCACTTCTTTCAGTAAATAAAATAAGGATAAGGCACCAGTCAGAAACAGGCAACAAAAAAGCAAGAATACTTATTAAGTTACTTGAAAATCCGGAAAGGTTCCTCGCGGCTATCCTTATCGGCAATAATATCGTTAACATAAGCGCTTCGGTATTAGCCACAGATGCAGCATTGCGGTCTTTTGGACAATCAGGGATCGCGATAGCGACAGGTGCAATGACCCTTTTCATCCTTGTCTTCGGTGAGGTTTTTCCAAAAACACTTGCTTCAAGGAATTCAGAATATATAGCGCTGCATATTGCAAATCCCATAACGGTAGTAATCGGCATCCTGAAACCTATTGTATGGTTTATAACGACGATTGTGAATTCCATGATCTTGCTTTTGGGAGGTAAGCAACGGGTAAAGCACCCTTTCGTTACAGAGGAGTTGATTAAGATGATGCTGAAGGTCGGGGAAAAAGAAGGCACTATTGAAAAACATGAAAGGGAAATGATACACAACGTCTTTGAATTCACTGATGAAAAAGCACATGGTGTAATGACACCGAGAGAAAATATTGTTGCCATAGAGGAATCGGAGACCCTCGAAACCGCGCTTGCATTAATAAATAAGTCCGGGCATTCGAGGATACCTGTATATCAAAAAGATTTCGACAACATTGTTGGGATGATCTATGCAAAGGATTTCCTGAAATTCAGGGATTACGAACTCGACAGGATAAAAGTGTACCAGATATTGCGTCCCATCCACATTGAGAAAGCCGGGCGAAAGATTTCTTCCATGCTGAAAGAACTCCAGCAAAAGAAAATGAACATTTCGGTAGTTATGGATGATAATATGAAGGTCGTCGGATTGGTATCGATCGAAGATATCCTGGAGGAACTGGTTGGTGAAATCTTTGATGAATATGATGTAGAAGAGAAAACAAGCATTAGCTAAATCATTTTGTGCTTGCCAGGCTTACCATGATGTGGAGATGTTTTTTAAAATTATCTCGGGACTGTATAGAACAGCCTGAAAAAACCAATCACTATCAACAAAAGAATAATTATAAGTAAAACAATAATTACATCATCTTTATCAATGTTCATTTTTCCTCGGAGTCCATCTTATTTTTTTTATGGTATATAAAATCATCCAAAAGAGTCCGGGTTATTTAAGTATGCAGGGAGGTGACGGCTTTAATGTTCCTTTTATATCTCCTTTCAGCAATACTTACGTGATCTCTTGGAATTGAGTGTTTATTGACAGACAGATAATTTTCAATAATCCTTAATTCATTCTGGTACGCTGCTGAGATCATTTCTGCATATTCAAGACCGTCACTTGTCAGGACATACTCATACCGCTGTTTCCACCTCCCGTTCTTTTCAAAATACCTGAGGTCTTCGTCTACCATTCCCATGGCCGCCAGAAGCTGGATGTCCTCAAAAAGCCTGTCGCTGTAAGGAAACCCATAGCGGTTATGGAATTTGTAGTCAAATAAATTGCGCAATCTCTCAATTCCCCCCAATTCCCTGACAAGCCAGTATATTTTTGCGATATTGCGAAGTCTTGGCATTATGATTCTTCCGTCTTCTTCTCTTCTGAACATTTTATGCGCACTGTAAAAAACAAGAAGAAGACCCTCTATCGGCAGGTTATTTTCATTCCTGATAAAATGCAAAAGCTTCGGCGACAGGCTTTCAATGTCATGCAGGAAATCATGCGATGCTTCTGAAAGCGCGGAATTGCTCTGCAGCTTTCCGAATATGCACAGCGAAATCTGGCGCGATATCGCCCTCACAAGACCATTGGCAAGCGCGGACTCATCATAAAGAAAACTTTCATCTGTGCCAATTTTTACCCGTGTGCTCTTCGGGATGCCGCTTGCAACGTCAAGGTCTACAAGTACTGATGCAGCGAATTTTTTTCCAAGCCGCCTTGAAAGTTCATCTTCAAAATTCTTTTTTGCAATGCCGTTCCTGGCAATCGTTGACAGTGCCATTCGCGTCATGGGATTTAAGTTTTTGTGCGTGAAGCGCGCCAGAGTAGTGCAAATCCTGCCGTTTCGTATATCCATTATCATTTTTTTTGCACCCTGATCACCGTTTGTCTCGATAAAATTCAAAAGGTCGCCGTCATTATATGATGTAAAAAAATTTAATACTGTTGTTTTAACATCCTTTTCTGAATTTCCAAGATTAAAAAGTGCATTTTCAAGTGCATGGAGAAGCATGACCCTTGCTCCCTGCGTTTTCGGGTTGTGGATTATGGCAGAATAATGGTGCGCCCTGGCTATCAGCATCGATTCGGCTGCGGTGAGTGCCATATCCTCATCGAAGCTGAGAGAGCCGCCAAGCACGATCCTGCCGTTGCTGAGCGATAAGCTTCCAACTATCTGGTCCACATCCACAAGTCCCAGGGAGACGCCTGTATGGTATGAGTCCCGCAGCAGGAAATCGATCCTATCAGCATCTATGTCGTCAGAGATTATCTGGGCAAGATATGATTTTGAAAGGCCATCCTGGTCGCCGGTTGCCATCTTTGCTATCTCTTCAAAAAACAATGCAGGATTTGCAAAGGTTTCCACATGCCCTGAGATTTCTGCTTTTGTGTGGAATGAGTTTGTTATGATGTATTTTGTGAACATCTCATGGCGCAGGAATTTCCTGCCGTTTATCACGGGCTGGTATCCGGGATTCCTTTTCACCACGCTTTCCACAACATGAGAGAAAGCGCAGTGGCCGATATCGTGCAGCAGGCCGGCCAGCCTGACTTTTACTATCTCCTCTTCATTAAGGTCAAGGGCTTTTGCGATCTTATCAGCAATGAAAAGCGTTCCCACACTGTGTTCGAATCTGGTATGGTTGGCGCCGGGGAAGGCAAGATCTGCAAGGCCGAGTTGCTGCACCCTACGAAGGCGCGCCATCTCGGGAGTGTTTATGATGAGCTGTTCGAGCTCGCTGATCCTTATATGACCATAGATCGGGTCTATGATAGATGGCATGACGTATTAAGATAAGATGACTGACTATTAAAACAATCTGTATGATCTTACGTTAACGAGTTGGTCAGTTCTATAATCATCTTGCGATTGGATAACGGCGTCAGGATGGCCTTATCGCTTTTGCTGATTTTCATGACACGAAGAATATCCCGAGGGAAATACAATCCTATTTTCCCTCCGCCAACTGTGGAGACATTGCACTCATACCCGCCTATTGGCCTGCCTGCCGTGTATTTCTCTATGATTTTTGTGGAACTGGCATCGAACGCTTCTTCGCCACATTTTGTGCATTTCAAACCCGTGAGGTTTGGTATCACAATCCTTTCGCCCGCAAGAGTCACATCAAAAGTCAAATCATCCGCGTAGCTCATTGAATCGTTCCCGCATGATGAACACACGACATCTTTAACGCCTTCAAGTGGTGATTCTTTCTTGCCGCCACGTCTTCTTGCTATCTCGACGGCCGTCTTTTCCATCATTTCATGGGTTATAATAGGGATGTTTTTAGGCGTTTCTTTTTTTTCTTTTCTGGTTTTCATATGTAAATCTCCTTTTCAGAGCTTCCCCCGATTGCGGTCTACTTGTGGCAAACTCATATTTTAATTTCTTGATTATTAAAGGTTAGCTCTTGCTGTCCAAAAAAAATTATAAATAATCATAAAACAAAACAAGAATTGGTGAATACTTAGTTGATATCATGACGCAAAGTCCTCCGGAAAAAATCACATCAGTTTCCATCAGAAAGTGGCGCGATGAAGTATTAGGCATAGCCCTTTTCGGTTCCTTTGTTCGTGGCAGGGAATTCAGGGATATCGATGTTCTCATCGTTCTTGAAAAAATAGACAAAAGCCGGATAGAACGAATCAAGGATATAATAGAAATAAAGCGTTCTCTGGATTTCCCGGCAGACATTCTCCTTATTTCCAGAGAAGAGTGCATAGACAACTTCAAGAACCATAATCCTCTCTTCCTTGACATTGCGGCAGAAGGTAGAGTTATTTATGACACCGGGTTTCTAAAAAAATTGATAGATGAAACCAGGCATGAAATCAAGGAAAAGAATATAAAGAAAAAGTCCTCAGGCTGGGTATTTCCTGTCAAAGATAGAATGCCGACACCTCTTTCAGAACTAACCAACAGGGATTGGGCAAACTACTGGCTTCAAGATTCGGAAAGGGACCTTGATGCGGCAGACTACCTTATGCGAATTGATCTCTATGATAAAGCTGCGTATCATTGCCAGCAAAGTGTAGAAAAAGCTGTCAAAGCCATACTGATTTGCTTCGGCGCCTATGAAAGAACCCATTATGTTGCAAATGTTCTCAGAAAAGAAGTGGGAAAAAGGAATCTAAAAAAATATTCCAGAGAATTAGATGAAATTATCGAAATAGCGGAAGAGTTAGAGCCGCATGTATCTCTCAGCAGGTATCCTGGATTTTCCGGGGGTGAAGTGTGGTTGCCTTCCAAAGAATATACAAAAGATGCTGTTGAAGGTTTATTTAGGGATACAAGGAAAGCGCTAAGAATTGGAAACGGGTTTGTCAAATGGTGGTTTGAAAATGGGGATTAGTAAACCTCAATCGTTAAATTAATAGCTCCACTCATCCTCTAAGAAACCCATGACCTCATCAATGCTTGAAGCTTACCTGAACCACATCGCAGAAAGGGAAAAACTGGGCATTCCCCCTCTACCCTTGAACGCCGAACAGGCATCCGACCTTTCTGAACTTGTTCTCAGCCCCCCCTCAGGAAAAGAAGAGTTCATCTTAAAGCTCCTTAAAAACCACATTCCTCCTGGCGTTGACCCGGCCGCCCTTGAAAAAGCTAAACTCCTGCGGCGAATTGCGTTTCGTGAGAAATCATCAAAAATAGTATCTCCCAAGGATGCTGTCAAAATGCTTGGCATGATGAAAGGGGGATACAATCTCGAAACGCTCATAGAATTGCTCGAAGATGAGGAACTCGGGGAAGAGGCAGTTCATGCCATCTCAAACACGATCCTGATATTCGGTTTCTTTGACAGGATAAAAGAGCTTGCGCGCACAAATCCAAAGGCCAGGAAGGTTATGGAAAGCTGGGCAAGGGCAGAATGGCTTACGAATGAACCGGAACTTCCGAAAACGCTGAAAGTGACAGTGTTCAAAGTCCCGGGAGAGGTCAACACCGATGACCTTTCCCCGGCAAAGCATGCGGGGAGCCGCCCCGATATACCCCTCCACGCGCTCACTATGCTCGAATCCCGTTATCCTGGCGCGCTTATTGAAATAAAGGAACTTAAAAAGAAAGGTCATCCAATCGCATTCGCTGCTGATGTGGTTGGGACAGGTAGCAGCAGGAAATCAGCCATGAACTCCCTGCTGTGGTGGATAGGCAGGGAAATCACAGGAGTACCGAACAAACGCAGCGGTGGCGTAATACTGGGAAGCCAGATAGCGCCCATTTTCTTTAACACAGCGCGCGATAGCGGGGCGCTTCCAGTAAGATGTGATGTGTCAGGGCTTAAATCAGGGATGGTAATTACAATGGATTCTGCCCGGGGCAGGATACTTTATGAGAATGGACATGAGATAATCAAGATCGACATCGAACCTGAAACTCTTCCCGATGAATACAGGGCAGGTGGAAGGCTCCAGTTGATAATTGGGAAAGACCTGACCCAAAGGGCACAGGAAGCCCTGGGAGTGAAATATGATCTATTCCTTAAACCTAAAGAACCCGCGCCTTCAAAACGCGGCTATACCCTTGCCCAGAAGATAGTAGGGAAGGCATGCGGCCTTGCTGGAGTCCGCCCGGGCCAGACCTGTGTTCCCAACATCACTACAGTAGGTTCACAGGATACCACAGGGCCCATGACGGCAGATGAGATAAAGGAGCTTGCCTGCATCGAATTCCAGGCCCCGCTTGTCATGCAGTCCTTCTGCCATACAGCGGCCTACCCGCCCCCTGAGGACAGGGTAATGCATAAGGAACTTGCGCAGTTCTTCAAAGACAGGGGCGGGGTGGTGCTAAAACCGGGAGATGGCATCATCCATTCGTGGCTTAACAGGATGCTGCTCCCTGATACCGTGGGTACGGGCGGGGACAGCCATACGCGTTTCCCCATCGGGATATCTTTCCCTGCGGGAAGCGGCCTTGTGGCATTTGCGGCATCACTTGGCATAATGCCGCTTGACATGCCCGAGAGTGTGCTCGTAAGATTCAAAGGCAGGCTGAAAAAAGGCATTTTTTTGCGGGATGCGGTCAATGCCATCCCTTATTTTGCAGAAAAAGAAGGTAAACTCACAATCGAAAAGAAAAACAAAAAGAATGTATTTAACAGCAGAATAATCGAGATTGAAGGTCTTCCAGATATTACCGTAGAGCAGGCTTTTGAGCTTACTGATGCCAGCGCAGAGCGATCGGCAGAAGCATCTGTCATCGCATTGTCTGAGGAACAGGTTGTTCCTTATCTGAGAACCAATGTATCCATTTTGATATCATTACTGGACGAGGGTTATGTGTCACCAGCCCTGGAAAAACGTATAATTGCAATGGAGGAATGGCTGGCAAACCCGGCTCTTCTCAAAAAAGATCCGGATGCAGAATATGCGGATATAATAGAGATCGATTTATCAAGGATTAACGAGCCCCTCCTGGCGTGCCCTAACGACCCCGATTATATAAGACCGCTCTCCGAAGTGGCCGGGGAAAAAATCGACGAGGTGTTCATAGGTTCCTGCATGACTAATATGGACCATTTCAGTTCCACGGCAGGGATACTTGGCGGGGAAGGCAGGATCGCATCGAAACTATGGATTGCCCCGCCCACAAGGCTTGTTGAGAAAAGCATGAAAGAGACGGGAGTTTATGCTGTTTTTGAAACGCTCGGGGCAAGAATGGAGATACCCGGATGCAGCCTCTGTATGGGCAACCAGGCAAGAGTGACGGATAATGCTGTCGTTTTTTCAACCTCCACGAGAAACTTTGACAACCGTATGGGAAAAAACGCAAAAGTGTACCTTGGCTCTTCTGAACTTGCAGCGATCACGGCAGTACTCGGGAGAATCCCCACACTTGAAGAATATTTTTCGCGGGTATGCTGAACAGAATAAATATTTATTAAAATTCATGATGTACATTATCATTAATCTACATTAAACTATATATATCCGTAATAATTAATTATAGTAATAATAATTATGAAAACGCTGGTATTGAGTAGCTTTGCAGGCCATGACAAAACAAAAATCAAATGTGTTCCTCCAAAAAAGCAAGCCGTTGCACCCGATAAGGAGGATTTATCAATAATAACAAATTCCGCAATCGAAATAGCCGAAAAACTCAATGCCTCTGCTATCATCACTTTTTCGGAAGAACTTTCAAATATTCCGACCCGTATTCCGGTGCTGATTTTTAACGGTCGCAAATTGACTATTATGAATGAGCTTACCAGGGATATTGATGAAACTGATAAAAGTATATATGAAAAAATGGAAGACAGGGTAAGAAGCGGGGTCGAGGATATCAGGGATGCCAGTGTCATCGCTTTTATCAATGATCTCCTTGACACAAAAGGCCTGGTCGTGGGAATTATAAGAATGAAAGACAGCGAATCCGTAATTGTCTATGACCTTTCAAGGAACAACACCATGAAGCAATTCATGGAATGTACGGAAAATGCTGAAGCCAAAGTCCTTCGGGCAGTGTTGAACGTCGCCCTTCAAATAGCTTGCCAGGGAAGGGAAGGCAAGAATATAGGCTCGGCTTTTATAATAGGCGATTCTGATGAGGTCATGAGGCGTTCGCATCAACTTGTGCTTAACCCGTTTGAGGGACAGTCAAAAGAGAACTGCGATATAGTAAATCCCAGGTGCTGGGAAACTGTAAAAAGTTTTGCCCAGCTTGATGGCGTTTTTGTGATAACCGGTAAAGGCCAGATACGGGCAGCGGGAAGGTACCTTGATATCAGTGCAAAGGACATCCCCGTGGAAAGAGGATTGGGCGGAAGACACGCTTCGGCCGCGGCCATCACACGGGACACTGAAACCATCGCAGTGACTGTTTCAGAAAGCGGCGGCGTAATCCGGGTCTTCAAGGATGGACAGGAGATATTAAAGATAGAACCTGACATTATGCTGGTGAGAAACCAGAATCAGATAATGTGAGAAATTATTCTACCATTTCCTCTCAAGGTGTATCGCCTTTGGCCTGCATACCATAATGCAGGTCGTGCATCCGATACAAAAACTCTTATCCACAACTTCAGCGACTTTGCGGCCGTTTTTCTCAACGATCCTGTATATCCTCGGGCCTTTCGGACACACCCTGATGCACTCCCCGCATCCTGTACATTTTTCTTCATCGATGAAAATCTTAATCATTATTGTAATATTCCAAGCACTTATATAATCATCAAACTTAATTAAGGTTCATGTCTGGAAATACCTTTGGCACGCTGTTTCGGATTACAACATGGGGCGAGAGCCACGGCCCTGCCGTGGGTGTTGTCATAGATGGCTGCCCCGCAGGACTTCTGCTTGATGAAGCCGATATCCAGAAAGAACTGGACAGGCGCCGTCCCGGCCAGAGTGACATAACCACGCAGAGGAAGGAAGAGGACAGGGCCGAAATCCTGTCAGGGGTATTTGAAGGAAAGACAACCGGCGCACCCATATCCATACTTATCAGGAATAAAGATGTTGATTCAAGCAAATATGAAGCGCTCCGCAATACGCCGCGACCGGGGCATGCGGATCTGACCTATGAATTAAAATACGGAATCCGGGACTGGCGCGGCGGAGGCAGGGCGTCCGCCCGTGAGACCGCAGGAAGGGTCGCAGCCGGCGCCGTGGCCAAAAAAATCCTCATCCTGCATGGCATTGAAATCCTCGCTCATGTGGCAGAACTCGGGGGGATCAGGGCAAAACCTGTGACCGTCGAGGAAATAAGGGATATTACTGAAAAAAATCCCGTGAGGTGTGCGGATCCAGAGGCCGCTGTGGAAATGCAGGCAATGATCCATGCTGCAAGAAGCGAGGGCGACAGCGTCGGAGGAATAGTTGAGATAATTGGCCTTGGCGTACCTGCGGGCGTAGGGGAACCGGTATTTGATAAGTTGAGCGCAGAACTTGCCAGGGCACTTATGAGCATTGGCGCCGTAAAGGGGGTTGAGATAGGTACAGGATTCAAATGCGCGCTTATGAAAGGAAGCCAGATGAACGATCCCATTATAATTAAAAACGGAAAAATAATGACATTCACCAATAATGCAGGCGGGATTCTTGGAGGTATCAGTAACGGCGAGCCCATCGTATGCAGGATCGCCGTGAAACCTACACCATCGATATCAAAGGAACAAAATACCATCGACATGGGAAGTATGAAAAATACAAAAATCAAGATAATGGGCCGCCATGACCCCTCAATCCCACCACGCATTGTTCCTGTGGCAGAAGCCATGGTGGCACTTGTGCTGGTTGACCAGATGATGAGGGGCGGGTTCATAAAAACGTCATCTATTTGATACGGAGAAGCCAAGCATGAAATTCAATCCTGACGAGATCAAAGAAGCGACAAAGAAAGATTTTGACGCCGCATGGAACGACGGAAAGAGATATGTTTCAAATCCCGGGCTGAATGAAAAATACCCGCGCATACCCCTGAAATTCGGAAAACCTCATCCTGTATTTGACACGATCCAGCGCCTGCGTGAAGCGTATATGAGGCTGGGTTTTGAAGAATTCATGAATCCCATTATCGTGGAAGACAGGGACATTCATAAACAATTCGGATACGAGGCTCTTGCAGTGCTTGACCGCTGCTTCTACATAGGCGGTCTCCCGCGGCCCAATGTGGGGATCTCGGATGAGAGGATAATGGAGATAGAAGAAATCCTTGGGGACTTAAATGAGGAGGGAGTGGAAAAGATAAGGCAGATACTTCATTCTTATAAAAAAGGTGAGATAGAAGGGGATGACCTTGTGCCTGAGATGGCAAAAGAATTGAAGGTTCCGGATTCGAAGGTCGCTGTGATGATAGACCACGTATTCCCAGAATTTAAGTCCCTTGTCCCGGTTTGTTCCCAGAATACTCTCAGGAGCCACATGACCTCGGGGTGGTTCATAAGTCTGGGCGAGATGTGCGATTATCGCAGGGTGCCATTGAGGCTCTTTTCAGTTGACAGGTGCTTCAGGCGCGAGCAGGCAGAGGACGCCACGCGTCTTATGGCGTATTATTCCGCATCCTGTGTCATAATGGATGAGAACGTAAGTGTTGATGACGGAAAGGCAGTGGCTTCAGGGCTTCTTTCACAGTTCGGATTTTCGAATTTCAGGTTCAGGCCCGATGAAAAGAGAAGCAAGTACTATGTCCCGGATACGCAGA
>DATCUE010000129.1:0-26864 GCA_036567605.1 Candidatus Methanoperedens sp. | reverse complement strand
ACTAGGGTACTGTTGATCATATCATTGACCTCCTTATTCAACCTGACCTCGGACTTTGCAAGCAGGTTGTTCACCTGTTCGATCATCGTGCTCCTGGCGGATTCAATAACGAGTCCGAGTGTTTCATCAACTATCCTTTCTGCGGAATCATCGATTGTATCATTGATCGAATCGAATACTTTACCTGCAATCTCTTCCTCTATCGCGCTCTTGTTCGTTGAGTTCTTCTTTAAAGCGTCAAATGATGAAGTCAGGTTCCCGTATTTGCTTTTATTGAAATTCCGGTCTATGATTTCCTCCACGTGTTTGCGCGTGAACTCAACGCGGTACGGCATAGTGATGTATGTTGACTCGGTATACGCATTTGCAGGTGCCGGTTCCCCGATGCTCACATCCCCACCTATCGGCACGCCCACAAACGGCCTCCACACCACTGCAAAATTATAGTTATACCTGTCCCCTATCTCCCTGTCCAGATAATCCTTCATCACACCGTCCAGGCTGTCCGTATAATTTGTCATCAGGAAATTCAGCTGTATCCTTGTTCCATTATGGTATATTACCCACTGCGTTGCCGCATTTTCAGCAGCGATATCGGCAAAGGTCTTATGCTTCAACTCTTTGCCCGCAATAATTTTTTTCCCGGCCATATAAACAGAAGAATTGGTGATATTGAGCGGGGCAGCTAAAGCATCCATCTGGTCGCCTCCTGCTATGTATCCGAACTCGTCCACCCTTCCGTTCAAAAGCGTAAAAAGCGTCTGCGACGACTGCTTCTGGCTCTTTGTTTCAAGCGCCGACTCGACCTGCGTGTTGCCTGTGATGGCTGGAAGCAGGATGACCGCAGCAATAGAGATCATGAAAAGGAACAGGAGAATATCGAACGTGGTGGAAAAACCCCGTGTATCAGCACAAATATCTCTTCTTCCCTCCATCATTTTCTCCACATCCTGACTGTAAGTGTGCCTGGAACTTCCTGTACTTCGTTGAGTTTAACTGTCACGGGCACCGACGCAGAAACCCCTATTTTCGATTCCGAAACATCCGGGTCTTTAATGACTGCGCTGTACGCCCTGCCTGCCTGGTTTGTCTCGACCTTGAACATGAAATTATAATATGAGCCGTATTTCTGGAATAATTCTTCAGGGTTCCCGCTTATCTTTTCAATCTCAGCAGCGCCAATAACATCCGTGCGTGTACTGCTCAATAATGCGCTGTCCTTGCTCAGTTTTTCGGCAAGGTTTGCAGCATCCTGGTAATGTTCGGCCACGAAAGCCTTCTGCTGGTAAGCAGTATAAGCCTGGGCGACCAGTGCGATAAAGATGATAAATCCCACTACGGCCAGGGCCATGGACGGCAGATCGGCATACGGTTCCATTACACCGAGGTCGTCACTGGTAAACGAGGACATAACCCCTCTCCGCGATTTCCGTTTGATTCGCATAACGGATTATTACTTTTTCTATAATCAATGGCCTGCCCGTATCAGGTATAAAAGGGGTGCGGGCAAGCTCTGTACTGATATTTTTGAACATGCCATCGACTTTCTCCTTATCATTTGAAAGATTAAGCGGGTATGATGGGGCTCCGTTCCTGCCTCTGCCGATTTTTTGGCTGATGTACTCCCTTAATCCCGACGTGTTGCTCCAGTTGCTATTGGGTGGATAAACACGGGTTACCACGGGTTCGGCATGGAACAACTCTCTTTCTCCCGATAGTCCTGTGGTCAGGTTTGCGCGGACGACCACATATTCAGTGGACATTTCAATCCTCGCCTTATTTTTTCCATCGAACACGTAGGTGTACTTGATTTCGGGAGTCGTTGTGGCGTCCACAGCCTCGATCTTTGAAGCGATTTCAGAGGCTGTCACATCAAGGTAAGCGCGGGTCTCATTCTCGTGGAACATCGGATAAACCTTGAACGCAGAAAGCAGTAGCATGGCCGCAAATAAGATCAGCCCTATCCGTGTTATGAAAAAATCAGCCCAGCCATTCTCATTTTTTATAAACCCGGGGTTACTGGTTTTTCCGCTATTTTTATTCGATCTTGACATATGTACCGTTATTATTTTTGACAAGTTCAAGTGTCAGTTCATATTCTCCCGGGTACAGCACTATGGGCTTGCTCAGGTTCGTATCGTTCGCTGAAAACCTTGCAACTGAAGTTCTGGCCTGTACTTTCCCGTCGGTCAGGGCATAGAAGAGAACGTTATCAGCATGTGTATCCCTGGTTTCCGGCGGTTTGCCATCAGCCCCCGGCATTGCGCCAAAAACGACATAAGATGCACTATCCGGAATTCTTACATTTATATTTTCCACCGTCCCTGAAAAATCATCTATCTTATTAATATCGCGCGCACCTCCGTTCATGTACATCACAGCCGCCCTTTTTTCGATAAGATCGATTTCATACAAAAGTTTTTTTTCATTGGTGTCGCTGATAAAACTGTGAACTGCCTTATAGGACAGGCCCAGGATTACCGAAAAAAGAATTATGGCTATCACAATTCGAAGCGGCAGGCCTTCTGCGGCTGATTCGTTATGAAGAATTATTCCCACCATTATGCCCACGTATGTGTTACGGTACTTAAATTTTATGAAAAAGAGTGGCTAATATTTTATGCCAAACTAAACTATTTTACAATCCCGAAAATAAAATAGAAAACATTTTTAAGAACATTACGTATTAACCCTTGTCGGAAAATAACATGCCAATCCGTGACAAGCGCCTTATAAATGACTTTGAAAAGCTAAAGGAACTGAGATCGTCCAGTCCTTTTATTGATTTCATGGCTTTCGGATCCCCGCCTGAACGCTATATTATAACATTGACCTGCAAAGGCTTAGAATGGGATGAAAAATCAAGGAAACCTCTTGTAAGAGAGCACCATGAAATCGAAATTTATCTGCCAAGGCAGTATCCCACAGGAAAACCTTTTGTAAAGTGGCTTACCCCTGTATTCCACCCCAACATCATGCCCACTGATTATGATAAGAATCCGGGTTTTGCGTGCATCGGAAGCTGGGCCCCATCTCTTGGCTTAAGGGATCTTGTTGTAAAACTTGCAGAGATGATCCAGTATAAGAATTACGAGGCGACTCACGACAGGCTGAATATCGAGGCTGCCAAATGGGCGCTTGAGAATGCACATTTGTTCCCCATAGATAAAAGGGATATCAGTGTCCCGGAACCTGAAATTATTTTGAAATATGATGCCAATGATATAATGATACTGGATGACGGGCTCTAAGGCGCGCCCCTGCAGCCAAAAGTGGTGCAGCCGCGATGTTTTTCCCAGCATTCCCGATGGTGGGGTGTATCGCAGGCCGGGCAAATGGTAATTATCGAATTTGCTTTGATAAGATCTCCGCAATACGGGCAGTTGCTACCGACGACTGAATCATATTCGGTATCATTGATTTTTACAGCATGAGTAAAAGGTGCATCAACAGGCAAGATAAATTTTTTTTTCATCTTCCTGAAATAGGCAGCAGCCGGTACTGCCGCAAGAATTGCACCCAGCAACGTGAAATATATGGCATTTTTCGGTATAACGACAACGTCGGGAGCAGGAAGTGGAGTGGTGATCGGTATAGAAGGGACGAGCATAATAGAAATTTCTTTCTTATCTCCATATGAAATATCCATCTCCTGCACCCAGGTCTCACAGTCTTTCTTTGAGATTTTTATTGTATGGGTTCCGGCAGATATACCCGAAATTGTTAAAGGTACGGTTCCCTTAAATTTTTCATCTAAATATACTTCTGCTCCCCGGGTGGAAAGTACGGATATGGAGCCTGTGGTATATGATGAAATATTGAAAAGGTACAGAAAAGTACTTTTCACACCTGCCACCAATCTCCCGTCCGTGGAAACATATTTAAAATCCACCGGATACCTTAGCACCTCAACACCATTGCGGTCAAACAAAATCAGGCCGTCTCTGGTGGATGCAGCCGCAACCAGGTCACCGGTGGGCGATATCGAGATCGAAGTGAAGAAATTTCCTTTTCCTGCCGCTTTTTCCCACAATTTCCGGTCGTCCTCAAAGAGGAAAATTGCCTGGGGTGTAAGGACTGCGATGTGACCATCGTCCGAAATAGAGATCTCATTAATTGAATTATTTTCTATTCCGAAGTTCCTGAATATTTTTCCATTGATGGAAAAAAGATTTACGGAATCCCCGAACGAAACTACACCAAATTCATTATCCAGAGAGGTTTCAACATCGGTTACTGATCCTTTTATTGTAATCCTGCTTAACATAATTCCGGTTTTATCCAGGATATAAACCTCATCTTTGCCTGAGGCTACAATGATACTCCCATCACCTGAAATGGCGACATGCAAAACAGCGCTTGAAGATTTGTTATCAACAGGCTCTATGATCTTATCGAAAATCATATCCTTGGACTTCGAATATAATATTATATGACCTCTCCCCATTTGCCCCGGATAATTTACACCCAGAACGATATCTTTCCCGTTTGTTGCTACCTCACTCACCCTTCCCCCTGATATTTTCATGTCCCATATCCTTTCTCCTTTTTTGTCAAAAAAATGAATAAAGTTATCCTCAGATACAGCGGCAATATATTTTCCATATGGGGAAACAGAAACGCTTTTTATAGATTCATTAGTGACCTGCTTGATGAAAAAGGGTTCAAATTCAACGGCTGTCGAGACTTGAGTGAATAAGAAAAATACTAATGTTATTGTTAACAAAGTTCTTGCCAAAAACTCCACACCTATTCCAGTATTTGCAGATCCACTTTTTCTTCAAAATCCTTATCGAACACATCGTCTGGCGCTGATAAATCCCTTTTATCAACAGGCAGGTGATGCGCGTTCTCATCCGCCCACACAGCGGCCTGTGTGTTCAATGGGCTTTTCGTATCATAATTCTTATACTGGATCATTTCAGCAAGCTTGATGCAGAGGTCGCCGAGGGAGATTGATGGGGCCCACTTTCCCAGGCACACCTTACCCGGGTTGTACCTGTGGTCGCTCCCCAGAATATTCGGATGGAATATCGGTGTAAGCCATTTAACATACGGCTGCCTGGTAGGATACTCGCTTCCCAAATATATCTCAACAAGATGGTGGTTTGAAAATGCAGGCGCATCACTTTTCCATACTAGTCCTTTGCACCGGAATAAGACCACATATCTTTCCGGGGGAGTCCCGAAGGCAATGAACTCCATGAAGGGACTCTTCAGTATAAGTTCTTTCATGCTCTCGTAATCTTTTTCAAGACGCCTGCTTCGTATGTAACTCATAACCTCTCAGCCTGCCGTTATTTCAGCCGCAATGCGCAGTAAATCCCCGGATTTAACTCCCGCATTATTCAATGTGTCTTCATCGCGCAACCTTTTGCCTGATTGTTTGTGGTCAAGATGATAACTTACAGGCTGCCCGGCCGGGTCGGTGACCGGAAGGTTCATCTTTGTGATGAGCACAGGCATCATCCTGTTCACAGGGGCATCGTCCGGCAATCTTGCCCTTTTCCTTTTGCTTCCTGCGGTATCCATTATTTCAATTTCTATTTGTCCCATTTTTCCACTCTTTAAATATATTTAGTTAAATAAATATTGAGTTACTGTCTTTCGAAAGCTCAAAATACATATATCTTTCTGAATTTCTCACAGTTATTATGTGCAGGCCAGGCACCCCAACTTTCCCAAGCGTGATATTCGACAGGGTCTCTCCTTCTTTTATGACATGGGTCATCATAAGTTCCAGCAATGAGCCGCATTTGGGACATGATCCTTTTTGCATTGTCAACTTACCAAGCAGGTAGATCGATTCATCACGGAAGCCGCATGCTTTGCATTCCCTTCCCGTAATTACTTCCCTGTCAAGTTCGATAATGCAGTCTTCACTTTTTGAAATTCTTTTTGCAATATTGATCAATTCAGATCCTGTAAGGGTATCTGCACCATGGTCAAGCTCTATAATATCGCTGAAAGAATCGTGGCTCAAGCAGTTCTCATTTCTCTGGAATCGCACCACGTCAAAATAATTCGTTAATCCCACATAGGTGATGCATTTGCCCGCTGAATCACCGATACCGTGTATCAACTTTATAGCTTCCTGGGCCTGTATTCCCCCGATCACTGACGATATCGTTGCGACAGTGGGAATTTTTCCCATTACGATATCCTCACGTTTCAGCAGCGGGCATGAGTACCTGATATTCAGCAGTTCATAGTCCTTTTCAGACATTGTACACTCGTAGCATGCTGAGTCGGGCGGGATGAAGATCTTAACCGTCCCGGACAGTTCCTGTATCGCGCCGTCAATCCATGGAATCCCTACTTTCCAGCAGGCCCTGTTCACGGACAGCCTGGCCTCCCGGTTATCAAGACAGCCTATGACCATATTCATCCTGCGGAATACACCCAGCCCAAGGTCAGAAACATCGCCATGAAATGTATGGATTTTAATGCCCGGATTTATTTCTTTAAGCCTATGAGCTGCAACTTCAACCTTTTTGCGGCCGTCATCGTCATCCCTGAAAAGTACAGAGCGCGTCAGGTTGGAAGGTTCCACAAAATCAAAATCTACAAGGAATAAATTCCCGACGCCTACCTGTGCCAGGTTTTTTGCTACCTCATTTCCCAGGGCGCCGATACCAACTACCATCACCGAAGCACTTGCAAGACTTTCCTGGTCCCACCAGCTTATAAGACGTTGCCTTGAATAGCGATCAGTTTTAGGGTCTGTTATTTCTATTACCATATTTTTTCATGCTAATAAGTTTTATACATGATAATGTGTATTGTAGTCCTGTAGCATCTAAAGGTGCGAGGAGAGCAATATAATATGTCAGAAATCAAAAATTTTATTTTAAGGAATAAAAATGGTTCAGAAGATGGTGTTTTCACCGGGCGCCAGCCGCGCCAGGCTGCGCTCAAGGCAGCTAACCGCATCGGGGGGACAAAAGATAAACCGGTTGAGGTCAGGTTAAGAGAGCGCGGGACAAAGAAAGTTCACATTTTCAAAGCATGGAAAGCAATAATTGCCGCTCCAAAGAACAAGCCGGCGTGGATGCCTGATAAGATCAACAAGCCTTTCGTAAAGAAAGTCGGAATTGAAACCCTGGAGAAGATTTAAATCTTCTTTTTTGGTTTTTCAAAGATTAATTGTACCTTCAAAAACCCTCTCAGCCTGCCCTTCCATAAAAGCGGTATCTTCTGAGAGGGTAATTCTTAATTCCCCGCCTTTTGTATTCACCTTAACCTCCTTCCCAATCTTGCCAAGCCTATGGACCACTGCCGCAGAGGCCACAGAGCCTGTTCCGCAGCTTAGGGTTTCAGCCTCCACGCCCCGCTCGTATGTCCGTATGGTGATCTCATCCGTTGAGTCCACACGCACGAAATTCACATTCGCCCCTCTGGGAAAAACGGGATCATAGCGGATCTTTGGAGCAAGGGCCATCAATTCATCACCAAGTGATTTCACGAAAATAACAGCATGGGGAACACCTGCATTCACTGCCGAAATATTATGCCCGTGCAGGCTTACTTCAAGAAATTCACCTGTTCCTTTTGCCGGGATTTTCTCTCTTGCAAATTGAGGTTTGCCCATGTCTACCTTTATCCATGTTTTCTCATCAATCCGCGAACTTATGTGAAGAATTCCTGCAAGGGTTTCAACGCTTGCCTTTTCCCTGATATAATCCATGTCGAGTGCATATTTCACAAGGCATCGTATCCCGTTGCCGCACATCTCGGCCTCTGTACCGTCGGAATTAAAAATACGCATCCGCAGGTCTGCTTTATCTGAATTGCCAAGGTATAATACCCCATCAGCGCCTATCCCGAATCGCCTGTCGCAGTATTTTGCCGCGAAAGAAGCCTTTTCTTTTACAGGTATTATCTCGTTCTTATATTCATCTATGAGAATGAAGTCGTTTCCATTGCCGTGGAGTTTCGTGAAATGTATCATATTATTTGCGCTTTTCTTTCTTTAATGCTGAAGAAATCATCGAGCCTGCTGTTCTTACAACCATATATGCCCCGCCCACGATCAACACTGCTGAAGCGCCGACTGTAGCGGCGGCAATTCCTGCGCTTGCAAGGAGTGCCATGTCCTGGTTGGTAAGGAAGCGGGAAACCTTATCAAGAGTTGAAGGTTCGATATCGACAGAGTCGGTCTCAAGCACGATATCACCTTTCTGGAAAACTTTTATCCATCCTGTCTCTTCTGAAACAAGGACTGCGGTGAAGGATTCGTCAAACAGTGTTATTCCCCTTGCAGCGGCATGTTTGGTGCCAAAACCAAGGATTTCTTCGGATTTTAATATTCTTGAACCATATGCGATCAGCTCACCTTCGGGGCTTAAAACGACCGCGCCGTCAAGCGTAGCAAGCTTTTCAATTACAGCATCCATTCCTTTCGTGAGGATGTTTCCGGCAAACTGGATCTGGGGATAATGGGGGCGGTAGTGACTCTTAATCTTATCAGGATCAGCTACGACGAAAAGAGCTCCTTGCTGTTCTTTGGCCAGGGTCTTTGAGATATTAAGTATTACACGCATTACCTCGGATTTCTTATCCGGACCAACTTCTTTTTTGCTCATTAAGGCTTACTTGTAATCAAGAGATGTTATAACTTTTGGTTTATTTTCTCATTAAATCAAGCAGCAGGAAAATACCTATTATCAGGGCTATTGCTGCCGGAATCGAAAAATCCAGTGCATAATATTTAGCTATTCCAAGAAGCAATCCTAAAGCGCCCAGACCTGTTGATAACCTGCTTATATTGATCTTCCATATGACCCGAAGCCCGTTCAACAGGAGCAGTATTCCTCCGCTGCCGCCCAATATGAGAGACCATTTCTGCATATCGTTTATCCAGTGGATGTTTTCAAGTATCCAGCTTCCCCCAAGGAGTATGAAAAACAATGCCCATGATAATTTTATGAGCTTCAGGTTGAGCATGCTTCTGGCAATGAGAGCTTTCTCATCCATTACCACTTCTACTTTTACCATGTGCTCTCTTAATAATCGGCTTAGAGTTAAGCCTTACTTTTTTAACAGTACCTTTTTCCTTGATTTATTGAAAACCACTTCAAGAATCCCTTTTTTGTATGTGGCTTTCATTCCGGTCTTATTAACTTTTGCAGGTAGATCGATTGTCTCATTAAAATTTTTTCCAGGATTATTCGCTATTATTCCAAGAACCATTCCATCACAGGAGAGTTCAATCGATTCCTTATCAACTTCAGGGAGTGCAATTACTACGTGGATAGTCTTCTCAGTTTCAATTATATCAACAGGCGTTTTTCCTTCAACCTGGACTACGGGCTCATTTATTCTTGGTATCATAAAAGGCCAGATATTTACTGAGATATCAACGAATACCGGTCTTTTTTCCGGGGTGTCGATACCATCCGGCATATTATTGAACGCCTCTTCCAATCTTTTCAGGAATTCGTCAATCTCGTTTCTTTTTTTCATATTTTTCCCGTCTATTTTTTGTTTTTATGGATGGCTTTTGAAAAATCCATCATTGCCTCGTATTCTTGTAAATCCCATGTAGTAGGCTTCACCATATTAAAAGCTTTCTCAAAATGTCCATTGTTAATACTGACCCCATATGAGTCCCTCTTTACATCTTCCCTTTCCATCCCCGGTTTTATGACATCCCTCAACGCGAGTATGGCAGCTTCGCGGCATATAGCCTCGATGTCGGCGCCAACATACCCATCTGTTCTCTGTGAAAGTTTCCCGGCATCGATATCCGATGACAGCGGTTTGCCTTTGAGATGGATATTAAAAATAATCTCCCTTTCTTTAAGATCCGGGGGCCTGATATAAATGAGACGGTCAAGCCTGCCGGGTCGAAGCAGCGCGGGATCGACCATATCCGGGCGGTTTGTAGCCGCAACCACTACAACGTTCTTAAGTTCTTCAAGCCCGTCAAGCTCGGTGAGGATCTGGCTTACCACCCTTTCGGTTACCCCGGAATCAAAAGCCGAGCCTCGCGCCGGAACAATGGAATCGATCTCGTCAAAGAATATTATGGCAGGTGCCGCCTGTCTGGCTTTCCTGAAAGTCTCCCGTACGATGCGCTCGGATTCTCCCACATATTTGCTCAGGAGTTCAGGGCCTTTGATACTGATGAAATTCGCTTCACTCTCGGTCGCCACTGCTTTTGCAAGCATTGTTTTTCCCGTACCCGGTGGGCCAAAAAGCAGAACTCCCCTCGGGGGCCGGGTTTTCACTGCCTCAAAAGCCTCGGGGTATTTTAGCGGCCATTCTACAGCCTCAATGAGTTCTTGTTTCACGGATTCCAGACCGCCTATATCAGTCCACCTTACCTGGGGTACTTCAACAAAGACCTCACGAAGGGCAGAAGGCTCGATATTACGCAGGGCATCGTAAAAATCATCCCTCGTCACCACAAGTTTCTCCATTATCTCGGGAGGGATTTCTTCCTCAATCTTGATTCTTGGCAGTATGAGGCGGATGGCATGCATGGCCGCTTCTTTGCAGAGCGAGGAAAGGTCTGCTCCCACAAAGCCATGGGTCAGGTCGGCAATCTCTCGCATACCCTTTTTCTCATCCATGTCATCCGACAACGGCATGCCCCTTGTATGCACCTGGAGTATTTCAAGCCGCCCAAGCCGGTCGGGGATACCGATCTCGATCTCACGATCAAATCTCCCCCCGCGGCGTAGCGCCGGATCTATGGCATTGGGCCTGTTCGTTGCCGCGATGACCATAACCTGTCCCCTTGTTTTCAGGCCGTCCATCAAAGATAACAACTGCGCAACAACGCGCCGCTCCACCTCACCTGTGACCTCTTCCCTTTTCGGGGCGATGCTGTCTATCTCGTCGATAAAAATGATGGTCGGTGCGGATTTTTCCGCATCCTCAAAGATCGAGCGGAGCTGTTTCTCACTTTCACCATAATATTTACTCATGATCTCAGGGCCGCTAATCGAGACAAAATTCGCATCAGTCTCATTTGCCACAGCCTTGGCTATCATGGTTTTCCCGGTTCCCGGCGGGCCGTGGAGGAGAACGCCTTTTGGCGGGTCTATCCCAAGTTTCTGGAAAAGTTCAGGATGGCGGAGGGGAAGTTCTATCATCTCCCTTATCAGGCCTATCTCGCGCCTCAATCCGCCGATATCTTCATAAGTGATATGTGTTGGTTGCGCGAGCTCTTCTATGATTTCTTCTTTTGAAACTATGCTCGTACTGTTTGTCACGATAACAGGTCCAGGCGGTGAAGTGGATATAACGATGTATGATAGCGGATTGCTGACGGTCTCGACCCTTATGCGCTGTCCTTTCATCAACGGCCTGCCATCAAGAAGACGGAGCAGGTACTGCGGGCCTCCCACAAGACGCACTGGCTGGGTAGGAGCAAGCACAACCCTTGTCGCAGGAACTGCGGCTGATTTCTGTACACTCACTTTGTCATCGATCCCAACGCGGGCATTTGTCCTGATATTCCCATCGATCCTTATCAGTTCGTGACCCTCATCCTCGGGATAGGCGGGCCATGCCAGGGCACACGCTTTTTCTTTGCCTAACACGAGAATTATCTCACCGCTTAAGATTCCAAGATCCCTCATCAGGTCGCGGTCTATTCTTGCAATGTCCTTGCCCACGTCTCTGTGATGCGCTTCGGCAACGCGCAGCATTATTTTTTCATTCATGCTGATTCGCATTAATATTTTTAATCCTTAGTACATAAAACATGCCATGGAGTGCAGTGGTCTTTCTTGCTTATTTTTTGATGCTTTATGCAATATTTTTAAAATCCCTGTCAAATCATACACAGCAGGAAGTATTTTTATATTGGGATGCATAACACATGTCCTGAGCAAGAAACTGTCATAGGTGGAAAGGGTATGATCAAGGTAAAAGCAGAAGAAATAAAGAAGGAATTCCCGGGCAAGAGCGGCTCAGTTGCCCTTGGGGGCATAAACCTTGACATCATGGAAGGAGAATTCTTCGCAATCGTCGGTCCGAGCGGTTGCGGGAAATCAACCTTCCTTGAAATCGTGGCAGGGCTTATAAAACCTACATCCGGACATATTTTTATCGACGGGGCGCCAGCCGAAGGTACAAACCATAACAGCGGCATCGTATTCCAGGGTTATGCATTATTCCCATGGCGAACAGTAATGGGCAACGTGGCATACGGCCTTGAAGAAAAAGGGATTAAGCGGAGCGAAAGAGAGGATGTCTGCAAAAAATACATCTCGCTTGTTGGCCTTTCGGGCTTTGAGAACCATTATCCGCACGAGCTGAGCGGAGGGATGAAGCAGCGGGTAGCCATAGCAAGGGCGCTTGCATATGACCCGGATATCTTGCTGATGGATGAACCGTTTGCTGCTCTTGATGCCCAGACGCGGGAAATTTTACAAGGTGAAGTCCTTCGCATCTGGAATGAAACCAGAAAGACTGTTCTTTTCGTCACGCATAACATCGAGGAAGCTGTTTTCCTTGCCGACAGGATAGCTGTCATGTCGGGAAGACCGGGAGTGATAAAAAGGATTTTTGAAGTATCTCTGCCCAGGCCGAGACAGGAAGAACTCAGGCTTTCTCAGGCTTTCATCAAGTTGAGACATGATGTGGGAATGCTTGTCAGGGAGGGGTAGGAATGCCGTATAAATATTTCAAAAAAAGCATAGCACTGATTGCCTTTTTGATTATATGGGAATTGCTCCCCGCAAGCGGGATGATAAGCCGTACATTCCTCTCGCCGCCTTCTGAGGTTTTTCCCGCACTTTGGAAGCTTATCGAATCGGGTGAACTCTGGATGCACACAAGCATCAGCCTGAAGCGCGCTTTCGTCGGGTTCGGGCTTGCCGTACTTTCTATGATCCCGCTTGGATTCCTGATGGGCTGGTACAGGGGTTTTGAGGAAATCTCGGATGGCCTTGTCCAGGCGATGCGCCAGGTATCGTCCCTGTCCCTGTTCCCTGTATTTTTGCTCTTTTTTGGCATTAGCGAAATGTCAAAGATAGCCGTCATATTCTGGGGAGCGCAGTGGCCTTTACTCCTGAATACAATAAACGGGGTGAAGAACGTTGACCCTCTTTTAATAAAATCTGCGCGCTCCATGGGTTCAAATGACCTTTCTATATTCAGGAAAGTTGTGTTGCCATCATCTCTTCCTTCATTATTTGTGGGTCTTCGGCTCAGCGCCACGCATTCCATACTTGTGCTTGTTGCCGCGGAGATGATAGGTGCGACCTCGGGTCTTGGATATTCCATCAAAAACTGGGAATTCAATTTCATGATCCCCGAGATGTACGCCGCTATAGTTGTGCTTGCGATCTTGGGCCTTGCGACCAATTATTCTCTTGTCTGGATCGAAAAAAGGACTGTAAAATGGAAAGAAGAAAAATAGGTGTTTAAAATGAAAAATAAAATGAAAATTCTTGTCATTGTGATTGCGATTGCAATGATCGCAGCCGCAGGCTGTTTGACGAATGATAAAAACCTGCAAAACGAAAAAACAAAAGAAAATGTTACAATACGTTATCTCTCATCGTCGGCCGTTGTGGAGCCCTATGAGTTTGCGGACGAGCTTGGGTATCTTGAAGGTATAAACCTCAGCCGCCTGGGCTCGAATACGGGGGGTCCTGAGGATATCATGTCCGTGGCCACAGGCAGCACGGATGTCGGGCACTCAGCGTGGGTTTCGATAATAAATGCAAAAGCGAGAGGCGCAGAAATAAGAGCCGTTGCCGGGCCGATGGGAAACTCTCCTGAAAGCTGGTATGAGGGGACACCCTATTTATCCAAATTGATAGTGCTTGAGAACAGCAGCATCAGGAGCGCAAAGGACTTAAAAGGCAAGAAAATCGCAGTTCATTCTCTCGGAGCCCATGCGGATTATGTAACGCGCGCATACCTGGCGAAGAACAACATGTCCAAGGATGACGTGCAGCTCCTTGTCATGTCGCACCATGAGGAGGTGCTGAGGCAGGGACAGGTGGATGCTGTCGCCCCGGTCGGGGCCCAGATAGATAAGATGGAAGCAGGCGGTGGAGTAAGGATAATCTTTACGGATTATGAAATAATCGGAAACCAGACCCACTGTGGCATGTTCATGTCCGAGAAATTCATAAAGGAGAATCCCGAAGTTGTGAGGGCATTTGTGGAGGCAAGCGCAAAAGCTGCAGACTGGGCCAGGGACCATCCTGAGGAAGCAAAAGAGCTGGCAGCCAGAATAATGAAGGATAAAGGCGGGAATCCCGACCTTGCGAAGTACTGGAAGGGCTTCGGCGTGAGAGATCATGCGCTCCTTGAGGACAGCGATGTGCAGTTCTGGATAGACTGGCTGGTCAGGGATGGAAGGATCGACGAAGGGCAATTCAAGCCGTCTGATTTCTATACGAATGAGTTCAATCCGTATTATGGTGGGTGAAAAAGTGATTACTTGATTTTTAAAATAATCTTTTTACCTTTCAATTTTCTATATACAGCTCTGCTTACCGGAATCTCAATCTGTCTGTTCTTAATAAGCAGTTTTGCCTCCCTTTCCTCGATTATTTCCGGTTTGAGTTCCCATTCACTGACTTCATAGGTCTCCCCGATCTTTAATTTCTTAAGGTCTTTCAACATTTTAATATTAGCTTTTTCCATCAATATCACTTTGACTTTTTTCGATATAAAGCCTTTTCATCTTTTTCGCTTGGTCGTACAGTAACAATTTCATGAAATAGACCTTTATCTTCAAGAATTATGGTGAGATATCTTCCAGATTTCCCCCGTCCAAGGAATTTATATCTATTTTTACTGACGCGTTTAACGTAGTTCGGTCTTTCCAGTATCCCTTCTAATTCCTCTTTGGTCACAGGATGCTTTGAAGTGAAATGCTCTACGGCATCGGGCCGAAGTACAAGCCTCCATTTCATATCTACCCCAGATCCTCCATATACAAATACTCCTGCGCATACCCGCAATATCTCCCGAAGTACCTGCGCGCAAAGTCGGCTATTCCCTCCCTCTTTTTACTTTTCTTAGTGTTTTTCCAGTTCTCACCGTAAAACCTGTCCATGATCTGTTCTATATGGGTATCCACAGGGAATGATTCAAGTTTTCCGAAAGCAAAAAGCAGCACGCAGTCCGCGATCTTGTGCCCGACGCCTTTTATTTTCACAAGTTCTTCGCGCCCTTCGCCGTAGGACAGGTCTTTTATGCCGTACAGGTCAAATTTGTTATTCGCAATCATATTTGCAATATTAAGCACCGCTGGGGCGCGAAAGCCAAGTTTGCACTGCGCCATATCGCAGAGTTCGATACCCGAAAACGCTTCAGGCGCTGGAAAAGAGTAATAACCTTTTTCGATTTCCATGCCAAAGCATTCACTCATGCGCCTTATGGAATTTGTGATGTTGCGGATTGTGTTGTTGCTTGAGCAGATATACGACACGAGGCATTCCCACGGTTCCTGGCGGATAAGACGCAAACCCCTGAATTTTTGGATCAAAGAATCCATTAATTCATCTTTGTTGATTTCCGAATAAATTCTTTCCATATCGTCGTCAAGCCTGAAAAAATCAAGAATGAATTTCCTGTCAAGGAATGAATCGATAATAAGCTCGTTGCCTTCCTGCCGAGCCCTTATGACTGCACCGTTAACAACACCTGTCCACCAGTCTTTCATCTCCCATCTGAAGACCTGGCCGCATGAGAGGGTATGGTCAAGGTTGAAATTATTCGTTTTAATGCTGTACACATTCAAGGATACCCCACAGGCCTGAAATACATTACGGTTTATAAGGTTGCAGGACAATAAAATCCCGTGAATTTCAGGACAAAGCAATACCTGCGCAAAAGGTTCGGGGATTACTACCAGACCTTCGAGCCCATCCTGCCCCCTGATTTTACAAGGCGCGAATGGGGCTTCATTTTCTTCGATGAACTGCCCGAAGTGGTGATGCGCCGCCACAAGGCTTTTTCTTCGGAGGGAGAAGCATTTGAGTACCTTCGGGGCATGGTGCCGGCGCATGTATATCATTCTGCCGCTTACTACCAGTTGCCTGGAGCTGCCCTCATGAAAGAAAAAAAATGGCTAGGCGCTGATCTGATTTTTGACCTTGATGCCGACCATCTGCCACCAGAGGTGAGAGGAAAATCATATAAAGAAATGCTTGATGCCGTGAAAAAAGAAACGAAAAAGCTTCTTGATTTTCTCTTGGAAGACTTTGGATTTTTAGAAGATAAAATCAGCATGGTGTTCTCTGGGGGTCGTGGATATCATATTCATGTACGTGACCCTAAGGTACTATCGCTTGAGAGTGCAGAAAGGCGTGAGATTGTGGATTATATCAGTGGAACTGGTTTTGACGAAAACTCTGTGCTATACAAGAAAAAGAAGACCCTAAAAATTCACGACGGAGTAAGGCGTCATCCCATGGAACATGAAATAGTATATGAAATGGTTGAAATGCCAACATGGGCCAAACGTGCTGCTGAAAAGACAGTGCAACAACTTGAAAATATCAGATTATTAGAACAGGAAGAAGCCGTAAAGGAATTAAGAAAAATAGAGGGAATAACTCCTAAAAAAGCTGGAGATATAATTAAAAGTCTGCAACAGTTCAAATCATACGAAGAACTTCATAAAACTATTTTTGAAGGGGGTTTGGATCAAAGTAGGAGTATGTGGTCGGTTCGTCAAAGTATAATTAATAATTTGGGTGTCAAAGGTGTAGAAGGGGAAACAGACGAACCCGTTACGGCAGACATCCGGCGTCTCATCCGCATGCCTTCCTCCCTGCACGGCGGATCGGGAATGAGGGTCGTTCCCCTCACACTTTCTGGTTTTGAGAAATTCGAGCCGCTTGTTGATGCTGTCGTTTTCAGTGAAAAGGAAATACAGATAGAGATAATTCCTCCTCTTAAACCCCAGAATTCTATTGTCGAGATGAAAGGAAAAAGCTTTAGAGTGCAGGAAGGCATCAATACCCTGCCCGAATATGCGGCGATGTACCTCATGTGCCGCGGAGCTGCCGAATATGCCTGACGAGTCCAGTATTAACTTTAACAATATACTCAGGGATGAGCGGAAATCAAAACTTGTTCCCCTTGAGAGTGATTTCTACGAGAAAGCTGCAGAACAGATACGCCGGCTTGAAGATGAGAAAAAAAGAATAGAGGACACATACAGCACAAAATATGCCATCATCGAGGACGAACTTAAAACATCAAGAAAAACACTTGAGAACATCATCGAGAGGCGGACAAAGAAGATCATAACAGAAGCTTCCCTTCGCGCATCATCGAAGCAGAAAGAAAAGCAGGATATCGATTCAATGACCCGGGAAGAACGCGATTTCTATGACAAGCTTCTTAGACTCATGACCGAATATCGGGGAGAGATTCTTGAAAAAATCAGTAAAAGAGATAAGCAGCCGATTCCTTCGCAACCTGAGGTGCTGGAAAAAAAGCAAAATGATACACCTTCAGAAGGCAAAAAGGATATAAGTAAGGAGTACATTGTGGTGCGGTTGCTAAAAGATATCCCCACTTTTGCCGGTGCAGATGGACACCATTATACACTGGCAAAAGAAGATGTTGCTGTTCTGCCTGCGGTGAATGCCAGAGCATTGATCGGTCGCAACGCAGCCATCCAGGTTCTTGTTAAAAGGTGATTATCATGAAAATACCCAAAAAATTCAATACATACTGTCCTTATTGTAAAACCCACACACCGCATTCGGTGGAAAGGGTAAAGAAAGGCCAGGCTTCCTCGCTGACCCGCATAACGAGGCAGAAGTACAGACATACAGGAATAGGCAACTCAGGCAAATTTTCAAAAGTGCCGGGCGGAGACAAGCCGACAAAACGGGTAAACCTGAGATACAGATGTGCAACATGCAAAAAGGCGCACCTTAAAAGCAAATGCTTCAGGGCGGGCAAGTTCGAACTTGTGGAGTCTTAAGCATGGAACCCAAAAGCCGATTTCTAAAAGTAAAATGCAACGACTGTGAAAATGAGCAGGTAATTTTCGGGTCAGCCAGTAAACCGGTAAGCTGTCTTGTATGCGGGAGAACTCTTGCGGAGCCCACAGGTGGCAAAGCTTTTATCAAAACGCAGATAATTGAGGTCCTGGAGTAATGGAAAGAAGCGGATGGCCTGAAGAGGGCGATCTTGTTGTTTGCACTGTTAAAAGGGTCACAGATTTTGGCGCTTTCGTTGAACTGGATGAATACGGGCGCAAGGAAGGCTTAATCCATATCTCAGAAGTAGCATCAGGGTGGGTCAAGTACATAAGAGATCACGTAAGGGAAGGACAGAAAATAGTATGTAAAGTACTTTATGTTGATACAACGAAACATCACATAGACCTTTCACTTAAGGACGTTAACGAACATCAGCGGCGCGAAAAGATCCAGGAATGGAAGAACGAGCAAAAGGCTGAGAAATGGCTTCAATATGTTGCCAAGACCACAAAAACCAGCCCTGAAGACTTGAATAAACTGATAAATCTCCTTTATGAAAAGTTTGGAAGTGCATATTCTGTTTTTGAAAAATCAAGATCTGATGATATCTCAGCCCTGGCAGAAATAGGTATACGCAAAGATATCGCTGAGATGATAAAAAGAGTTGCGCAGGAAAACCTGAAAAAACCCCAGGTAGAGATAGCAGGTTACGTTGACCTGACAAATTCTCTGCCCGATGGAATAGAGCATATAAAGAAAGCATTAAAATCTGCTGGTGATGTCAACGGCGATGATATCAGTATCGAAATTACTTATACCGGGGCGCCAAGATACAGGCTTCATGTAACTGCCCCGGATTATAAAAAAGCAGAGAACATTCTCAAAAAATCCGCCCAATCAGCCATCAAGATCATTGAAAAAGCCGGTGGAACAGGCGAGTTCCACAGATATGGTGAACAAAAAGCATAAATGGTATCCAAAATTAGAAAATGCCCTTGCGGAAGATATAGCATCAAAGAAGTCTGTCCTTTATGCGGCTCCCTGACAAAGTATTCTCAGCCCGCTCGGTTCTCTCTTGAAGATAGATATGGAAAATTCAGAAGGATAACTAGAAAGATATGATAAAAACAACTATTTTGCGAAGCAAAAAACCCCGCCTAAAAGAGCCTATACTTGTGGAAGGATTGCCCGGTGTCGGTCATGTGGGAAAACTTGTAGCAGAACATATGGTCGAGGAACTTGGTGCCAAGAAGGTAATGGAAATATATTCTCCCCATTTTCCCCCGCAGGTCATCGTTGAAGACGACGGTACCACCAGGCTTGTCAGGAATGAACTCTATGCATATAAATCCAAAGGCAAGCATGATCTTTTGATCCTGGTCGGCGACCATCAGAGTGCCACCAATGAAGGTCATTATGAATTGTGCGGGATTTTCCTCGATATCGCTGAAGAATTCAAGGTAAAGAGGATTTACGCGCTGGGCGGGTATGGCGTCGGCCAGCTTGTTGAAACCGAATCGGTCCTCGGTGCAGCGAATAATATAAAACTCGTTCGGGAACTCAAAGAATACGGCGTTGAATTCAGGGCAAACGAACCCGGCGGCGGTATTGTAGGAGCTTCAGGTTTGCTACTTGGCTTATCCGAGCTTCGCGGGATCGATGCTGTCTGTCTCATGGGGGTGACGTCCGGCTACCTCGTTGACCCAAAAAGCGCCCAGGCTGTACTGAAAGTGCTGTGCAAGGTACTTGAGATAGAAGTGGATATGCAGGCACTGTCTGAGCGTGCATCCGAGATGGAAAAAATCGTGGCAAAACTGAGAGAGATGGAAGAAGGAAAAACACCTGTTTCGTCAGAGGAGGATTTGAGGTACATAGGGTGAGAAGTCCTTATGTCCCAGAGATGCATTCTCTGCAACAGCGAATCCGTTACTCCTCTTAAATTTTCAAAATCAGCAGGCAAAGCCGGAAACCGCAGATTCTTGCGCTGCAACGTATGTGATTTGATCTTCGTACCGGGAAATTTCCACCTATCGCCTGAAGAAGAAGCGGCAAGATATAGACTTCACGAAAATACGCTTTTGAACAAGGAATATGTAAGGATGTTTTTGGAGAAGATATCCCTGATACATCAATATTGCCCTGGCATAAGCTCGGTTCTTGATTACGGCTGCGGTCCGGAGCCTGTCCTGGCTGAGCTTTTGAGGAGGGATGGGTATGAATGTGATATCTACGACCCTTATTTTTTCCCGGTATTTCCCGAAGGTACATACGACCTTGTGATTTCGACGGAAGTATTCGAGCATTTCAGAGATGTGAAGTCCCAAATATATAATATTATATCTCTTTTAAATCCGGGCGGCTTCGTTGCTGTCATGACATCTTTCCATGATTCAATAGGGGATTTTGAAGATTGGTGGTATATAACTGATCCGACCCATGTTTGCTTTTTTGGATTGAAAACTTTTGATTGGATCTCGAAAAAATTCGGATTGATGATGGTATATACAAATAGAAATAATTTTATAATCTTGCGCAAAAGGCAAAAAACGATAATATTTATTACAAGGTACAACAATAAGCATATGGGGTGAAAATATGGCTGAAGTGACTATAACTGAAATTAGGAAAACTATTGCAACATCTTTAGGAACCGCATTCGGAATTGTTATTGGTATGATCTGGACCCAGGTTGTACTCTCAGCTTTTGCAACAGGTGGAATACCATTAACTGCTACAGGCGGAACATGGACTCAATGGAGCTATTTTGTGATTACAGCTATCGTTGTAACACTAATATGCGTTGTTGCGATTATAATGTTAGGTAGATGGGGAGGAAAACAATAAAAGTATCAATTTTTAAACAATAATTCTTTATATCCTTGTTGCCATTAAAGGCACGAGGTATTGTATTGAATATTATCGGTGGCCCTGCATCACAATTGCTTGCAGGAAGAGTTGCAGAAGAACTGGATTCCGACTTACTGGTCGGCGAATTCAGGAGATTTCCAGATGGTGAGTTATATACACGTATCCTCGGGGATTTTGCAGGCGATAATGTTACCATAATCCAGAGCACGGTAACTGATTCGGATTTTGTTTCACTGCTGCAATTGATAGACGCATGCAGGGATGCATCCAGGATCAATGTAGTCATCCCGTACATGGGTTATGCCCGCCAGGATAAAATATTCAAGCAGGGTGAACCGATAAGCGCCAGGGCAGTAGCAGGGGCCATTAAAGCAGATAATGTTTACACCATTAATATCCATGCTGAAAGTATTCTTGGATATTTTGATGCAAAAGCTGTAAATCTTGATGCTGCGCCTGTGATCGGCAATTATGTAAAAAACATGGAACTTAAAGATCCCTTTATAATTGCCCCGGATGACGGAGCAATAGGCCTTGCCAGAAGCGCGTCAGAAAATCTTGGCCTTGACTATGATTTCCTTGAAAAGACGCGATTGAGCGGGGATACGGTAATGCTCAAGCCAAAGAACATGGCTGTCAAAGCCCGGGATGTGATTATTATAGATGATATAATCTCAACTGGCGGGACAATGGCAGAAACAATATCCCTGCTGCGAACGCAGGGAGCCCATGAGGTTTTTGTAGCATGTGTGCACCCGGTTCTCTCAAGCAATGCGGTGCTTAAGTTATTCAAAGCCGGTGTAAAAGGCATTATCGCGACTGATACAATTGAAAAAGGCGTGAGTGTTGTAAGTGTGGCACCTGTGATCGCAGAGGCGATAAAAAATATATAAAGTGATGCGAGATTACTTTAACAATATTGTAAATGTGTGTTTGTGCTCTTCTTCCGCTGCCAGAATTTCCTCAAACAGCAGCCTTGTCGTTGAATCCTCAAGGCTGTCGGCCACTTTTATGATCTTTGTATATAATTCGATGGCCTCGTCTTCTGCCTTGAGGTCGAATTCGATCATCTCCTCCAGCGAGTAACCCACGTTGATAGGCGTTGGTTTTGTGGTCGGGATTCCCCCCAGGTAGAAAAGGCGTTCTGCAATCTTTTCTGCGTGCTTCATTTCAACAATGGCAATATCCTCAAAAATATCCTTAATCTCAGGGCTTTTCATACCCATTGCCATTACATGCTGCCACATATACTGGATACTAACACCGATTTCTCTTGCTATTGCTTTATTCAGTAGCTCTAAAAGTTCATCTGCCACTTTTTCACCCATTATATTTCATACCTGTTCTGATATAAGGCTTATGGAGGATTTTTTTGCACGCAGCTAAGGTTTTATACTTTATTCAACATTAGATAAATTGAATAAGGAGTTATTCAAATGAATACAATTACAATCAGGGTGGATGATGACCTTTTTCAACAAATAGAGGCAAAAAGAGGAGACAAATCGAAGTCAGATTTTTACCGGGATATATTAATTGAATATCTTTCGAATAAACCTGAAGAGAACTTGAATAAATATGAATATGCTGTGAATATCACAAAAGAAAATGAGAATCTTAAGACCGATATATCGCATAAAGATGACCTGCTGAGACTGATGGGTGAGAGAACAAAAGACCTGCAAAACCAGCTGGGATTTTTGCAGCTTGAATACCAGAAACTCTCAACACAGGTGTTCAAGCCTTTACCCGAACCCAAGGAAGAACCTAAAAAATGGTGGGTTTTCTGGAAGAAGTAGCAATCATTTTATAGATTGTTGCATAAGAGAGGCCTATGCATGACTACAGGGCACTTGGATTAAAAGCCGGGCTTGAAATTCACCAGCAACTTGACACAAAGGAGAAACTTTTCTGCGGGTGTCCTACACTTCTTCGTGACACAAAAGAATCCAATTTTGAGTTTTTCAGGTATCTTAGGCCTACACAGAGCGAGATGGGAGTTATCGACAGGGCAGCCCTTGAAGAGATAAAACTCATTAAAAAATTCATCTATAAAGCCTATGACACGACATGTCTTGTGGAGAATGACGAAGAGCCTCCGCGCGAACTGAACCAGGAAGCTGTGGATATTTCCATTATGATTGCCCGCATGCTGAACATGAATATAGTGGATGAGCTCTACACCATGCGAAAAATCGTGATTGATGGCTCCAATACATCCGGTTTCCAGAGAACCGCCCTCCTGGCTACCGGCGGTTACCTGGACTCGTCTTTTGGCCGCGTGGGGATAGATGTTCTCTGCCTTGAAGAAGAGGCCGCACAGAAAGTGGAAGACATGGGCGATTCTGTAATATACTCATTAGATCGCCTTGGGATACCGCTTGTAGAAATAGGGACTGCACCTGATATCGTTTCACCTGAGCATGCAAGAGAGGTCGCACAGCAGCTCGGTATGATCCTGCGTTCAACAGGAAAGGTAAAGCGCGGTCTGGGCACAATAAGACAGGATATCAATATCTCAATATCACAGGGCGCCAGGGTGGAAATAAAGGGAGTGCAGGAGCTTTCGCTGATTGGTACCATTGTGGAAAGGGAAGTTGCAAGACAGTTCGCTCTTTTGGAGGTAAAAAAGGAGCTTCATAAAAGGGAGGCGAGGATATCCGATAATATCATGGATGTTACTCATGTTTTTTCCAGTACAGGTTCTAAAGTAATACAAAAGGCACTGAGAGGAGGCATTGTGCTTGCCGTGAACCTGCCAGGATTCGCGGGATTGGTGGGGAGGGAACTCCAGTCTGGAAGACGGCTCGGGACCGAATTCTCCGACCGCGCAAAGAAATCCGGTGTCGGAGGCATATTCCATACAGATGAATTGCCTAATTACGGTATAACTGAAGAAGAAGTCAAAGACCTAAAGAAAGCTGTTGGCGCCGGGAATAACGATTGTGTCGTTATGGTTGCGGATACGAGGAATAAAGCAAGAGGAGCGCTTGAAGCGGTCATTATTCGCTCACGGGAAGCAATGGAATGCGTTCCCGAGGAGACAAGAAGAGCACTTCCTGATGGCAATTCGGCTTATATGCGCCCCCTTCCGGGAGCCGCGCGCATGTATCCGGAAACAGATGTCCCACCTGTTAGCATAACCGAAGAAAGAATACAAAAGATAAAATTGCCTGAGTTGATCGAGGAACGCATGGCAAGGTATATGAAAGAATTCAGTTTGAAAGAAGAATTAGCAGGCCAGATTGCACGTTCGCAGAACTTTATTCTATTTGAAACCATTATGCAGCATGCACCAGCAGCAAGTGCAACAATGGTGGTACGCACGCTTGAGACTACTATATATGAGTTAGAAAAAGAAGGTGTTCAAATTAACAACATTAAGGAAGAGCACCTGGTGCAGCTTTTCAAACTTCAATCAAAAGGGAATGTTCCAAATGAAGCTATAAGCGGGGTATTGAAGATTATTTCCAGCAAGCCTGAATCGACTGTTGATGAATTGGCACAAACCCTCGGCATCGGAGTTGAAACAGGAGAATTAGAGATTGCTATAGACAAGCTCATAGAATCAAGGATGGATTTTATCAAACAGAAAGGATTGACGTCGGTGGGACCGTTGATGGGGGTGGTCATGAAAGAATTTAGAGGCAAGGTGAGCGGCCAGGAAGTCAGCAGGCTTTTGACTGAAAAAATTTCGAAAAAACTGGGACTTAATTAAAGGTATATGAAAAGAGTTCTGGTCATTTCGATAATAATTCTCCTGTTTGCAGATATCGCTTTCGGGGTTTCTGAAGTAACGCTTAACAATATCAAACGACCCAGAGGGGCTATTCTGTTTATTGTTGACGGGCTGGGGTCCTCGTATTATTATCCCGAATTCATGCCATATGGCCTGGATGGCAGCAAGATATCAAAAGCACAAACTCGAAACCTGTCTTTCGGAACCAGGATTATTGATATCAAAACCCCGCAGCCGGTTACTGGCATTGCCCACTCTATCATCGTCACAGGGAACTCAGAAGCAAATGAAGAAATAGTCGGTTATCCTGATGCAACAATATATGATATCACAAGGGAACACGGCTTCGTTAACCTTGCTGTTATGGAAAAAGGGGATTTTCTTAATATGCGTGAAGAGCAGGACATCATACTGTTTGCAGAGAACAATTCTATTGACGAACCACTGATGTCGATTCAGACAAAAAATCCTCCGGATGGCATTTATGAGTTGATGACTGAGTGGAAGATGAAACTCCCGGAGTACCTGGATAAGAAATCCGCGGTGGAGAAGTATTCTGCCTATAATAAATGGGGCATTGACTCTGCTAACGCTGTTGCAATATCCATGATAGAAAACCACCCGTCCCAAAAATTCCTCCTGACTGTGAATATCGGCGCAATCGACAGCGGTGGCCATAATCTTGGAGACGATGATTACATAAAACTGATTGAAAGCCTTGACAGGGATTTCTATCCGATATATGAAACAGCAAGAGAGAATGATATTGCCCTGTTTTTCATAGCAGACCACGGCATGTCTTTTGCGAAGAAAAATGCTCGAAGAGGCGGCCATATATCGGGCAAATACTCCTCAATGGATGAAAGCCTGCGAATACCGCTTGTCATAATCTCGCCAAACGCAATACCTGGTGTTATTAAAGGAGAATACAGCGAAGAGGATATCGCTCCCACTCTCCTGAGCGTCCTTGACCTTCCAAATGATCTCCAGTATGCCGATGGCAGGACACTACCTGTCAAAACGTATGCCAGCGTCTTTGTAAAAGCGGATTCAGAATACAAGGTCTCGTTATGGGATAATGGCCTGAAGGTATCGGAACATTCGGCTTCTGATCTAATACTTTCTGGGCTGCCATTGAACACAAGTTATACTCTCAAGGCAGCGGGCCCGGGCGGCATGTATGAAGAATATATCACATTTGATTCTGATAAACGTTTTAATTTTAATAATTCTGATGCGGGATTAAATATGAGGCAAATGGCCGCAATTACTTCAATACTGGCCGTTAATATAGGCGGGTTGCTGGTCATAAGGAAAATAAAGTAGCCTGTGATAGTAATTCTTAGTCCAGTTTCTTAATTCGACAATAAGTGTATTCTCAATCGTCAATTGTGCCCATGCATGCATGTTTTTTGCTAAAACCGACCAAAAAAGATTTAAGTATGGCCTTATGTAGAAGGTATGTAATCCATAACGGGATTAATAGAGGGTGATGAAATCGTCTTTGATGACTGCCGAGGTAATTGGCAGTCAGGACAGGGGCGGTTTTAGCGATGGCGACGGAACGAGGAGTTCTGTCTTAAGTTACTATCACTCTTGCCGTAAAACGGCATCTCGAAGGAGAAAAATAAACCATATACAAAATATGGAGGTAAAGAATAATGAGTAAAGGAATAACAGCAGTTGCACTGGCGGCGTTAATGTTATTAGTAGTAGCGTTACCTGCAAGTGCTATAACAACTGTGAAAAGCGTCGAAGTAAGAGGAACGGTGTCGCAGCTTAGCTCTACCGCAAACTTTACTGTGAGTTCTTGGAATGCTGCATCTTTCGCAGGATTCTGGTATGATTTAAAGGAGAATCAATCTACCGAGAGCTTGAAAGTGCTTGCTTTCCAGGATAACAGGACCATTGAAAAGGAGAAACTGTGGTACAATACGACAATGGCGCCCATAAGGTTCAAAGTCTATAAGGAAAAGACCAGACTTGTAGAGTATGGGTTAAACGACTCGGCTTCTTATGCAGCAACAAGCACCGGCGGTGGATATTATAACGTCACAGGCTGGTTTGCTGCTAAATACGTAGCAATCAACGGAAAGAACAACAAGCTTGCAAAGCTTGTGTATGAACAGGATACTGCTGACAAGAAGACCATGGCGATCGGTGAGACATGGGATCTGGGAGAAGGATATACACTCACAGCCCAGTCGATAGACGCAAAGGCCTCGCCAAGACAGGCATGGCTCGTTCTGAACAAGGATGGCAACAAGCTCGATGATAAGATTATCGAAGCGGCCTCATCAACCGGCACAGGCACACAGGGTGTCTATACATAC
>DATCUE010000128.1:0-23250 GCA_036567605.1 Candidatus Methanoperedens sp. | reverse complement strand
GCGCGTTTCATGGCAGGAACCATGTCAGGGGTTGTCATTACTGCAACAAGTATATCACCGTTCTTGACTTTGCCCAGCTCGGTCACATCAGAGACAAGTTTCGCCTCGCCGTAGGCCATCCCGGGCGACGCACCGAGGCCTTCGAGTATGGCAGAAGTTGCAGCTTTTTCTTTTGTATCTTTTTTCTTTTTTATGGTGGTAATAGGCCTTGACTGGAGGATATATATCTCCTTATCTTTTATTGCCCATTCCACATCCTGAGGAATACCGTAGAGATCCTCAACGACCTCCCCGAACTCGACAAGCTTCAGGATCTCATCATCATCCAGCACAGTAGCATTTTTCATATTATCGGGAACCGGGATGTCGATGGTCTTTCCGGTCTTCGGGTCTTTTGTGTGCATGACATTCTTGGTAGCTATCCTGCGCTCTGTAATTTTTTTGGTCTGCTTATCAACAGCATAATAGTCCGGGGAAACAGAGCCTGAGACCACGGTCTCACCCAGCCCCCATGCGCCTTCGATGATGGTGATCGGTTCGCCTGTTGAAGGGTGTGACGAGAACATGACGCCTGCTTTATCAGCGTCGACCATCATCTGGACAACTGCGCAGAGGTTCACCTTGCGATGGTCAAATCCCTGTTTCACACGATAATAAATAGCCCGGCCCCCGTAAAGCGAGGCCCAGCATTTCTTGACGGCTTCAAGAATGTTCTGCTCCCCTTTGATATTCAGGAAAGTATCCTGCTGGCCAGCAAAACTGGCATCGGGCAGGTCTTCTGCTGTTGCGCTTGAACGCACTGCCACGAATACTTCATACCCTTCCCTTTTACAGAGATCCTTATATTTGGACCTGATGCTCTTTTCGATATCTGAAGGCATTTTTGCTTCCAGTATTATCTTTTTTGCCTTTTTCTCGGCTTCCCGCAGCACATCCGCAACATCGACATCAACTTCAAGCGACCTGAAAAGTTCTTCACTGACACCGTTCTCATCAATGAAACGCCTGAAAGCCTGCGCTGTAACTGCAAATCCTCCTGGCACGGGAAGCTCGGCGCGGATCATCTCGCCTAAACTTGCCCCTTTGCCGCCGACTATCGCAATGTCTTCTTTTCCTACTTCTTCGAGCCATACAACTGTATCATTTGCCATATTTTTTCTCCTTCAACGATTTCTGGATCTTACTGAGTTTTCTATCATAACTTTCTACTGCCATTTTCAGCATGAAAGGCAGTTTTTCAAGGGATAAATTGGATTCTTTCGCGATATTTTCAAGAAAATAGATGTCAATTTCCTTATGCTGCGCCCTTTCGACACGGATTGCCTCGATCATTGCAATGGCTTTGATAAAAGTCTTCACAAATTCAAATGTGGGCGTCACGCTGCCGTTTTCGATACGCGAGATGGATTCACGGCGCAGTTCCATTAATTCCCCCAGTTCTTCCTGGGATATTTCATACCTTTTCCTGTACTCCCTTATCACTTTTCCCGGATCGATATTCAGGATGACATCTCCTGCCACATCTTTTTCAAATGAGACCAGCCATTCGGGTGTGTAAAGCAACGGTTTTGATGTTAATTTCAAGTCAATACTCCGTCTTTTAAATAAATGTGATTTTTTATGTCACATTTATTAGACAAAGAATAAGGTGTATTCTTATATAAATATTTCTTGGATTCTTGAATTAAATAACATGATTTATCATGTCACTTTTCCCCATTCAGCTTTCCGGTTTACTCTTTCGGCCTTTCTTAACCTTGCGTTTTGATCAAGTAGATCCACAAAAATCTTGTTTTTCTTTATTTCTTTCTGGCACTCGTCAAGTTGAAGCTCAAGTTCCTGCATCATTTTTTTAAGCTTATTTATCTCTTCGTCTTTCTCCTCAAGCGCCTGTTCCAGATTGTCAATCGCAACCTCGCGACGATGCACCTCGAATTCCAGTTTTTTCTTTTCGACCGGATGTAATGGCTGGATCCTGTCAGCCGGCCTTATTTCGATCTTTTTTATCGATACGGGAACGGCCTTTCCGGGTGGAACAACATTCAGGATGGATTCATCTATCTGCTTCCCTTCAAGCTTTTCAATATAATGCCTTGATATCCTGTGCTCTTCGGCAGAAAGCGTCCAAGAAGTGCTTTTATAGCGTTTTTCCTGGGCCGCCAGCGCAAGCAGCCCACGCCCTGCGGATGTGCTTATCCAGCCTATGCTCTCATAATAGTCTATCAGCCTGGGGAGGTTGTTATGGCCTACCCTCTCAAGGAGGAACTTAAGCCACTTGCGCTGGGTATCTATTGTATTGTCTGTGAGTTTTTCCAGCATCTATGTTGTATGCCAGAATTCCTGCGGCATGTCCATTGCCAGCTTTAATGCGCCGTCTGCGCCGCCATAAACCGGGTCGTTGTTCCTGTAGACCTTGCCTCCGTCGATGAGTTCAAGTTCATGTTCCAGGAGTTTATCGAGATTCCTTATCTGGCTTCCTCCTCCTGCCAGCCATATATTGGAACGCAGGGCATCCTGGAAATCCGGTTCGTAAGTGGAAATAAGCCTGGATATTCCGTTTACGATGTCAGGCACAATGGATTCGCATGCGGCCTTTACTTCCTGAGTAATGGATAGCTTGAGCACCGAGGAGTCCACCGGGACTTCCACTATGATCTCCTCTTCAGGTACACCTACGAAAGAGTATTGTTCTTTCCATCGCTTGGCCATTTCCGTTGTCACCCTGACGTTTGTATATTCATCAGAAATGCGCTTCACAAGCTCCCTGTCAATGTAGTCTCCCGCCTTGGTATTACTGATCTGGTCATCGGGCTCAGGCAGCGTGCCATGCACTCTGCATAGATCCGTGGTACCTGCACCGATATCCACAATGAGCGAGTGTTCAAGCTGCCCGAGGTTGTAGGCAGCGCAG
Organism: Candidatus Methanoperedens sp.; assembly: GCA_036567605.1. Classification (GTDB taxonomy): domain Archaea; phylum Halobacteriota; class Methanosarcinia; order Methanosarcinales; family Methanoperedenaceae; genus Methanoperedens. The sequence continues at coordinate 20,339 of DATCUE010000128.1, read as the reverse complement.
AATGGTTCGCTTGCGACCATTATCCCGTCAAAGAATTCTCTTGCTGTCTCAGTGATGATTTTTTTATTGAGTACGCTTGCCTGGGCCGGTACTCCTACGATAGCATACTTCTTGACAGCCCTGTCGCCTTCCACCGAGCGCAATACGTGATGAAGGAGACCTTTTGCGGCTTCTATATCTTCTCTCTGGTTTTTCAAGACCCCGCATTCGACAGGTCTGTAGAGATTAAGGGCCACCCTGTGACTGAGCGCTTCCTCACCATAGAGGTGCTCTTTTTTCAGGAATTTTGAGGCCACCGAATCCCGGGGCGTTCCTACGACGCTCAGGATGCTGTTCTTCTTACCATCGCTCGTTGAGATGGCAGTATGATTTGTTCCAAGGTCGATTCCTATATACAGTGTCTTTTTATCTTCGGCCTTAGCCTTCTTTTCTTCAACTTTTGTTGCGATTGCAACTGGTTTCTTGGTTTTGTTCTTTGATACCATAACGTATCACTCATTATGATAATGGTAATCATAATACTATGTACTCCATAAATATATAGTTTACGTGTGAATATACATCTCCCCGGCTCGCAAATTGCAGAACAAATATCAATATGATCGGGCTATAATTTTGCCTCTCCAATGTGCTTTCTTGCCGCCTGTGTGGTCTCCCTGCCCTGCGGAGTCCTTTTGATGAAACCTATCTGTATAAGATAAGGCTCATAGACCTCTTCAACTGTCCGTACTTCTTCGCCTACGGCGATGGCAATGGTCTTGACTCCCACAGGCCCTCCCCCGAAATCGCGGGCTACAAGGGCAAGAATGCGCCTGTCCAGGTCATCAAGACCGAGCCTGTCGATACCCAGCATTGTCAGCGCTCCATCCGCAACCTCCTGCGTGATCTCACCTTTTGCCTTCACAGTAGCAAAATCCCTTACGCGCCGAAGCAGCCTGTTTGCGATACGCGGTGTTCCGCGGCTTCGTTTTGCGATCTCAGCCGCACCTTCCTGTGTTATCGGGATATCCAGTATGGAAGCGCTTCGCCTCACCACTTCGACAAGCTCGGGAACCTCGTACAGGTTAAGCCTTGAAATCAGGCCGAACCTGTCCCTGAAAGGCGAACCCAGAAGCCCCACCTTTGTGGTTGCCCCGATGAGTGTGAAATGTTCAAGATTGAGTTTTATCGACCTGGCGCTTGGCCCCTCGCCTATCATGACATCTATCTCGAAATCTTCCATTGCAGGATATAAGATCTCCTCGATGACAGAACTCATCCTGTGTATCTCATCGATAAAGAGCACGTCTCCCCTCTTGAGAACCGTAAGCATCGCAGCAAGGTCGCCCGGGCGCTCAAGTACGGGTCCTGAAGTGCTTTTGATGTTCGTCCCCATCTCGTGGGCTATAATATGTGCAAGTGTAGTCTTACCGAGTCCGGGTGGCCCTGAGAACAGGATGTGGTCGAGTGGTTCGTTCCTTTTTTTTGAGGCTTCGATGAATATTTTCAGGGATTCTTTGATTGCATTCTGCCCGATGAATTCATCAAGTTTTGCAGGGCGGATCTCGATATCCTGCTTTTCATCGTTAATCGGGGCGGCTGAGATTATCCTTTCGTGTGAAATTATTTTTTCTTCCATGGTTACTCATTGTCTTAATTTTGAAAGCGCTTCTTTTACCAGTGCTTCTACCGTGATTTGCTTATTGCCTGCAAGCACGGAATCCACGGCTTCCTGGGCCTGCCTTTGCTGGAACCCGAGAGAAACAAGAGCACTTACTGCATCGTAATTTATATTGCCCCCCTGAGGATATTCCATTTTCCGCTCTCCCATTTTCTTCTTAATCTTATCCCTGAGTTCCAGTATAAGCCTTTTGGCATTCTTTTGACCGACCCCGGAAATACGGGTCAGGACTTTCTCATCCTCATGGATTATGGCTGCAACAAGCTCTTCCAGTTTTATCTGTGACATTATTGAAAGCGCTATCTGAGGCCCGATCCTTGTCACGCTTATCAGGAGCTTGAACATCTCAAGGTCGCTTTCGCCTGTAAATCCGTAAAGTATCAGTGCGTCCTCCCTGACATTCAGATATGTAAACAGTTTTACTTTTTCTTTTTTGTTCGAAAGCTCCTGTAATACAGGTTTTGTCACGTTGACATGGTAGCCCAGGCCGCCCACATCGATCACAACAAAACCATCGCCGCGGTAGGCGATTTCGCCGTAGATATGTGATATCATGATATTATCTCAATATTTACTCCTTTTCTACAAGTCCTAATACTCGAAATGCTAAACGGAAGCAAAATGCAAGATACACAAATCCTAAAGCGCCTCCAATTGCAAATACCCCTAAATCAGAAATAGCACTGGCATCGACTCTAAATCCAGAATAACCACTATTGATAAAACCCAATACAGCTATCGCAATATACAGAATGCTTAATGCTATTGTACTACATATGAAAACTTTCTTGTAGTTTCCTGTTACCCTGTAGGCTTTGTTATACAATTCGCTTATCATATTTTATTGTCTCCTTTTATATTTTTTATAAAAGCTTAAATCTTGTTTCTTGCATTTTAGTTGCGGTTAGGATTCTGCTTTGTTTTGCCTTTCATTACATCTCCTTTGAATATAGCATTTGGTATATGCTAAGTTTTATATAAGTGCTTTTTCTCTATTTAAAGAAGATTGCAGAATTCTTCACTTGTTATTTCTGCATCCCGCAATAATTTTCTAAGTAAGCCTTTTCCTACAACCCGATGGTTCGGTATCGTGAGTGGCTTTTTAAAATGATCTGATTGATGCTTCATTCGAATGTGGCTGCACTTCTTCAAGACACATCTCGATTACTTCGCGTATGTTCTTGAGGGCTTCATCGAGAGTCTCTCCCTGTGTATAGCAGCTTTTTAAAAGAGGACACTCCACCACATAAAATCCATCCTCATCTTTTTCAACAATGACAGGTAAAGTGAGCTTGGTCGTTTTGGATTTCTTTGCCATGGTTTATTTAGACGCTATACCGGGATTTAATGATGTCGGAAACTGATGCTATCAACTGGGCAAAATATTCACCGCAAAGAACATGGATTTAAATATTTTTCAACCGTTCGGCGCGCCAATAAGAAATATGCAGCCTCCATATATCGAAATTATAAACCGCAGATGAACGCTCCGAGTCGTGCCTCCGGAGGGCGCATCCACGTATGCGTGGCAGGCGCATACGTGTCTATGCATAGCGGCGGGCATGACACCGATAAACGCAGATACCAACTGCGGCGTGACCACTGGTTTCCATGAGAAGCTTGAATACGGGTATGGACTGATGGTGGAAAGCACGCCGATAGGGCGCGGGAGTGTTCAGACAGTACACTTATCCAGCCAGATAAGCAATTAGTTTATATATACATCAAACAGATTCCAGACTGTTGACAATTATGCCAGAAACTTTGACACAAAATAAGATGGTCATAAGCTTGGATGCATTTAATAATTTAAAAAAATTAAAAGATGAACTGGAAGCTCTGATCGAGACCATTGAAATAATGAATGATGAGACTCTTATGAAAGGGATTAAACGCTCTAGAAGTGATGTGAAAGCAGGCAGAATACATGAGATAAGAAGTGCTGACGAGCTTGATGAAATCTGGGCATGAAACTGATATACACTGATGAGTTCAAAGGGGATTTAAAGAAGATAAAAGATAAGAAAATCCAGACAAGAATAAAGAAAATAATCCAGAAGATCATGGATAACCCTGAAATAGGAAAACCGCTGGGATATGAGCTTTTTCCTCTCAGAAGTGTTAGAATCCCGCCTTTTCGAGTTCTATATGAGTTCAAGAGCAACATTTTAATCTTGCATAAGTTCGAGCATAGAAAGAAAGTTTACAGGTGATCCGGGTATATCGTATCCACCCGAACTCCTGATTTAAATATTTTCAACTGTTAGGCGCGCATCCACTAAAACAAAGATTGAAACTATAAAGCTAACTCGGCAAAGTTTACATGACACAAGGCAATCGAAAGCCCATCAGCCGCATCATCCGGCATGGGAATCTCATCAAGCCCAAGAAGCCTCGTTATCATTTCCTGCATCTGCCTTTTATCTGCGCGCCCCGATCCTGTTATTGCCTGCTTTATCTGCAGGGGGGTGTATTCGACAACTGGAATGCCCTTCTGCTGCGCGGCCAGGAATATCACCCCCCTTGCTTCACTTACATTCATCGCTGATGTGACATTTTTTGTGAAAAAGAGTCTCTCCATCGCAACTATTTCAGGAGAATATTTCTCGAACAGTTCATTAATTTCGGTGTATATATCCAGAAGACGCTGGGACGTTTGTTTTCCGGGTGACGTCCGTATGCAGCCGTAGCTTACAGGAATGACATGGCTGCTCTCAGTTCGTATCACCCCGAATCCGACAGTTGCAAGACCGGGGTCGATCCCGATAACAATCATATCTTTAAATTGATTAGCAAGAGCTTAACATTTATGTACAGTGATGGAAAATTTTGAATAAGCTTTAATATACACATCACCATTACGGAACCGATAAAAATGAATATTATTTTACTGGGTCCACCGGGCGCAGGAAAAGGCACACAGGCCAAGAAAATATCCGAACATTATTCCATCCCTCACATCTCCACGGGCGACATGCTGCGTGAAAATATCAGCAAAAACACAGCCCTCGGCCTGAAAGCAAAATCATATATGGCCAGGGGAGAGCTTGTTCCTGACGAACTCCTGATAACAATAGTAAAAGACAGGCTGTCAAAATCCGACTGCAAAGATGGTTTCCTGCTGGATGGGTATCCGAGGACTGTGACGCAGGCCGATGCCCTGCAGATGATTCTCACGGAATCGAACAGGAAAATAGATGCTGTACTGAATATCGAAGTAGATGATGGGGATTTGATAAAACGCCTCTCGGGGAGGAGGATGTGCGCTTGCGGCGCCAGCTATCATGTAGTATTCAATCCTCCCCGGATGAATGGTGTATGCGATAAATGCGGCGGGAAGTTGTACCAGCGGGAGGATGATAAGGAAGAGGCAATAAAAAACAGGCTTGTAGTGTATAAGAAGCAAACCCAGCCGCTGATAGAGTATTATGATAAAAAAAGAATTCTTCAGACTATTGATGGAGGAAAAGATATTCCACTGATCTTTGAAGATATCAAGAAAATACTTGGAGAGGCATGATAAAACAAACCCTTAACAAAATGATTATTGCACTCGGATTATTCCTCATGTTCGGATTTTTGATAATTCCGAACATGAGGGACACAATAGCGGGAATGGTCGGATCGCTGTTAGATCCGATATTGACAATAATTCCGCTACATATCATGATATTCATCCTTGCCGCAATAACCGGCATGTATGCTTCACTTATCCAGAAATATACTATGGACTGGGAATTGATGAGGCGTGTGCAGGAGCGGACAAGAACCATACAGCAAGAATTCAGGCAGGCACAGCTTTCAAACAATGCACAGAAAATGAAAAAACTGGAAGCGCAGCAGGCAGAAATGATGAAGGACCAGATGGAGATGTTCAGGCAGCAATTTAAACCGATGCTCTATATAAGCATCCTATCACTCCCGCTTTTTTTCTGGGTTTATCTTGTCATCACCCAGAAGCCCGATACTGCAATGATATTTCCTTTCTGGGGAGAGCAGAAATTAACTGACAAGGTCTTCTGGGAGATCCAGTACTGGCTATTCTGGTATTTCATATGTTCGATCCCTGTAAGCCAGATCACAAGAAAGGCGCTCAATATAGGCGGTATGTAATTGAAAATCACGATCAGCGGCCCCCCCGGCAGCGGGAAAAGTACGCTTTCAAAATTATTGTCCGCAAGACTTGGGCTTGAACTTGTTTCCATGGGTGATGTTTTCAGGAAATGCGCACAGGACAGATGCATGTGCCTTGCCGAATTCGGGATACTTGCAAAGTCCAATGGGGACATAGACAGGCAGATCGATGAGATGCAAAAAAGAATCGCAAAAGAAAGGAACAATATCATTCTTGAGGGGAGGATTTCAGGCTTTCTTGTAGAAGCTGATCTCAAGGTCTGGCTGAAAGCCCCAATTGAGGTCAGGGCAGAGCGCATCGCAAAAAGAGAATCGAAACAGGTTTCGGCTGCAATGTCGGAAACGCTTGAGCGGGAAACGTGTGAAAGAGAGCGGTATCGCGAATATTATGATATTGACATAAATGATCTTTCAGTATATGATCTTGTGATAGATTCCAGTAAGTGGAAACCCGAAGAGATATGTGAAATTGTTTTAAAAGCGATTAACTTTCTTGTATGAACCTTTTGCCTTCAGATAAAAAAAGGGAAATCCTGGTCAAGGGAGAAGAGCTTACAGATGAGCGTTTCGGAAAAAGACCGGGTGAGCGCCCGATAAAAGAATACATTGAAAAGGGTGCGATTAATCTTGATAAGCCCGCAGGCCCCACAAGCCATGAGGTTACCTCATGGGTCAAAAAAATCCTGGAGCTTGAAAAAGCAGGACACAGCGGTACGCTTGATCCGAATGTTACAGGACTTCTTCCCATAATGCTGGGAAACGCTACAAAAGCTGTGGATGCGCTTCTTACGGCCGGGAAGGAATACGTCTGCCTTATGAAGCTTCATGCCGTGGTGACGGAAAAGGAGATAAAACGCATGCTGGGTGAATTCACAGGCCCGATATACCAGAAGCCCTCTATCAAATCTGCTGTGAAGAGGGAAACAAGAATAAGGAATATCTATTATCTTGAGCTCCTTGAAATGGACGGGGAAAATATCCTGTTCATAGTGGGATGCGAGGCTGGCACTTATATCAGGAAATTGTGCCATGACATGGGACTTGCCCTCGGTACAGGCGCACATATGCAGGAATTGCGGCGCACGAGAAGCGGTCCTTTTCGTGAAGATGAAAAACTCGTAACGCTTTTTGATGTCAAGGATGCATATGTGGGCTGGAAAGAGAACGGGAGTGAAGAGCTATTGAGAAAGGTCATACAACCAATGGAATTCGCCCTTTCGCACCTTCCTAAAATAGTCATCCGGGACAATGCCGTAGATGCGGTCTGCCATGGGGCGAGCCTTGCTGCCCCGGGTGTGCTCTCGGTTGAGAGCGGGATAGAAAAAGGAGACCTTGTGGCGATTTTTACGCTTAAAGGGGAGGCAGTATCGTTTGGCACGTCGCAGATGAAATCGATTGAGATATTAAAAGCAGCCACGGGAATTGTAGCTACTAATGACAGAGTGTTTCTTGAACCCGGCACTTACCCGAAAGGCTGGAAGGCAAAAGCATAAGAACCATTTGGTATATTCAGAAGGTTGAGCCGAGGTAGTCTAGCGGCCTAAGGCGCAAGCCTGGAAAGCTTGTGGGGCTCACGCCCCTCGGGAGTTCAAGTCTCCCCCTCGGCGTTGATGTTTATGAAGGCGCCATAAGTGGGTAGCTCTACTTCTCTTTATCCGGATGCCATCGCGCCATATGCCGGGCGTGTGTTTCCAGGTATGCTCCTGTCTTGAAGTGATGGTCGTAAAACTCTAAATCCAGGTGATGGGCCTGAAGATAAGTCAGGATGAAAATTGTTGGAACAGTGCCTGGAAATTTGCCGAAACGGTCGTAGATATATTGACACATAATTGCAATACACTCTTTAAATTCCTCGCTATGGATTTGTGCACTCCCGCGCACCCTGGCACTATTTTTCCACGGCCCGGGAGTATCAGGATTAAAAGGTCCACCCTGACCAAATTTCCGTTGGGCCAAGGCTTCAACTGCAGCACGCATATCTGGATAATGGGGAGGACAGTAACCTTCAAAGACACCTTCAAGGCCAGTTGGATTAGGAACAGACCAGCGTTTGTCAGTATCGTAATGGAATCCTAATCCTGGCACATCAGAGTTTCCACTTGCCCCCAGCACAACATTGCGATTTATGCCGTCAAATATCCAGCCACCCAACCCCATCGCCTGGAGCATAAGCATCCCTGCATAGCAGCAGGCTGTGAGCTCGGCAGAACACTCGGTAAGGGCCATCTGCTCGACATATGTCAATGGGAAAGGGTCTTTATCTTTATCTATGAGTTGCGAAAAACGTTCCAGCCCCTCAATGCGTTCCTGATGTACATCGTCATAAATACAGTAACCATTCTGCAGTGCGAAACAGATAAGGGCGATTAGATGTTGGGCAATGTCGGCCACTGGTATGATAAGCAAGCTCCCTGGCCGGTTTGCGCACCAGGTATTGTGTCCAGACATATAAGGCTCAGCAGCCGGAATATACAGGCGGCTATCGGCTAACTTTCGGATCCTTGATCGATGAGCATCCAGGATTTCATTCAAATCGATATGTTTATCGGGTGCATGTTCAACAAGATCCGGGGCGTCACGTGTTTCAAAGAAATATGCCCCATTGTCATCAGTGAAAAAGATTTCACTGGTATGGAAACCTGCGGCTGAAGGGAATATTCGCCCACCTGCGGCCAAAGAATAGTTGGAAAGGTGAGGTGCGTATCTATCATGGCGGGTGATCATATAATGCCATCCTGTGTTGCCGGCCGCCGATGTCAGGATCATCATCTGTTCAAGTTCAGTCAGTGGAAATGGCTCATGACGCGATGTGAATGCAAGAGGTCCATCAGAAATCGAAGCACCGAGAAAGAACCTGCGGGCTCGCCGCCCGTATAATGCATCAACCAGGGAAAAATTCAGCGCATCTTCAAGTCCAGGAGGGCCGTGCATATCTTCATTATCGCCGTTCCGTATACCTTTTTGAGATGTCATAACCCACAAGCCATATATTGGAATACAAATTCAACAGGTATTAAAGACATTCTTTTCTGTTATTAAGTTTAATGTGTAAGCAATATATGCAGGAATCAATTCATTAATTGCAGGCTACCATCAGGTTAAACTATATAGAAGCAGCTATTACTTTTATTCTGCAGAGGTAATTTCATGAAATTCGGGGATATGGATCTTCAAATCTTAAGCGACGGCACACATACTGAAGACGGCGGGGTTATTTTTGGATATTTCCCAAAAGATATCTGGTCCAATTATCGAGTTAATGGCAGGACACCTTACAGAACCGATGAGCATAACAATATTCCTCAGGCCGCCAACTGTCTTTTGATCAAGCATTCCGGGGGCAATGTATTGGTGGAGACTGGTCTTCATGATAAGACTCCAAATTATGTAAAGCATCATAATATTGTTAAGAATCCGTCATTGGTAGAAAGCATGAATATTGCCGGAATTAAGCCAAGCGATATTGATATTGTGATTAACAGCCATCTCAATCCAGATCATGCAGGCTGGAATACCAGATATACTAATGGAAAATTAAAGCCAACTTTTGAGAATGCAAAATACGTTATACAAAAGAAGGAATGGAAGACCGCAGTAGATCCCGGTTTTGAGTTGAAGAACGACTACTTCAGTGTGGAAACCGACGTCCTGCCGCTGAAAGAATCAGGGAACCTCGAGCTTGTAGATGGAGAAAAAGAAATATTGCCGGGGATTTTTGTGGTTCCGACGCCCGGACACACAGCAGGTCATCAGTCAGTGATAATAAAGGATGAAAGAACAATGCTTTATGCGGCGGATATGGCTGCACTGGTGATGCACCAGGAAAGGCCCAGGTGCAGGATGGCCGTTGATGTTTTAGGAAGGGAAGACTGCTGGGAAACAAAGAAGAAATTGCTGTATGACAAGGCCTCTGAAAATGGCTGGTATACATATTTCTATCATGAAGTCTCTTTTTCGATAGGGATCATTAATAAAATAATTAATGCCAAAGGAGAACTGGAAGGTAAAGTGGAAAAGGTGGGAATTATTTCATAACCCGTAGAGTTTCCAGTTTATCGTCATATTTTTTACTTCCGTTGCAGGCATTCTTATCTCTTTGCCTGTGGCCCTGCTTGCAAGGATTTCATAACGGGGGTATACTTCATCGCCCAATCGTTGTGCCAGTTCACCGAATATCTCATCACCAAGATTTCTGTCAACAAAACTCTTATCGTATTCAATTTTACCCGTTCGCGAATAATCGCCGTTTATCACGCCTGGTGCCACCACCCTGTCCCTTAAAACCTCTGTTCCGCCTTCACCTACAGTGGCTACCATTATGTTCCTTAACAGCAGCGGTATGCCGCTTTCATTGACATACCCAAAATGACCGTGCATCTGGTAGGCGATCCTTACGATATCCTCTGCTCTTTCGGAACAAAAGATTTTTGAAATCGTAGCTTCAAATGGAAAATCCGGGTCGCTCTTGTCTTTAAGATACGCAGCATGTATGTATTTCTGTCTCCCCATGCACAGGTACCTGTACATATCTGCAAGATGTTTCCTGATTTCCCGGTGATTTTTCAGCGGCGTGCCAAACGTTATTCTTCTCTCTGAACGTTCCATTGCTTTCCTGTAAGCAGCGTCAGCAATCCCAAGCGACCATGCACAGCCAAAGCTTATCCTGCCGCCGGATAGGCCGGCAGAAAGAACTTTTCTCCCGCTTCCCCTTTCACCCATCAGATTCTGGGCAGTTACTCTGCAATTTTCAAATTTCAACATTGAAGTTGGCGATGCCCTCCAGCCCATTGTATGTCCTGTACCCATTAACTCTAAACCTTCTGTTCCTTTTTCAGCCACAAGCACATTGTATTTTTTTCTGTCCGCGAACGGTAGATGGTGATCTTCTTTATCGACTGTGAACACCACATGAACGTCTGCGCAGCCTCCATTAGTAATGGCGAACTTATTTCCATTTATGATGTAACCGTCTCCATCGAGTTTGGAAGTAGTCGAAACTGCTTTCAGGTCAGATCCGCCTGAAGCCTCTGTGAAAACAAGACAGCCGAGTTTTTTGCCTGATGCCATGTCAGGCAGCAATCTGTCCTTCAAAGCCACTGTGCCAAACCTGTTTATTAAATCAGCCGCAGTTCCGTGTATGGAAGCATGGACTCCGAAATTGGCATCACCCCCTGATAATATCTCTATAACGCAACTGTAAAGTGTGTAAGATAACCCCAGACCGCCGTACTCTTCCGGGATACATAGCCCCAGCAATCCTGCTTTGCCAAGCTTTTTCTGTGCCTCTTCAAAATGTTCAGGAAATAGTAATCTTCTGTCGGTTAATGATGCTTCATCTATGCATCCATATTTATCCAGTATATCGTATTCATTTTCCCTTAATTCAACATTCTCATTTTTAGATTTTAATCTTGTTTTGTATATTTTCTCAAAATGAGTCCCATCCTCGTCCCACTTTATTGAGTGAGGCTTCAGCTCTTTTTCTGAAAAATCCATGGCTATTGAAAGGATGTTTTCGACTGTCCCTTCGTCCAGTCCAAGTTCTGGAATTTTCGACGCTAAATGTCTTTTTAGTTCATCGATCTGGCTTATCATTTTTCTGTCTCCTCCCACAATTGATTCATTCTATTTTTTTGGAAGTGTTGCTGAAAAAATTCTGGACCTTCCTGAACCCATCCAGAGATTTTTCTATCGTTTCCTTCTTGACACAGAAGGCTATTCTGAAGTATCCACTTCTTCCAAATGCCGTTCCTGGAAATACAAAGATCCCTTCCCTGGAAAGTTCTCTGGCAAATACGAGATCACCCACAGGGCTCTCCGGGAAAATATAATACGTGCCTTTGGGCCGTATGAATGAGTAACCGATATCATCTAAAGCATCACAGAAAAAGTCTCTTCTTTCCTGGTACTCTGAGATATCAACATGGATGCCCTGCAGATTAGTAATTACCTGCTGCATTAGGGCAGGAGCATTAATGTATCCAAGAATGCGATTTGCAAAAGTCATTGCCTCCGTGATATCCAGGGCTTCCTCCATTTCAGGATTGACTGCTGCGTATCCTATCCTTTCTCCAGGAATCGATAATGGTTTAGAATAGGCAGATGCAATAATGGTATTTGAATAAATCTTGAAAATATCAGGAAGCTTAAGGCCATCATAGACTATATCTCGATATGCTTCATCAAAGATCAAAAAAATATCTTTTCCAAACTCCCGGCCCTTCTCATATAGAAGTTTTGCAATAGATTTCAAAGTTTTCTCAGAATATATCTCCCCTGTCGGGTTGTTTGGTGAGTTCAGGATGATCGCTTTAGTATTGGAGTTTATCTGAGAGGCTATATTATCAATGTTTATGGTAAAATCCTGGTTTGTTTCCGCTATCCGGCAGGTTCCACCATGGTTATCTATATAAAAGGGATACTCCAAATAGCTTGGCGCCAAAATAATAACCTCCTCATCGGGATCCAGAAGCGCTTTTAACGCAATGTTTAATGCACCGGCACAGCCAGCCGTCACAATTATATGCTGTGCACTGAAAGATAATCCATGTTCCTTTGATAGCGTCTTAGCTATTGCTGCTCTTGTCTTAGTATAACCTGCTATGGGTGTGTAACGATGCATACCCGGAAAAGGATTATTTACAATGCGCTTCAGCTCCTCGGTAAACTTTGCTGGCGTCTCTATCTCAGGATTTCCAAGAGTAAAATCGTAAATTTCCTTCTCTCCAATCCTCTCCTCAAACATCCTGGTAACCGAGGATGAAGCAACCATCTGCTCCCTTAAATTAATAGATATTGAGATGCAAAACCCTCCCTTCAGGGAAGTAAGTACCCAGACTATAAATTCTTTGCGCTCCGTTCATTTCTTTTAAGCCCCTCAGAGAGCAAAGTGAAATCCTAAAAGGGAGCGAATCGAACCTTGTAATTAGATGCGGCTGCCGGGATTCGAACCCGGGTTAGAGGCTTGGGAAGCCCCTGTCATAACCGCTGGACCACAGCCGCACTTTATTTAACGGTTTTTTGTATTCCGATCGAGCCGGAGGCGAGACGGACACGCCCTAAAAAGGCGTGACTCTGGCCGTTCTGGACCACAGCTACAAACGACCAGAGTAAAAATCCGTATCTAAGATTTAACGTTAATTATTGGGTCAAGCAATATATCATTTATGGTCAAAAAAGCGACAGCTCAAGCGCCAGTACGATACTTGAGCCGAGAATGGCTATTGGCGTCACGAACAATCCTATCTTCAAAAAATCCGTCATTTTCGTGCTCCAGCCATATCTGCGTGCGCTCTCAAGCCAGAGTATCCCTGCAAGAGCGCCGAAAGTGGTGAAATTGGCTCCGAGATTGGAACCGATGACAAGCGAATATGCCATCGCGGTATCCATCCCCTGCGTAAGTGAGGCTTCCCTGATTATAGAAAGCATCATGGCAGTCATGGGTATATTGTTCACAAGATTGCACATGAAAGCAGATAACAGTGAGACAGAAAAAACGGCAGTTATGATGTTATCCCCGACCATGGTAAAGAAAATATTTCCCGCATAACCTGCAACATCGCTTACTTCAAGACCTTTTACTACGATAAATAGCCCGATAACGAACATTACTACATTCCAGGACACCCTTTTGAGTCTGTGGAACAACCGGCGCTCAAACATCAAAAGGATGGCGGCTCCAGTTAATGTCACGATGGAGAGAGGTATTTTGAAATAATTTGCGACCCCGCCCAGCACAATGACCGCAAGCAGCACCACAAGTCCGAGGGTCACAAGGAATTTATTTTTTATATTGATTCTTTCATTATCTGGCGGGGTAAACCTGTCAGGTATCTGCTTCCTGAAAATGTATTTTATCAGATGGTAATTAACAAAAGCTGCGGCAAGGGTCGGAAGAAGCATGTATCCCGTAAAGCCAAAATAATCAAGGCCGAAGCTGTCCCCTATCAGTATGTTTGTGAGATTTCCGATATACAGCGGCATTGAAAAAGTATTTGCGGCAAAAAATGAACCGTACATATAGGGTTTCGGATTGATTCCCGCCTTCTTGCAGAAAATCAGAATCACTGGAGTAGTAGTAAGGATTACGACATCGTTGCCCGCAAAAAGAGATATTATGGAAACCACAACAAACGTATATAAAAAAAGCCGGTTTCCATTATTCCTGGATGCATGGAGTGCGCGGGACGCACAGTACTCGAAGAATCCATAATCATCAAGAAGACTTGAGATTATCATCAACGTTGCGAGGATGATAACAACGTTCCATGTGGTCACAAGAGGCTGCGGCATCTGCGGCGTTGGGATTCCCAGCGCTTCAAGTATATGATGTGGCTTGAGCAAAAAAAGGATTGTAAGCCCGGCGCCGATTAAAGCCGCATGGGCTTCATTGATTCTTTTCGGCTTTGCTATTATGAGTGCGTAAGTAAATACGAAAACAGCAATGGCCAGGATCTGAATCAATTGTGCCTATAAGCGCTCTTCTCTGAACTCTTTGCATCCACGGTTGGTTTCATACACATTCTTCTTTATCAGCGTGCACGAACCGTCGTATTGTTCTCTATTGCTTCCTTTTATTTTTGTTGAGAAGTATCTGCAATCAACACAATACTTCAAGTTTAATCCTCCAAAAGATAGTATTTATTCAACATATTAGTATTTAATACTTTCTATATACCACAATAAATTTAAGTCATTCATTATGAACAAAAATCCCCTGACAAATTTCTCATTCAAATCTGATATAAACGCACCCATTAATAAATCTTACTCTGCGCCCTGGTCAATGGGAAATATTGAATTATTATGGAAATTACACTATATTTATATATCAACATCAATACCTGACCATTTGTGACTGGAAGATAGATGTCCTCCCCCTCTGACCAGTTTATATTTCATGCCGCCTATTTTTCATATAAATGACTGAATCAGATATTCCCCCCAGGATAATACTTCATGTTGATATGGACTACTTCTTTGCCCAGTGTGAAGAAAGAGAGCATCCTGAGATAAAAGGCAGGCCTGTTGTGATATGTGTTTACTCAGGACGTAGCGAGGACAGCGGCGCCGTGAGCACCAGCAATTACGAAGCAAGGAAATTCGGGATTAAAGCCGGGATCCCCATCATCCGTGCAAAAAAACTGGCACCTCATGCTTTATTTTTACCTGTAAATATGGAACTTTACCGAAGCATCTCGGATGAGGTTATGGAAGTATTGAGGGGATATTGCAGGACGCTTGAACAGGAAAGTGTAGATGAAGCTTTCTGCGATATCACTGGAAAGGTTTCGGATTTTGAGGAGGCCAGAATTCTCGCTGTACATATAAAAGAGGAAATCAGGCAAAAAACAAAATTGACATGCTCTGTTGGTGTCGGGCCGAACAAGCTTGTTGCCAAGATAGCTTCTGATTTCAAAAAACCCGATGGATTGACCGTCGTGAAACCCGGCGAAATCTTACAGTTCCTTGAACCTCTTAAGATAACTGACCTGATAGGTGTGGGAAAAAAGACAGGTGAAAGATTGAACGAACTTGGCGTGGAAACAATCGGCGGGCTGTCAAAGCTGTCAATGGATGAACTGATACGGGAATTCGGGCAGGCAAAAGGGGTCTGGTTAAAGCAGGCATCAGAAGGTATTGATAATTCGCCCGTCGTTGAGCGCGAAGGTACGGGGCAGATAGGACGGATAACCACGCTCAAGGAAGACACAAAGGACCTAAAAGTAATTCTTGATATCATCAAGGATCTTTCAGAGCAGGTTCAGGTGAAACTTGAAGCTCGAAAGCTCAGCTTTAAATCTGTCACTTTTGTAGCTATTTCCACCGATCTTGCAATCCGCACAAAAACCCGCACACTGGGTGTACCTGCAAAAGACGCGGATACAATAAGGCAGACAGCCGGCGCACTTGCGAAAGCTTTCTTTGAGGAACAGCCTGTCTCTTTGAGAAGGGTAGGAGTCAGGGTCGCAAATCTGGAGGAAAGGAAGGGCCAGAGAACGCTCGGAGATTTTTAATTTATTATCCAAAGCCTATAATACAGTTCCGATCAGGTCATAAATAAGCCCCATAGCTTCCTTCTCCCGCGCGCCACCACATTTTTTTACTATTGTATCGTAATATTTGATGCAGTCAAGATATTTTCTTTCTTTTGAGATCACGTATCTTGTAGCGTGGATAGAAGCCTCTATAACCGCATTGAAACCGCGATTTACCGGCCGGATTTTCCGCTGGTTTATTTTCCCTTTGAGTGGAAATAGCTCAACTAATGTAATATTTTCTCCTTTTTTACATCTGCAACTAAAAAAAATCCATCCCTGTGCATCCTTTAAAACCGGAAAACCATCAATGAAAGCAAATTTTTCAGGTCCTAAGTCAGACAGGGAAGACTGGACGAACAGGACGGGATCATCCACGATATTTGAAGCCGCCGCAGACCCGCCGAGTATATTCTCCAGTGTCCGTGAATTATAAATCCTGGCAAAAAGCCTTCCGTCTTTCCTGTGTAAACCTATAGGCGCAGCGTTAGGTTTTCCCCCTGCTGAGAGCGTTGTAAAAATCACTTCTGATATTCCCTCAAATATCCCGAAATCCTCAATATCGATCAAAATCTCATCCCCTCAAAAAGCGAGATGAACAGCCCGCCTATTATTATATCGGCGGTTGATCCCGGATTTATGCCTTTTCTTAACAATTCCTCATCAAAAGAGCGTATTTCTCCCCTTATATCATCAATATCTCCTTTTTCCAGTATTTCTTTTGCACGCATTGAAACCTCTTCTGCTTCGGTGATGTCAAACTTGGTCTGGATAAAAGTATCTTTATTGCGGGATAAGAGCTCCATGAACGTAAGCACCACTGTGTCATTAATATTGTATATCCTGGACTTTTCCAGTATCAGATCGGCACATTCAAATGTTCTCTTAAAGTCGTTCACCCATTCATCCGCAATGATGTCATAACCTGAAGATAACTTCATCAGGTCAAAAAGGGTCAATCTGCGCTCTCTTATCTTATCTATTGATGATTTATCTCCGAGGTCAAGGTCATTGACAGGTTTAACCCTGACCTTTGCCAGCGAAAATGTCCTGTATAATTCCACCGCATCTTCGATAGTTGTGCTCCTGACCACTTTTTTGACGCGGGCTTTCAGGCACGCTCTGGCATCGCATTCTCCTGCTGCCATTACAAGTGGGATGAGCAGGATAAATGCGCCAAAATGCGTGTTCCCTCCTCGCTGCCAGCGGGCGCTTTCCATGACTGCCTGTCTGATGAGTGAACCCACACCTGAATGTGAAGATGCAGCCGTCTCAAGTACAGGGTAAACTCCGACAGCACTTGCCAGAAAATGCTCAAAACGAGTATCCGGATAATTATGATCCCTGTCAATATTGCCAGGTTTTGGCGTGGCCGAGACTTCAAGCAACATAGCAAGTTGTGCGCACCTGGCGATATGACCTGGTTCCATTGGGAATGATATTATTTCAAGATGATATAAATTCACCAGATTAATTGAGGTTGGAGCTAAAAAAGCCGGTTGATGGATAGGATAGGATTGAATTTTGCCACTAACCCCAACCTCATGATGATAGATGTATTGACATGGTATTAAATCTTATTGTCGATTTTCCATCAATACTTGGTTAATACTGTTTATTAGATACCATTTTTTAACCTCTTTTGTTTTTTACACCCCATCCAACCTTTATTGGATTTTACTTCATTTTAGCGCCGCTGCTATACAATCCTCAGTGGTTGCCATTATGCTCTTCACACCGCAGAGGTTCGGGACATACTTATGCGCTTTCCCCGAATTTACCATCATGCATCCATACCTATCACTCGCCGGGGATACCACCATACAGGTATCGCAAAAGACTTTAGCGCCGCTTCTTTCTATGCGCTTTATTAAAAGAGGGTGCTTATCCTTTATGGCGCGCGACGTGTATATCCATACTTCCCTTTTCACTTTTTTTCCATCCAGAAGTCGCGCGAGCCGCTCAAGCTCATATATGCCTGCATGGGGACAGCCGAATGCTATCAGGTCCGGCTCGCCTGATGAGTAAACCTCTCTTATTTGTTTCTCCTCGATTGTGATTTTCTCTTTCGGCGCTTCATATTTCCCTGCTTCCGGGGTGACGCCCTGCACATGATACAGCGCTACGGCTCCCGAGGCGGCCATTGCGGCGCCGAGGGATTTCAGTTCATCTTTTGAAGGGACTGATCTGAGCATGAAAAGAGGGACCTTATCGCCCACGATGCCGCCCACAATATATCCCAGCGCCCCGTAATCCGAATCATGCAGTTCTTCTTCGACAGTTATCAGGACATCGGGTTTCCTGTTCTCGTCAAGATGGTAACCGTAATTCGGTGTTTTACCTATCAGCGCGGCAGAAAGCGCGCTCGGGCCCCCCTCCCTGTTCGTGCGCGCCCCGATAACGGAATTAGCATAAGAGATGGCTGAGGACTCGCTCCATGCCAGATGATGCCCGAAGCCTGCGAGGTCATCATATATATTATATGGTGTGCAGGAGCATTCGGCTTTTACGCCGAGCGCTTCGTATGCCCGGATGATCTGTTCCTGCTTTTCTGCAAAATCCCGGCTTATTCCCATTTCCTTCCAGCATTCCCTGTCCATGCCGGCAGGATTGAGGATGGAGGGCACCGCTACTTTTCCCTTTAAATCTGATATCCATTCAAGACCTGCCTCGCCTATTGTCTTGTAAGATACACCTGCTATCTGGGCACTCTTTATTGGGATAAGCCTGTCAGCCCCGTAGATGTCCCCGAGGGCGGTGAGTATCTCAATGGCCTTCTGGTATGTAGGGCCGCGCTCACCGTTGAAGAGCTTTTCTTCTTCTGGCGTGAGGTACATCTACGCCTCCGTGGCTGGTGTGCGGGGACAGGTGCAGCGTAAAAATTCCACCGCAGAGGGCGCAAAGTTCGCAAAGCCCGCCAGGAATGGTATTTCACAGGTAGGAATGAAAAATCCATTATTGGAAGCCGGCTTAATGTAAGATGGAACACGGATTGCACGGATGACACGGATACACACGGATTTCGTATCCGTGAAAATCCGTCCAGCCCGTGTCATCCGTGTTCTTTGTCGCTGTTGTAGCTTCTTTTTGTACCTGAGCGTTATTATTCCGCTTTGCGTTCTCTGCGCTCTTTGCGGTGAGCTAATCATTAACCGCAGATGAACGCAGATGGACGCAGATACTCGAATAATAAAAGACAAGTCTTCTTTATATTTATCGATTTTACACATTGTTTCAGCTTTTTGAGGTGTTAACCGCGGCAGCTTAGCAGGCAACTTTCACCTCTAATGAAGTCGTTAGAATCTCTTTGCTCAGGTAGGCTATTTTTTCGTCATCTGATAATGTCTCCAGGTAGAGTTCGATAGCCTCTTTGATGTTTGCCATTACTTCATCTAAAGAATTCCCCTGAGTTTGGCATCCTTCAAGCTCCGGGCAATAAGCATAATACCCATATTCATCCTTTTCAATAACAACGCTGACTTTGCAGTTCATCTTTTCACCTCTTAGTTTGGTTTCTACAAAGATTCGGCATTCATATTCTAACTGGATTAATCTAATGAAGGTTTCAATTAAAAAGCTTTCTGAATACCATTGGTTAAGTTCAAGCAATGTTTAAATTTGGCGTTCGTTTGCGGTTATTTTCGGCCTCTTCACTCTCTCAAACTTCCATCTCTTGCTCAAATCCATCGTAGCATCCATGCCCACCTTTGTCCCTATCCCATTCTCGGAGCGCGGGTCAAGCGTGCTGCCCCTGACATTCGGATATATATATATATCCTCATCGCCTTTCACCCTTGTCGCAATGGCAAATTCAATGTCATTCGGGTCAAAAATATTGATATCATCATCCACGACAACAACGTGTTTTAAGCTCTTGTGCGCCGAAAATGCAGCTTCGATCGCTTTTTTCGCCTCTTCATCATTATTCTTGTGTATCTGGACAACCGCGTGGAAATACCAGCAGCCTCCCGGAGTGAGAACCACATTTCTGATATCCGCCACTTTTTTCACTTCATTGAAGATCAAAGGCTCATAAGGTACTCCCATCAGGATATTATGTTCATTTCCTGCGGGCATGAGTGCATGGTATATCGGGTCTTTCCTGTGCATCATATTAGTGAGATAGATGACGGGCTGCTTTCTCACGAGGTCATAGGTGCCGCTGATATCCACGAACGGGCCTTCGTCAACGACTTCACTCGGATGTATGTATCCCTCAAGCACAATCTCTGCGTGCGGGACCTTGACACCGTTCTTGCATTCGAATACCTCTATCGGCTCACCGCACAGCGACGATGCATATTCAAACTCTTTTCCTTCAGGCACCCGTGTTGAAATGGCAAAAAGGGTTACAGGGTCGATGCCGATCACGATGGCAATGGGAAGCGCTTCCCCATGTTCTGCGGCCTTCTTGTGAAGATTGTAGGTATGCCGGAATTCCACAAGCCGCGCTGCAAGCCTGTCTTTTCCTATCACGCGGAGCCTGTGGATCGATGCGTTCATAACCC
>DATCUE010000127.1:0-48199 GCA_036567605.1 Candidatus Methanoperedens sp. | reverse complement strand
CTCTCGCAGTATAACATCCCCTACCCGGTGATGAACCTCGGGATGGGCGTCGAGCGACTTGCCATGATACTGCACGATTCAATGGATGTACGCGCGCTTACGTATCCGCAGTTCCAGTATAAAACCGGCTGGGTTATGTCGGACAGCGATATTGCAGCAATGATATATGTCGAAGATGAACCAGCCACGGAAACCGGGAAAGAGATACAGGGTGCCATCGTTAAGATATGCGAGCAATACGGGAATACCCCTAGCCCATGTGAGTTTACAGCATGGGAGGGGCAGTTGTTCGATAAGAGTATAAGGATTAAGGTTGTGGAACCCGAAGAGAATACGAAACTCTGCGGCCCCGCTGCAATGAACGAAGTAATATCTTACAGGAATGACATCCTGGGATTACCGAGGACTTCAAGATGGGATGACGCTTTTAATAACGGTGTCACCACGGGTATCAGATATATCGACGCATTTGCCGCGCGCTGCGCAAAAGAGATAGAGGAGGCGGTAAAGGCAGGCGAGGCGCAGCATGAGACACGCGTGAGAATAATCAAGGTACCCTCTGAGATAAATATAAGAATTGATCCAATAGCGCAGCGCTATATAACCGGGAACAAGAAAAAGATCGATACGAGAGGGCCTGTTTTTACTACTGTGAGAATGGAAATAATATGAGGCAGTCAGGATACGCCTATGCCTATGGCGCAGGCACGATAATCAATGCAATTGCCACATGGAAAGGCGCAGCTTTCGGCATCGACCTGAAAACCGAAGCGGAAGTCGTACTTACGGAAGATAAAAAGATCAGGGGATACATAGAAGAAGGCGGGGACACAACCCTTATCGAACGCTGTGTCGAACTTACACTCCTGCGCTTTGGCTCAAAGCTTGGCGCAAATGTCTCGACAAAGAGTGAGATACCAATGGCAAGCGGGCTTAAAAGCTCAAGCGCTGCCGCAAATGCTTCTGTGCTTGCAACACTTGATGCCCTCGGTGAAACACTTCACCCGCTTGAGGCGATAAAAATAGGGGTACAGGCCGCGCTTGATTCAAAAGTAACGATTACGGGCGCTTTTGATGATGCATGCGCCTCAATGCTCGGTGGATTCGTGATAACAAATAACAAGAAAAAAGAGCTTATAAGCAGAGTCGAACGGGATTCGGAAGTGCTTGTCCTTTCGCCACCTGAAAAGGTCTTCAGTTCAGCCACCAATGTTGCGCGCTCAAGGCTCATGGCGCCGTGGGTTGAAATGGCTTATAAGGAAGCACTTGAAGGGAATTATGAGAAAGCCATGACCCTGAACGGTTTCCTTTACTGCGCAGCACTGGGCTTTGGCACGGAACCAATGATGGCGGCGCTTGAAGTCGGCATAGAGGGCGTGAGTTTATCAGGCACAGGTCCTGCCTACACAGCGCTTGGAAGCCCGAAGCTTCTTGACAGGCTTGAACCTTTGTGGCGCGGCATGGGCGGAAAAGTGATAAGGACTAAGGTGAATAATAAAGGTGGAAAAGCATGCCGCTGAAAGAGGTAAGAACCAGGATTGAAAAGCTCGATAGCCAGATACTTGAGTTTATAGAGCAAAGGACGGGCATGGCTAAAGAAGTGCTTGATGCCAAGAAAGCCGCAGGTATGCCGATAAATGACGTCGAGCAGAACAGAGTGGTGCTTGAGAGGGTGGCGAATGCTGCGACCGAGCGGGGGCTGGATGGGGACCAGGTGAAGAGGATTTTTGAGATCCTGATACAGATGAATATCGAGCGGCAGCATGAGTTGAGCGGGGAAGGGAATTTGCCATAGAAATGGGATATTTCCCTGGCCTGTAGAATTCTATTGCTGACTTATTATTTTACCTCAACCAGAAATCTTTTCTTATTTATAGGAATCATCTCTACTTTGGAACTCTCATTTATATCCAGACTTTTTGCAAGGTCAGCAGGAATCCTTATTACGAGCGACCTTGCACTTTTGCTTACCGAGCGAATGAACCTGAACGCATGTTTTTTGATGTCTTCAATCCTCTGCTCCATAAGAAGCGCCTGCTCCTCTGTAAAAGTAACATGACCTTTCGGACAGCGCATTGCCCTGACATTTTCAAGGACTATGCCGTCTTCAAATTCGTACTCTTTCAGTTTAACTTCCTTCATCTCCTGTTTGCATTTTCCGCAGATTATTGCCATGTCTATCTCCATTTTCTTTTTACTTCATATACGGTGAGTATAAGAATGTCGTCTTTATCATAAGTCCATCCGACCATGATTTTTCTCGGAAACATATCTTTAAGTTGTAATTCAGCAGCCCCGTCAATGAGTGTGTTGCCGCACCAGTTGTGAATTCGGTGGAGGATGGCGTGAAGTTGAAGGGAGTTGATGAAAAAGATTAACAGCTTATTTTAAAATCTTCTCTTTGTTGTTTATTATCATCATGTCTTTAATTTCCAGGTCACCCATTATACCTTTGACTTCTTCTTTGCTTCTGATTCCTGTTTTCCACAAAGCTTTCATAATGTCTGGAATATCCCATGTGATTACCTCATTCCTTTCAGCAAAGCGTTTTGCCCTTTTTATCATTGGTTATGAATGGATATTTTTGGGATATGCAGATCGAAATACATTGAAGTTCTCCTTTGCCAAAGCCGGTCGAGGCTAAAAAAGAATGGTACTTTTCCTGTTCTTTGGCATTCATTGATATTATTTCAACAAAATCTATTATGCTATCTACAAAATCATATCCAGCCTGCTTTATGAATATCAGTTCTTCATATACGCCATTGGATGTCACGATTTTATGTTTTGGGAACAATTCTGATAAAAGATTGAGTCCGTCAATTTTGGTCAATGCCGAGAGCACGTCGGCATCACATACGATACTCAACCTCTCCACTCCATGATTTCATCCACTTTTTTATCAATATCGGTATCTGGTTTTATTATTCTTTTTACCCCTCTATCCGAAAGCACATGCTTGAAATCTTCAATGTTCATACCTGCAATTTCCGCTGCTCTTGCAAGAGATACCTCCCCGGCTTTGTAGAGTTCTATAGCAGATGCAAGTTTGAGGGCGGGTTTTGTATCTAACAGCGTTCTGAAGGCATCTTTTAAAGCTTCGGATTTTGAGGGATAGTAACCTGCCCTGATGAGGGCTTCTATTTCTTTTTCGATTGTGGCAGGTAAATTGAAGGCTGTTTCCATGAGTATAAATTTGTTTTGATTTTATAAATACTTTGGTTTATTGATATTTGGCGCTGAACCATAATTTATCCAATATTGCCGGCGGCGTGCCGCCTGGTGGCGCTGTCAGTGAGAGTACAGTATCAGTCATATAATTTATAAAACATGAGCAACTAAATAGCACATGATAAGTATGCTGGATTTAATAAAAGTTGAAGAGGTTGACAATAAAGTGATAATTCCCAAAGAGGACTTTGAAAAAATTATCGCTGATGTGGACAGCCTGATTGAAACTGTAGAAATCCTTTCGGATGAAGAATTAATAGAACAAATCAAAGAAAGTGAAAGGAATATTAAAGAAGGCAAATTGAAGGAAATAAAATCGAAAAAAGATATTGATGCGCTCTTTCTTTGATTTTTATGTATCGTGTAATTTATACACATCTTTTTGAGAAGAAGATAAAAAAATTTAAGAAAGATAAAGAGCTTGTTGCAGAGCTAAAGAAAAAGATCGAAAAGCTGCTTTCCGACCCTTTTAATGGGAAGCCGCTGGAATATCCTCTTGTAAATTTTCGGTCTATTCGTGTCAAGGGGAAGTATCGGTTGATCTATAAGTTGAATGAAAACGATAAAGAACTTGTTCTTGTGGCATTCGGGCATAGAAAGGATATATATCAGCTTATGGTTTTATCTTCTAAGAAGGGTAGTGTTTGATGATTCGAGGGCTGGCGACACCATCAATGAGCGAGTGATGCGCCAGTATGGATTTGCAGAGGAGTGGCTTCCGATCAAATATATTTATGTGGCTATCGCTGCTTTTGTTAGTAGGAAGGGGACTGGCTTCTTACCCGAAATAATAAACATTTCTGCAATAATATCGGGCGTGGAAAAAAAAAGATGTTACCCGGCGAGCTAAGAAAGAGAATATGAAAATCTAAACGATACTATTCTTTTTTCATCATTTTCTCCAGCCTGTCTGCTATCGGTGCAGATAGTTCTAACTTTATACCGTTTATTTCGATGATTTTCTTTTCTAATATTTTCTCTTTCCGAGGCTGAGGAGAATCCTGTCCCAGCATCCCCATCAATATCTCCCTCGCCGCCCTCGCATCCGCCCTTCCCTTTGTCTTTTTCATCACCGCTCCCACAAGCGAGTTGAGTGCCTTCTCCTTCCCTGCTTTGAAATCAGCCACAGCCTGCGGATTCTCCTTTATCGCCTCAAGCGCCGCTGTTTCCACGATATCCCCTTCCACTTTGAGCAATCCTTTCTCTTTAACAATTTCTTCGGGAGAACCTCCTTTATCAAGTATCGTCCTGATGATATCTACGGCGCCGTCCTCTGTGATCTTCTTGCCCGAAAGAAGTTCAAGTACCGACAGCATATCCTCTTTCTTGAAGGCATCGATGTACAAGTCACGATAATTCAATTCGCCTTTCAGCACATCGCATATCCAGACCGCGGCCATTTTGGGATCTGCTTGTTTTGCGACCTCTTCATAGAATATCGCAAGCTTCAATTCAGACGTCAGCGCCTTGGCATGGTCATCCGTGATCCCATACTGCTCAATAAACCTCATCCTTCTCGCATCCGGCAGCTCGGGCAGAGTCTCCTTTATCGCAGGCGCCCATCCCGATATCTTCAAAGGCACAAGATCGGGCTCGGGGAAATACCTGTAGTCGTGCGCCTCTTCCTTCGTTCGCATTGATAGTGTGATCTCCCGCGCCTCATCGAAGTGGCGCGTCTCCTGCACGACAACACCACCGCGGCGCACCACGTTTTTCTGCCGAACTATCTCATACAACAGCGCGCGTTCGGCGCCTTTGTGCGATGAGATGTTCTTTATCTCTGCGCGCTGGCCTCCCATTATGGAGATGTTTGCATCCACCCTGAGCGCACCTTCAAGGTTGCCGTCGAACACGTCGAGGTACTCAAGGATGTTGCGCAGCTTGTCAAGGTACCGCCGCGCCTCTTTCGGGCTCCGGAGGTCCGGTTCGCTAACGACTTCAAGCAGCGCCATGCCTGAGCGGTTGTAATCAATAAGCGTGTACTTTGATTTGTCTATGGTCCCTTCGTGCACAAGCCTTCCCGGGTCCTCTTCCATGTGGGCCCGCGTTATCCTGACCCTATGCTCCCCATCTTCGCCTTCGATGATGACGTAGCCGCCGCTCGATATCGGGAAGTCATACTGAGTTATCTGGAAACCCTTCGGGAGGTCGGGATAATAGTAGTTCTTCCTGTAAAACTGTGTATGTTCTTCTATTTTGCAGTTCAGGGCCAGGCCGACTTTTATGGCTGCCTCCACCGCTTTCTTATTTATTACTGGGAGAGAGCCAGGCAATCCCAGGCATACGGGGCAGACATGGGAATTCGGTGGATCGTTATGGTAATCCGTGGCGCATCCACAGAATACCTTGGTCTTGAGCTTGTTTAGCTGCACATGGACTTCAAGCCCGATCTTTACACCGTCGGGATTCTCGTACATCTACAAGCCCCCGGGTTCTTTAAGATGAAAATCGGTATTCTCTTCAAACGTGTAAGCCGTGCGCAAAATAGTAGCTTCATCGAAATGCTTCCCAATTATCTGCATCCCGACCGGCAGTCCTTCTGAAAACCCGCACGGTATTGAAATCGACGGAACACCTGCGAGATTTATGGGAACCGTGTCAACATCCGCAAGGTAAAGCGACAGCGGGTCATCGATCTTTTCACCGAGCCTGAAAGCCGGGTAGGGCATCGTTGGCGTTATGAGAACATCCACATCTTTGAATGCACGTTCAAAATCCTGTTTTATAAGTGTTCTTATCTTAAGGGCTTTCAGGTAATACCTGTCATGATATCCTGCAGAAAGGGCATAAGTACCCAGAAGAATCCGCCGCTTTACCTCTTCCCCAAATCCTTCTGCCCTCACCTGTGAGAACGTGGTATGCCAGTCAGAGTCCTCAGTCCTGAGTCCATATCTCATGCCATCAAATCTTGCGAGGTTGGAGGATGCCTCGCTCATGGCGATTATGTAATATGCGGCAAGGGCATATTTCGTATTTGGCATCTTTACTTCTTTCCAGTTTGCTCCCTGATCTTCAAGAGTATTTATCGCATCTTTTACAGCTTTTTCAACTTTCTCATCCGTCCCTTCACCGAAATATTCTTGTGGCACGCCGATATTTAATCCCTTTACATTATTTTCAAGCGCAGATGAATAATTTATTTCTGTCCTGACAGATGTGGAATCTCGCGGGTCATGTCCCGCGATCACATCAAAAAGTGCCGCAACATCGCGAACACTCGTGGCAAAAGGCCCGATCTGGTCAAGCGAGTTGGCATAAGCGATCAATCCATAGCGAGAAACCGCGCCATATGTGGGCTTCAATCCTACAACGCCGCAGAATGAAGCCGGACAGCGGACAGAACCGCCCGTATCAGAACCGAGGGCGAGTGACGCTTCATTTCCTGCAACCGCAGCCGCACTCCCGCCTGATGACCCGCCGGGCACCCGGGAAACATCCCAGGGGTTCCTTGTCGGCCCGTAGAAACTCGTTTCTGTTGATGTGCCCATGGCAAATTCGTCCATATTGGTCTTTCCGATTATCACTGCCCCGGCATCTTTCAACCTCTCAATAACATGTGCATCATACGGCGGGACATAGCCTGTAAGGATTTTTGAGGCGCATGTAGTCTGGATGCCTTTTGTGGAGATATTGTCCTTTATCGCAACAGGAATTCCGGATAAAGGCCCTTCATGTCCTTCAGAATCTATCTGCCTTGCCCTTGAAAGAGCGCTCTCTTTCGCTATTGTGATAAAAGCATTCAACTTGCTTGATTCTATTTTTTCTATATATTCAGCAACGACTTCCTCGGAAGACCCCGAATGTATCCTTTCCTTCAATTCATTGATCGTCGCCATTCACATCATCCTTGGAGCCTTGAAGAACCCATTCTGCTTCTTCGGCGCATTGGATAGCGCTTCATCCTGCGAAAGCGACATTGCGGGAGCTGTTTCATCCTCCCTGAACACATTGCTCAACGGGAGGACATGGTATGTGGGCTCGACCTCTGTATCCGCCCTGTCAAGCTCCCCGAAATAATCAAGAATAGAATTGAGCGTGGGCGTGTATTTTTCCTTGTCTTCCTCGCTTAATTCGATACGAGCAAGCCATGCTATATGCTCGAGGTCTTTTCTGGCAATCATAATGCTCCCTGCAATCTGAATTAAACGTAATAAGCCTTTGGTTTGAAGTTATTCAAACAAATTATGTTGGGATGGATATGCATGTAAAGTATAAGAGGAGGGAGTACTAACAAATAACATAAGGAGTTGAATAAGTTGGGTGCGACGGATAAATTAAGAAAGTTATCAATAATGATGTTAATATTTGCACTATTCCTATCCATAATGCCCGGGCTTGAAATTTCTTCAGATATAAATAGCCAGAGAGTTGCGGTTATGAATGACCGACAAGGGGAATCTCAAACAGGATACGACGCCTCTCAAAATACTGACTTAAATATATTCGATATACCTTATTATCTTAGAGATTTTTCAATGGAAGATATAAAATATATTGATGTACAAAATTTGACAGAAGAAGAAGTGCAAAACTTCAGGAATCTCATCGCGGCAAGAAATAAGGCCAGAAATAAATCAATGCTGATTACTGTATCTGAAAATGGCATAAGTTTTGGTATTGGGGATTCGATTTCAAAATAGGACGATTTTCTTTCTATACAATAATAAACCTCTCTTTCAAAACAAGGTCGGCTGCCAGTGCCATCCCGCCTAATCTTATATCTTCAAACTTGGTCGGAAAACTACGTGGCATGTTTCAAAATACAAAAATCAATATTTATAAGAGTCGACTTCTTCTATTGCTTTTTTATCTTTTTTAAGAGGTTCATCCTTGAAGTCAATATCACCGGAAGATATCTGGTTTGTTTCGGATACTCTGCCGACGTTCACTGCAATTTCATGGAGGGAATCCTTTGTTTCCTTTGTTAAAGTTGGTTTTTCGCGCTTTCTGGATTTTTTTAATTTATAACCCGCCGGAGGTAATCCGGACTTTTGCAATCCCAGTTCAACTTTGCGCTTGTTGATCAATTCAAGTATCGGCTGCCTTGAATTTTCAGGCATGGTTTCCAGCATGCGCTCAAGATCCGCGAGGACTTTATCTTTTCCAGTTTCAACCGGTTTATCATTTTCCATATAATTAACCAAAAGATTATGCTCGTGTCTATTTTTATTTACCTATTATAAGACCAACTACCAGTACAAGAAGAATCAATATCAGCAAAGGAACTACCAGGGTCTTTACCAGACCATGCACCATACTCACGCTCGATGCGAGGTTATTTATGGATTCCACGACGGCATCCGACTGCACGGTACTCACGTTCTTTGTTCCTGTATCAACAACCGGGATTTCCGGCTGTCTGGCCTCTGCAACCGGGGCAACGATGACCGTGGCCGGGGCGCTTTCCCTGACCTGTGGTTTCGGGGTTGCCTGTACGGTCTGCTGCTGGGGCCTGTTCCTCAACAATGCCCTGTACATGGCATCTTCGCTTCCAGGTTTTGGAACAGTCTCTCTAATCTCCCTCCTTACCGGAGCTTCAGCCCTTTGCTCGGTCTGGGGCTTCTGTGGAGGTTTATTTTTCAATAATGCCTTGAACATGGCATCTTCGCTCACTGATGACATCTTATACCCTCTGCCTCCAAAGTTATAAAACCTCAAAGGCATTAGAAGATATTACTTTTAGCTATTTAAACTATTGGCTTCCGTCTACCAGCAATTTTATTTACTGTGAACACTACAATCAGGAAGATATTATGGAAAGGTTCAAAGCTAGAAATATGCTTTACGTTGTTATCATAGGAGCCATAGTTTTTGCAGCATTTGCAAAAGAAATAGGGTTTGAGACCTTCCTTTCCCGGTTAGGTACTGTGAATAAGCCATTTTTTCTCCTTGTGATCCTGTTCAACTTCCTCAATATAATTGCCTTTACAATAACATGGAAGTATCTCATTCCGGCAGATATCAGTCTCTACAAATTATTCACGTTCTTCATGGCAGGAACGTTCATCAACAACATTACCCCGACATTCGGGACAGGAGGCGAACCTGTAAAAGCCATGCTCCTTGGAAAAGAGACCGGGACAAGCAAAGCGGAATGTTTTGCCGGGGTGGTCTCGCAGAGGATGCTTAACATGTTCCCTTTTCTGGTTATCGGCGGCCTGGGTATCGGGCTATTGTTTTCAATACCCGGGACCAAACTTGAGCCCTGGCAGATTGCGGCGTTGATCTTCTCCATCGGGCTCGCATTTGGCATTTTCGCCCTGATAATCTATTTCTATATCAGGAAAGATAAACTCTCTTCGTTTGTTAATTCATCGATCAAGTTCCTTGCTCCCTTTATCGGCCTTGTGAAAAAGGGTTTTGACCAGCAGGCTTATGTTGAGGGCATGAAGCAATCCATTGATTCCTTCCATGGGGGTTTAAGGAATATACACAATAATAAACATGGTCTTACGCAGGCCACACTTATCTCTTTTCTCGGTTGGATATTTGATATCCTTGCAATATACGCAGTATTTCTTTCTCTGGGATATACGCATATCCATATCAGCGTACTTATTATTACGTATACTATTTCAATGATGAGCAGCTGGCTTCCCCTTTTTCTCCCCGGAGGGCTTCTTATCGTGGATGGCACGATGGCGGCAATGTTCATATTCGGTGGTGTGCCGGCTGAGATTGCCGTTGTTGCCACATGGCTTTACAGGCTTGTGAATTACTGGCTCAATACAGTGCTCGGGGGGTTTTATTTATGGCTATCTCTAAAGTCGAAGTAGTTCCTCTTTTTTAAATGTGAAGCTGCCATTCACCCCTACACTTTCCGGAAGTTCCCCGAATTTTGCCCTGAGTATCAGGTCTGCAATTTCTGTCTCGATGACTCTGGTTATGCCTATGATGGATGTCGTGGGTCTCGGATTAACATCCACCACGTAAGGTTTGTCCCCAAGAACTATGTCCACACCCGCATATCCTCTGCACCCAAGGAGTTTCATGGTCTTTTTTGCTGTTTCAACAATTTCTGTGTTCCTCCTGCAATAATATGGTACAGTCCCGCCAGTATATGAAATTTTATCGTTAAATTCAATAAGTTGCCTGTTAACCGTGAGCAAAAGCTGTGTTCTTCCCGTTATCAGGCTTGCACTCAGGTGTTCCCCCGGAATAAAACGGGTTGCGATAAAGCCTTCATCCAGCGCGCCCCTTTTGCTTTTATGAATTCCTTCTGAAGCGCATCCATATCTTGGTTTTATTACGTAATCCCCGCTGTATCTTCCGCTGCCAATGGTTTCAGGCACGGGAATATTCCCTCGCTCAAGCGCCCGGGTGCATTCAAGTTTATCTGCGCACAGCCTCACCGAGTCGGAAGGACATCCAAGATTTACTGTGTTTTTTTCTATGACTTCCGTCAGGTCACCCAGCATTTCGTCTGGGGCGATGACAAGTCCCGCATCACATTCCCCTGATACCCTGGCGATGGATTCTTCAAAATTTCCGGTAATTACCGCCTCTCCTGCATTAAGCTTCATGCCTCCAGTCGGATACAACACCTCATGGCCGCATGAAACAAAACTCCGAACAAGAGTCCAAAGCATCGCCTGTCCTTCAAGCATGAATTCAGCAATACCTGCTCCGACTGCGTATTCTGCGACAAGTATTTTCATGAGATACAGTAATTATTTATAAGTATTAAAACAATAACATTATTGATGTACGACGTTCAGAGCTTTATAAAAGCCTATCCCGATTGGTCCAGGCCCACAAATGAATTAGATTTTATTTTGGGAGCCATTTTCTTCTCCATGCTCTTCCTTATCCCATATCTTTATGTTAGATTTTTGGAGGCAAGACTGGTTTCGTTTACAGTTAACGGGTTGATTCCGTTCATGATGTTCAGGCTGCATCTTGAAAAACCCGTTGCTTTCTTAAAAAATATACTCGGATTTCGGATCTTTAGGGCTCCAAAAGCAAAGATCTGATTTTACTCCTGAAAGCGAGCCTGAACAGTTTCTTTTTTCCAAGAGCGAAGTGCCCCGATTGAGTTGAACCTTACTGCATACCCGTATTTTATTATTATGATTATAATGAACTGTATAGAATATTTTAGAAAGCTTTAAATAACTTCAAAACAATTTAGAAATTAGCAACAGGTAGAGCAACCATAGGATTTTGCGATAGGAGTAGCAATGTTTAAGGAAATATTACTTAAAAATAGAAAAATTATTGAGGCCAGTGTTTATTTACTTATTTTATTAAATATTCTGGACATTATCAGTACTTATATAGGCATAAACTATTTCAACGCTTATGAGGCTAATGAGAGAACTGCCTATTTTTTTAATCTGTTCGGGATATTATTGCCGTCTATCCTGAAAATCCTAATAGTTATGGCACTTGGTTATAGTATAAATAAACTATGGAATAGCTCCGAAACCCTGTTATCCAACACAAATGGCTGGAAAAATTCAATAGCAATTATCTCAAGCTTTAATGTAATTTTCTTGATGATTTTTCTTAATACGGTATATTTTCTGATTCTTATAAATAATATACATATTATAATATTTTAGTAAGGTTCTTTTTTATTTCCACAGCGCCTCAATACCAGCTGCTCCAAGCATGCCTGCGAAGGAAAGCCCCATACTGCAGATAACAATACCGAGGCTCATCCAAAAAAGCAGGCGGACTGCTGGTGCGCCAAACGCAATACCGAGCGCTGTCCCCACAGGTGCGCCGATGAGAGATGGGGCTATCAATCCCAGTCCTGCCACACCGTAACGTATCCAGATGTGGTATATGCGCCCATGGTTCTTAAGCTCGCCACCCCCTTTCTTCCTGATAAGCAGGGCCTGTATGCGCTCACCCAGCAAAAGAATCACAAACACGCCCGCTATGGCCCCGGCTGCAGATGCGACACCTGCCACAAGAGGATTGAAGCCAAGCGCCATTCCTGCGGGAACGGCTATCCACAGCTCCACAGCCCCAAGCAAAAATACTGTCAGTAATTTTATAATTAGTTCCATCCTATCCTTTCATTCAATGGAGCCATTTAATCCCTTCCTCTCCATATTCACCATCGTCGGATAGATCATCTCAATTATTTTCTCAAGGTTTACAATGTCTTCCGTATTGTACTTTATCAGTATATCAAGAGCTTCCTCATCCCCCCGTTCATACCTGCGCCACAACCTGACAGCATCGAAACCTGTTATTTCTTCGGTCTCCTCACTTCTGGTAATCCCAAGAGCCCGTTCGATTTTCTTAAGACCTCCGCAGTATCCGGATCTTTTCAGCGGGTATAGCAGGTCAACATGAAGGTGGTTGAAAAATCCCGGGAATTCACGTTCAATAAAAGGCAGGTCAAACCTTGCGCCATTAAATGTGACAAGCTGTTTATACTTTGCAAATTCTGAAGGTACTTCATCAAGATCTATGCCCTTGATAAATGTCTTTGTTTCTTTCCCGTCATAGATTCCTACCATCGTTATACTGTCAAACTGCGGCGAAAGGCCTGTGGTTTCTATGTCAACGAAAGCTGTTTCTTTGAAATATCGGTAAGCCCTCCAGTGGTCGCGCGGCTTTAGCCGGTTCGCAAAAAAAACATGATTCCCGCCTGACAACTGGTCAATAGATTCCTCAATCCCTGAAAACAATAACTTTTTCTTGGTTTTTGGAACCCTTAGCAAACCATGGTTATTAAGGAAATCCTCCCAGTCCTTGATGCCGGATTTCCATATCTGAAGCTCGGTCGTTACTCCGATCCCCGGAATGTGGATATATGTATTTCTCAACATGGTTAATTAAACGAAACAATCGAATAGTTCATGCTTGCGAGGTCAACTACCGTAGCCCTGGCAGGCATGGGTTTGAGGTTCATTCGTTTCTGAAATTCTGTCTGGCTCTGCCATGTCCCGCTATTTATGGCTAATACATCTTTGTATCGCGAAACCCCGACAGTATGAACATGCCCGCAGTGAAGAATATCAGGTATAAGTCCTATCACGAAATGATCTTTTTTTTCGGGCGCGATTGATACCCTCCCCCCGTATATGGGTGAGAGATGCCTGAGTTTTAGCATTTCGATCATCGGTCTTGTCGGATCGGAATAAGAAAATCCGGGAATACTTGCGATAATGTCATCCATCGACCTGCCATGGTATATCAGCACTTTCGCCCCGCCGATATCCACAAGTGCAGGATTTCCCACGAATGTTATATCGCTCCTGAACATCCTGGTTATCCTTTCAGGAAAGCGCGGCTGTGGTTCAGCCTGTCTCACAGCGTCGTGGTTCCCGGGGGAGATTACGATTTTAATATGCTGCGGGACTGCATTCAAATACCCTGCTGCTTTTTCATACTGCTCGTAAATATCCAGAATTGCAAGTTCCTTATCCTGATTGGGGAATACCCCTATCCCGTCAACCACATCGCCGGCTATAATGAGATAGTTAATATCATCTCCGAGCCAATCCACGAACCTGAGCCAGGCGTCCTCAAGAAAAGTCTTGCTGCCTACATGAATATCTGAAATAAATACGGCCATACCTTTTCTTTCACATTCCAGCGCACTTTTAGTATGGGGGACCTCCGGCCAGATTATCCTGTTTGCAAACATTATGTTGCCGTCGCTTGAAAGTGTCCCTGCCACACCTATCACTTCATCAAGAAGCAGATTTCTTGCCAGTTCGAACAGCTCTTTATCTTTTTCCTTGTGGATTAATACCCTTAAAGTGCCGGTATCGTCTTCTACTTCTATAAGTTTATGACCATTGGCTGTTGTTCTTATATCAAGCACCATACCGATAATGGAAATTTCCTCTCTCGAATCCAGGTTCGTTCTCTTCAGGCTCTCAATAGGCCTTCTGCTTATCCTTTTCCTGAGAATATCCGCAAGCAGGCTGTAACGATCTTTAAAATACTGCACAAAGTCGGTGTATTCACCGATGCATGTTGACTGGTTCGTTATATCCGAAAGCACTACCACAGGGCTTGCTCCGATTCCGGCTTTTGGAGCGGCTGTTTCTCTTGGGATTATTTTTTTTGCCGGCTCTTTAATCCTGACCTCGGGTTTTATATGCTCGGCCCCAACAACCAGGACTGAGCTATCGATTGATTTCAATACTTTGTGAATATGTTCAGGTGAGCCGTTTTTTAAAATATCAAGTGCCTGCGGGTCTATCTGGAATCCGGATTGGGCAAAAATCTGGATTATGTCACCAGTCTCCATGTCCTGAAATTATATCTGTTAACTGGGATAAGAGTTTCCTTACTTCTTTCATCCAAGGGATATCTTTATACTTTTCTCCTGATATTAGATTCCTGCTTATGGGAATAAAAGATAAGATTAAATATTTCAAAGAGAGTGAAAATTCCTGGATAAGATCTTTGTGGGATGTTCTTATTGTGATCTCGATAGTGGCAATCCTTTCTTCTGTTTCTTATATAGCGCTCGGACGCTGGTCGCCCATGTTTGCCGTGGAAAGTGAGAGCATGGTACCTCATATGCAGATAGGAGACCTTGTTCTTGCCCAGAGTCCTGACCGCACCGAAATAGTAACCTACGAAAAGGGGAAGGATACCGGCTACAAATCCTTTGAGGACTATGGTGATGTGATATTGTACCTGAAATATGGAAAAGAAGGGGACATGATAATAATACACAGGGCCAGATATTATGTGGAAAAGGGGGAACCAATGTGGCCCGGGGGACCTTTGGCTCCTCACGCGGGCTATATAACGAAGGGAGATAACTCAAAGACGAATCCTCTATATGACCAGCAGGGGAGTGTAAGCTTCAACCAGCCTGTGAAAAGGGAATGGATTATAGGAGTGGCACGCTTCCGCCAAGTGCCCTTGCTGGGTTATGTTTCACTCATCCCGAGAAAAGCATTAAACATCTGAGTTCTGTTTTTTCTTTCTACCCAAACCTTTATACTTTTCTTCTGATATTAGACTCCTGCCAATGGATATAAAAGAAAAAATCAGACAATTCAACGAAAGTGATAACATCTGGATAGGCTTATTGCGGGATGTCCTTTTTGTGATTTCAGTTGTGGGAATCTTTGTATCCGTGTCCTATATCGGCCTTGGAATGTGGGCACCAATGGTTGCTGTGGAAAGCGGCAGCATGATACCACATATCCAGATAGGCGATATTATTTTCGTGGAGAGTATCAACCGTACTGAAATAATAACTTACGAAAAAGGAAAAGAGACGAATTATGCTTCTTTTGGGGATTACGGCGATGTAATCTTATATAGGCCACATGGAAAAGAAGGAATAACGCCGATCATACACAGGGCGATGTACTATGTTGAAACCGGAGAACCCATGTGGGCTGGCGGACCTCCGGCCCCTCATGCAGGTTATATCACAAAGGGAGACAACACTGAGACTAATCGTTATTATGACCAGCAAGGCAGCATAAGTTACAATGAGCCTGTAAAAAAGGAATGGGTCATCGGAGTGGCACGCTTTTACCGCGTACCTTTTCTGGGTTATGTTTCGCTTGTTCCAAGAAAAATTTTAGGCATATAACTTTACCTGGGTTGATGGCCTGTAGTCCTCAAGGGGTTTTAACCTGTAATCTTCGAAAAGCACTTTGCTTGTGCTATCGGTCGGGACACTTAAAGAAATCTCTTTGGTCCTGCCGTATCTTCCCTTACTCACCACTGTTGCATTCAGGATTCCCAGCATATCAAGCTCCGATATCAAATCTGTCACCCTGCGCTGGGTCAGGATCTCAATCCCAATAATCCTGCACATCTGTTTGTAAACATTATATGCTTCTCCTGTGGTGATGTTGCTATCTCCGTTGCGGCAGAGAAGGACCGAACTCAATAAAACAAGTTTTGACTGGGTTGGCAGGGTCTTGACCACTTCGACTATCCTGTCAGTCTCGATTTTTTCCTGGGCCTGCTTCACATGAGTTTCCATGACCTTCATCGACTTGGCGCGCTCTGCAATTTCTCCAGACACGCGCAGCAGGTCAAGAGCACGCCTGGCGTCGCCGTGTTCCTGTGCGGCATATGCCGCGCATAGTGGAATTACGGTCTCTTCCAGTATGCCGTCTTTGAATGCCATTCTGGCTCTTTCCTGCAGGATATCCCTCAGCTGATTAGCGTCGTAGGGAGGAAATATGATTTCTTCTTCCCCGAGAGAACTTTTCACCCTTGGGTCAAGGAACTCAGTGAATTTCAAATCGTTTGTTATGCCTATGAGACTGACCTTTGCTTTTTTAAGGTCTGAATTTATCCTGGTAAGATTGTAGAGTATATCATCCCCTTTATCTACAAGCTTGTCTACCTCATCAAGCATTATTATCGCAATGCGTCTATCTTTGTCCAGTGCATTCTTAAACTCCGAGTATACCTGGTCCGTGGGCCAGCCCGTCATTGGGATCTCCTTCTCAAAATGCCTGGCCAGGAACGCCAGCAGACGATACTGGGTATCCACGACCTCGCAGTTTATATATATCACAATGCACGGTATTCCATACAATTCGCCCGTTCTTTCAAGTTCCAGACCTACATGTTTTGCCACAGCCGTTTTTCCCGTTCCAGTCTTTCCATATATCAAAACATTGGATGGCGTCTCGCCTCTGAGCGCAGAAACCAGAATTGTGGCTAATCCCTTAACCTGATCGTCTCTATGGGGAAGATAATCCGGCGTGTATGTGGAGCGAAGAACTTCTCTGTTCTCGAAGATATTTACTATCGCAAGCATATCCTCAAAAATCCCTTTTATTGTTGTTGTTCCATTTTCCAATACTTCGACCCTCCTTTCAACTATTGGAATGGAAGGAAAGGTATTAAGAGTTGTGGTAAAGACCCCTTTGTTTCCCTTGGAGCTTATCGAATTTTCCGATTGTGTCTTTTCTAAAATCGACCGCAATATCTCGGTTTTAACCTGCACAACGTTCTTCGGGCTAATTAATCTTTTTCTTCATTATGGCATGACCCCATTGTTTCAACTGGAACAGTAAACAATGAGACCAACCCCTTTGTTTCATCTGGAACCAAGGAAAACCAATTTGCATAATAGAATCTTGATAAAAATAAACCAATGTGTCTTACTTTCGACTTCACTATATATAAATCTTTTCCTTTTTGATTAAAATAAAAAATAAGTTAGAAAAAAAAAGAGAAAGAAAAGAGGAAAAAGCGTAAACAGAGTGAAATAAGACAAAAAATACAGGAAGCTAGTATGAGAGCCGAAAATATGATTCAACTTCCAGACGAAGCAATGGGGTAGGTGTAGCCAGACAGCCGCGTACAGCTATTTATCCACAGGTATAGTCTCCAGCTGACTTGAAAGGCCCCATATCAGCGTCCTTGTATGAATCGGAACATTCGGGTCATTACCGATTTCATCAAGCCTTGAAATCACCATTGCCGCTCGTACTGAGGGTGCATCTTTTTCGTTTGAGAGTACGTTTTTCATATTATCGGCAGTGCGTCTTATGTTTCTTGGGACAGAATCATCGTTGGCTATACGATCAAGTATCTCAGCACACTGCCTTACAATATCCGCTGGATTTTGCCGCATGATTATCACTTCAGGCTACTTATATAAAACAAGCCGTGCATAATAAACTATTGTACTAAAAGGCTTTCGGTGATTTCAGGTGAGATATGACATCAAAAATAGATGAAGACAGACAAATTCAGAGGATAACAAGACTCCTTGAAAAAGGCGGGACTATGTTAGCTACCCATCATGAATGCGGGGCTCCGATGTTCAGGTATCAGGGGAAAGTACTATGCCCTGTATGTGATTATAAAGATAAAGACCAGGATTTAAAGATTGAGCCGTCGGCAGAAACGATCTTAAAAGTCGTACCGCCGAAAGAAACAAAGGCCGAGGCAATTCCAGCAAAGAAACTACCCGTTGATTACGATAATATTGCTTTATTTATAAAAAACAAGATCCTGAATATTGCAGCAGGTCTTGAAAGCGAGACCGATCTTGAGCGCGTCAAGAGCAAGATGGAATGCATCGAGCTCGGGATAAAGATATTGAATTTATTGGAGCATTGAGTTAGCCTCCAATACAATAACTGTCTGTCCGTTCAACAGCGCGCCATCAACATGAATGGCGTCGGAGTATCGCCCCCGGGCGACTCTCTGATAAATGGCTGCGAAGCATCGCAGCGTCAGGGATTGATATGCCCTTCGGGACTAAGAATATCTCCATGCCAAGAAGCGGGAATCCCTTTATTTCTTTAAATTTACATGCTATTAAGTGTGGTTCGCACGCACTTCACTCTTAAAGCTCGTATTTTTTGCATTCAGTATCCTGCGGCATATTATAGCCTGTGTTAGGATGCTATCTTGCAGGCCCTCTCCCCTTCCCCCTGCACCCCCAACCTCTCACCCCCGCTTATCTCGTTTCTCCATGCTCAAAGTGGCCTCATAAACATACTGAAATTCTTCTATCCGGGGAAAATAGCTATCCAGGTTAATGAAAGCGGCACTTACATAAAATTCACAGGCTTTGTTTTAGCTCGTCAAGTATGGCTATTTTTACCATCAAATCCTTATCCGGTTTCTCTTTTCTCAATCATTAGAATCATAGTGCTATGATGGTCCGCGCCCCTGGATTATCCTGATTAGAATCAAGATTATGGCAATGACCAGCAATATATAGATCAAGCTTCCGATTGAGCCGAGCATTCCCAACAACCAGAGGATCAAGAGAATTACGATTATGGTCGTTAATGATTCACGCCCCTGGATTACCCTGATTAAAATCAAGATTATGGCAATGACCAGCAATAGATGGATCAAGCTTCCGATTGAGCCGAGCATTCCCAGCAACCACAGGATCAAGAGAATTACGATTATGGTCGTTAACAAATCCATTATCTAACCTTCCCATATTATATTCTGATACTAATTGCTAATAATCCTATCTATCACCATCATTCGGTGGTTACCAAGATCCCTCTAAGACCGTTGGTAACTTTTTTTTCACCCCTTATGTCAAATAGGCAATTGAAGAAAGATTTTCTTTAATCCCATGCTGCAATCCTGTTAAAGCTACCGCAAGCAGAACTATTGCAGCAGCATCCACAGCTTCAACATGGGCGGTGCCGCTCATCGAGCGGGTCTATCCTCCGTTCTTATTGGCGCGCCTGTTAGCAAACCGAGCCGGGATGCAGGTTTTTCCGACGAATTTTTTCGTGGCCACGTTTTCAGACATAAGATCCTGCATGAGGTCTTTTCTTCCATTCGACCAATCTTTATATAGTGTAGCGTCGGAAAAATTGCCTGCTGTCATTATTTCTGATCTCGCAGTCGTTATATATACATATGGCATAATATACATTAATAATCGCAGACTTAACAGCAAGGGGAGTAAATCCAGTATGTATATCGGACATTTTGCTATTGCATATGTGCTTATCCGGTTAGCCCCCGGCGTTCCTCCAATAGTACCTTTGATTGGCGTTGGTTTCCCTGACATTCTCTGGCCTATCCTTATTCTCATCGGAGTTGAGAAAGCAGAATTAAATCCAAATTCTCCGCTTCAGAAAGATGTCAGATTTACGAGTTATCCATATTCTCATTCATTAGTAATTTCTTTAATAATATCCTGTATTGCCGGGTTGATCCTCGCATTTATTATTAGTCCAATAGCGGGAGTAATATTTGTTATAGCATCTGTGTCCCATTGGTTTTTAGATGCTGTTGTCCATCTCAAGGATCTACCGATCACAGGGTTTAGGAACGGCAGGAAAGTGGGACTGGGACTGTGGAATTACCCAAGATTGACTTTTATAATTGAATTCATCTTCTATGCTCTGGTTGTATTACTCGTGATCCCGAGGGCGTATATCCTGCCTCTTCTGATATTAGGCATTGCAGGCCATATGCTCAATGCAAGCTCCGTTTTTGAGTTTACCAAGACAAATCCCTTTAAATCTATCAAGCTGTATGCAATTTTTTGTATAATTGGGTTTGTAATGTTCAGTTTAATTGCTAATTATGTGCTTGGGAGTTATATCGTGTAATGTCACAAATGTACGAAATACTTTTCAAAGGAGTGATAGGTTTTGGAGGATTGGAAGATAAAGATTTCAGTGCTGTGGCTGTTTAGTGCAGTGGCTTTCTTGGCTCACCAGATATTGGCGCTTCTGGAGCCAGGTGTAATAGCGCGAATAATGGCCGGAGAAATAGAGGATATGAAAATAGGACCTGAATTGATACTGCTATTTGCAATCTTATTCTTAGTACCATTGATAATGGCTTTCCTGTCCCTGACCTTGAAGGATTCGATAAATCGCTGGGCGAACATCATCGTGGGCGCAGTCTTTGCCGCCCTTTTCATTAGCGTGATTGTGACTGTGGCAAAACTATCTGGGGAGACACTAATTACGCTTTCAACAGTTGTAGCTCTGGCATTGATTGTCTGGCACGCATGGAAGTCTAAACAGAAAGTCTGAATCTTTCATATCGCGATTTCAGAATGCATCCTTATAAAACAAACGCGGCTATGAAGCAATTGAATTTTACAAACAGGCATTTGGTGCAAAGAAGCAGCGGGTCTTTCATGGGCCTGATGGAAGCATCATACATGCGGAGATTCAGATCGGTGATTCGATACTTATGCTGTCCCCTGAATTCCCTGATATGAACATCTTCTCACCCCAATCTCCAGGAGGTGGCACATGTGCCAGCATGTTCTTGTATGTTGAGGATGTCGATGCTGTCTTTGCGAAGGCTG
The DNA here is from genome assembly GCA_036567605.1 of Candidatus Methanoperedens sp. GTDB lineage: Archaea > Halobacteriota > Methanosarcinia > Methanosarcinales > Methanoperedenaceae > Methanoperedens. Next base: position 27,246 of record DATCUE010000127.1, on the reverse strand, counting down.
TTTCTTTAGACCTCAAGGTAACCATGCCCCTTGCAGATGCATTCTGGGGCGACCGCACCGGCGGTCTTATTGACCCGTTCGGGCACCGTTGGATGCTGGCTACGCATATAAAGGATCTATCTGATGAAGAGATTGAAGAGGCGGGGAAGGCGATGTTTGCCAAGTAATCTTAAGTTATATTCGGTATTGAATTCTGTCATTTTCAATCTTGTTTGCCAGGGAGAGTGCAATTATCTTTCCGCCGAATCCCGGACTGACAACCACAGTTTCAAATATATCATCCTGGTTCATAATTCTCCCGATTTATATCAGCTCATACGATATTTATAATTTTGGTGGAAGAATCGGGAGAAGAGATTACTATCAAGAAAAATAGTGGGGGCGTAGCCATATTTGCTGAAAGTGTTTTGCTGAGAGTATTGTTGAGGCTTTTAGGCTTTTACACGAGATCTGGACGAGAATAGACCATATCATCTATAGCTATTATTTTCTGGCAAAAGTTTAGTAGAGATGTCGTATAAACGTTATATGAAGCGAAGCTCGATAGCTTTTGATTATCAGGCAGGGCAACAAAACTGCATTATATGTAAATATATTTCATCTGTATACTTTTTTTTCGAAATTCAAATTTTAAAGTGTGAATTACAATAGGCAGAGACATATTTTCAGCGGACAAATCTGAATACAGACCCATTAAAGCATTTCAACCATAATATAATAAGTGTCACGTTATATCGCATAGCCAAAAATTAGCCAAAAGAGTTGACACTTATTTTTGATAATCATGAAAATGTACCCAAAAGATTTATCTATAATCAGAAGTAATTGAATTTGGGGAGGAATTATGGAGTGGACCTTTCCAAATTACACAACAATAGTAAGATGCAATTCTGGTGGTTTAATTCTTCATAACAGTTTTATGGATGCTTATATTCCGGCTTATCTATCTAAGGATATCATCAGATTTTTCAAATACGGGGGTAATGAGCTAGATTTTAATAATCGATTTTTTATGGAACTATACGATGATGTTTTTTGTTCCATCTCCAAGAAAAACCCGGACGAGAAGCGATGGCGACCAGTCGATCCGGATATCGGAGATCCAGCAAGAACACTTCAATTATATCGATCATGCAAACTTCCTCGTAGTCGGCGACATGAACGCCACGGCGGGTGATAATTGTCTGAAATCACTCTTTAACCAGACGCGGATAGAAAACATCGTGAAAAGTCTACTCGAAGACGAACAATGGACTACTATTACTACCTTAAGAAGCAGATAAACCAATATGACTACCTCCTGCAATCAAAAGCACTGGCGGAGAAAAATCCAGACACATTACCGGTCATCGAAGGCAGCGGCCTTGCCGATTACGTTAAAGCCTATACGGGCGAAAGGTTCCTTGGCGTAGGCCCAAAGGGCACTGAAGCGTCGGACTACAGTCCAGTATTCATCGACCTGGAAGTCGGCATGTAAAAGGTAAAAGGTGAGTGTATTATGAATAAAAAAGCAGATTTAAAGATATGTTGCGATCGCATTATCCCGGAGAATTTGCATCCGGCTCATGCCATGACGCATGAGGCAAGGATCGCAACTGCATTGTACGGCACAGCTTTCAAGACACCGCGCGAGCTCTTCTACGACATCGACCCGAGCAAGGTTATCCCTCCTGAGCGGATGGCTGTGATCGACGCCAAAAAGTGGCCGAGAGGTTCAACACTGAAATGCCGCTTCCTCAATGGCTCGGAAGCGCAGCATGAGAAGGCCATCAAGATGGCGAGCATGTGGATGAAGTATGCGAACATCAATATCTCCTTCGTGGATACAGAGGACGAACATGTCCGGATCGCGTTCATAGAGGGCCAAGGCTCGTGGTCTGCCATAGGTGTCGATGCGCTGGACCCTTATTTTCATAAGGACGCGCCGACCATGAATTTCGGCTGGCTCGACGAGACAACTGACGATGTGGAATGGCGGCGGGTAGTTGTCCATGAGTTCGGGCACTCTCTGGGCTGTATCCACGAGCACCAGTCACCCAATGAGAGGCTAAAGTGGAACAAGCAAGCCGTATACGATTATTTTTCGGGGCCCCCCAACAATTGGACCAAGGAAGAGATCGACCAGAATATTCTGGAGAAATATTCCCCGGAGGGCATATCTGCGACTCTTTTTGATCCGAAATCGATCATGCTGTACATGTTCCCGGCGGAGATGTTCACGAACCACAAGGCAACGAACAACAATACAGATCTTTCTGCCAAGGACAAAGCATTCATCAAGAAAATGTATCCAAAGTAACCTCATGGGTAAAGGGGCGGAGGGATTGCCGCCGCTGCTCTGGAGCGCGAGATATCCTCCGAACCCCATGGTAACCTTATTTTTCCATTTTTTTCATGTTAACATTTGCCATCCTGTTAATCACCCGCACTACTAAGTCTCTCCAGTACTGCATTCTCCTGTTTCAATTCCTTATCCCCTATGACCTTCATCTCCTTCTTAAAATAGGCTCCAAACAGTTTAAATAGATTCTTATAGTGCTCTGAGACATGCAGTGGCGTAGATTGGCGCTCCCATTTCCCCAGCTTCACAGGCACCACTATGCCGCTCTCCAAGGTCACGGATGGCTGAACCCTCTCTCCTTCCTCCGCGCCCCTCCTCTCATCTATGAGCCAATTTTTGATAAGATCGCCATATCTGGAGAGGAGGATGGCCTTTTGAATACCAGATCCCTGATATAACTCGGATTCCCCATCTCCAGTTTCCACCTCGGCTTCATCTCCGTCCTGCTTACCTTCCTGGTCCTTGTATGCAACCTTTAGTCTCATCCTCCCATCGGAAGAGATTCTCCTCAACTTGATCAGCACCACCCCGCCCTTGACCTTACCCTGCTCGACCTTCGATGGGAATAGCGTGCTAACCTTCATTATCTCTCCCGTGGCCTCGTCTGCTTCGGGGGATCCGTAAACCTTCTCTATTTTGTAACCGGGGGCATCGAGGTGAAGCTGCATATCGAAAACCAGAGGCGTGACCAAGTAATCAAACTCCTCATCCATACGCTTCTTGAACTCGTCGGCAGAGTGGATGGAGTAATAATTGGCCCCCTGGATCTTGATCATACTCTCGACAAGCTCTGTGTTGAAATCGACCCCTATGCCGATGAGGGTGATATATATCCCGTGGGCTGCATTCTCCCTGAAGATCTTCAGCATCTCTTCTTCTCTTGTCTCCCCCGTGTTGGGCATGGCGTCGGTGAGAAAGATTATCCTGTCCGCGTACTCCTCTGGGTCGTATTTTCTATCAACTTCCGGCACCATCCCCCTGAGCCTCCATAAGAGCTGAGTCCCCTTCCTCATTCCCGCCTCCATGTTGGTGCCTCCGTACTCTCTGATCTCCAGAATTTTCTCACGGAGCTTATCCATGTTCTTATCTTTCGTAGGGGTCAAGGGTTCCACGACGGAAGCATTATCTGAAAAGACGATAAGACCAAAGCGGTCATCGTCTTTTAAGTGATTGAGGAGATTCACTACTGTTTGGCTGGCGATCTTCATCTTGGTTGTGTCCAAGATCTTCGCCTTTGCCTTCATACGGTTTCCATAGCGATCGTAGTAATATTGATTAAACGCGGTACTCATGGAACCGGAGCGATCGAGCACCAGTACCAGGTTCAGCTTATTTCTGCGAAAATCTGCTACGCCAGAGTTGAGGCCAACATAGAGGTAGTGCTGAAGTTCCCCAGATAAAGGATCTCTCGAAACGGCATAGCTATAGGATGGGCAGAAGAGCTTCTTGCATTTTCCAGCCTGGGCGGTCTGGAAATAATATCCATAAGCTAGACCCTCGAAGGTCACATCAGTGGGCAGCGGCAGGTAGCCTTTCTCTATGTTCTCCCTGAAGTTTCCGATGTCCTTGGCCCCACCCGCGGAAAAGCCGATGTTTCGAGAGAGCATGATCCTGCCAAACGACCCGACCGGGCTCGATGGAGGCATCGTCACCTTCTCTGGCTCTTGGATCACTCGAAATGTGACAGCGTTGCTTCCGTATCCATCCAGCGTATACCACAACTCGTAACTGCCTTCTGCCTCGGATTGGTACCATATCCTGTATATATAACCCTTCTCTACAGGCCCACTGAATATATTATCTATAGATCCCGTAGGATAGCGGCATAAAAGTCGAAGGTTTCCGCTGGCCACAGGTTGCAATTCCAGCCTGGCCCAAGACGCCGTGGGCATCTCTAAAAAAATCCTCTTTTCCTTTGCCGAGGAATCGAGGATCCATAGGCTGCTTTTATTATCTTCTCCGGATTTTGGGCCTTCCTTTACAAGCATGCCGGCATTATCCGGGGCTTTTTCTGTGGACCAGGAGATATTCCGATCACTGTCGTTTTCTTCAATCTTTTTCATAGCGTTCTCATCAATCTCTAAGGCATCAAGCTTTCGATACCTCCATCACTGATTAAAAAATTAAGGCAGAAAAAATCGGGCACACCTGGCTCTGCCGACAACCTCGATGGGATTCAGCCATATCCAATTTCTCGATACTCAAGACCTGTTGATTTCTATTTTTTTCTTTACCACCTTTTCCACATTGGGTTTCTATTCATCCGAATGGCATTACCTTACTCTGCAATAGCCTTAAGTCTGAAATCTCCTGCTCCACTGTAAGAATGAACCATGATATAAAAATCACTTGACTCTTCAGCTTGTATCATTATATTCTCGCTTGCAGAACCGGTATATCCTCGTTCATCGTATTCTGTTGTTGTCGGTTTAGCCCCCTTCCTGACATATAAGTCAAAATCTACTCCTTCAGGCCCATCGAGACTAATATTCAATATACCTTTTGCAGTCAACTTAAACATGGCAATATTGCCAGTTTCCTTGACACTTCCAGAGACCAATTCCCCAACCTGTATTTCCCTTATGCCTGGAGTTTTTTGCAGATTGTCAATTGTGTTCATGACATTTAGTATCCCAAAACCATGGTCATAGTCAAATCCTATCTGTCCTATATCTTCAGCATATCTGCGAATGATGTTTCGAAGAGTTGCTGGGGGAAAATCGTTCGGAGAATTAACAGTCCTAATGGCTGCGATTACACCGGCAGCGACCGGGCATGCCGCCGAAGTGCCAGTATCGGGCAAATCATCAACATCTGAACCTTTGAAATGTGTATATGCACAAATGTCTGGCTTGTTTGGATCAAGACGTCCCGGTCCCTGACTTGAATAACACAAACGAATCTTGTCTATTGTTACTCCTGCTACACAGAGTACATTTGGATGGGAATTTGCTCCATAAATAGGTCTATCAGTAGCACCATTGCATTTTTTAATCGGGCATTCATTACCGCAGTTACCTGCTGCGAAAAGAATGTCTGCGCCAGCATCATCTAAACTTTCAACAATAATGTTAAAAGGGTGATTAGGATTATCGCTGTAATTTCCGGGATGACCTACCGGGAAATCCCACGATGGATCGTACATACCCCAACTGTTATTTACAACCAGTCGTGGTTTGTTTTGTTCGTTAGTGGTGAGTAATTCAAGCAGTTTACTATAGGCTTTGATGGCATCGCCTAGGAATCCTTCCATGAATGGCTCCCCTCCTGCTGTTGATCTAAGAAGCGCATAATCTAGAAGAGTGCAATTTGGGGCTGCAATACACACATCAAAAGCACACATTGTTCCATGGTCAGGAGGATATTTCCCAGGTCCAAAAACAGTATCCTGTATAGGTGTCCAACTCTTGCTGGCATCAATATTAGCATTGACACCCTTATTCCGCAAATAGTCTATATTGATTCCTGTATCCACGATTGCAACCATGACATTGGAACCATCCATGCCCCTTGCTTGTAGTTCACTGATTTCCAGAAGATTTGCCACATCAGTATGATTTCCCACCGCATCTTGTGGGTTAACGGAGAAAGCGCCAATTCTCGGATCAGAAAAAACCCCCACACCGTTTGGGTCTTGTTTTACTGTTTCTATGAGCCGATTTAATGCGTCTTTATTTTCTACTTCACCCCTGATCAGATATGTAGATTCCTCGGGGCGCGAATCAAAAGTAAATAAACGGCCAACTTCCATACTTCCAATTCTTTCTCTTTGCACTCGGTTAGGTAATTTAACTGGTACATAGCTTTCATCCAGTGAAAAACCAGGAATAGCTATAGATGAAACAGCAGAAGCGGACAATCTTGTAGCTGTTAATGCACTCCTGAGTTCTCGGGTATACTTCATCTGAACCAATACTTTTATTTTCTCCTGCATTTTTATTCCTCCCAATTTTCTTGTTTGATTTATTATTTTATGGGGGCGATCTTTACATCAGGGTAAATTCCTTTGACCTTGGTTTGTATGGACATTAGTTTGTCAGCATCTATGTTTCCAGATACACGAATTGTATAGAGTTTGCGCTTGGGACTGATAACAACCAGACCATAGTCTTCATCAATTTCTAATTCTTCAAGACCAGGAAGTTGTTTGATGTGCTGTAACGAATTTTCGCCAGGTAGAAGGTGTAGTGTGATTAGGAACTTTTTCATTGTCTTTTTTTCGGAATTACTGCCCACGTTCCCCATAAATGATTATTTAGTTTCTTACCGTATTTAAAACATGGCAACAAATGTAAATATTTTGGCACAGTATAGCCTACGCTTCTAAACATATTTTCAACAATTATGGACTGCACCCAAAACAGATAGCTTATTGAACTTCTAAATCTACGGGAATTTGTATCCAATTGACGAATGAAAAACTAACTAATTCAAATCGTAAATCGCCTCAGTGGAACTACCACCCCTCCGCAAATGCAGTATGAACTTCCTCTTCCCCCCTCACCCCTAACCTCCTACCCGTGCCTATCTTTTCAGGTTTCAAGGAAGCCTCATAAACATTCCAGGATCGATTTTCTCCTCACTGGGAAAGGGAAACTTCTGGGCCAGAGAAAACCTTTATTGTAGCCTTAAAATGACTTTTATGTGGCGTTTTCAGACGATAGCGGTTTCATCGGAAGATATAGGGCTGCTAATGTTCTTCATAGAAAATTATAATAATGTTTAAGGCTAATACAAAAAGGGGGAACTATGACTCAAAATGATGCGTTTGAAGCTGTGGTAGTTGGTTCTGGATTCGGCGGAACAATACTTGCACTTTCTTTGGCAAATAAGTTTGAAAGTGATAATGCAAAGAATAATACAAACAAGAAGGTCTGTGTGTTAGAGCGGGGTCAGTGGTGGATATCACATGAATTGAATTACACCCCGAAGGAGGAACGGAAAAACCGCCCTAACATGCGTGAGTTTCTGGAAGATAACAAAATGCCATATCATTTTTGGGCTCATCCGGATAGCTCTAAAGGAATTTTTGAGCTTTTATCATCCGCCAGGGAGTTAAGTAAAACAGGACTGTATGATCTTAGAGCTCTTGGCAATGTTTCTGTTATCTGTTCCAGCGGTTTGGGAGGAGGGTCGCTCATTTATTCTAATGTAACTCTACCGCCTCATCCAAGTGTCTATAGAGATTGGCCAACTCAATCAGATGGCAAAAAGTTAGATGATTATTTTGATATTGCAAGAAACTTTATCGGGGTAAATAAGATAACCACTAATGCTGGATTAAGTGGGAACAAGCTCGAAAAGACCAAGGTCTTCCAGGAAGCGGGACAGGCGCTAATAGATGAAGGTTTTCAAAACATAGTTAATACAAAAATTGAGGGAGGTAAGATTGTTGGGGACTTTGATGCAGATCTATCAATAACAAATGTCCCGGGTGGTCTGTTCGATGCACAGCAACCGCCTCCTCAAGAAGTGGAGAGATTGTTAAAGCAAAACAATGATTGCCAGAGACAGGGCAGATGTATTTTGGGATGCATTCCGGGAGCCAGGCATACATTCAACAAAAAACTTATTGATGCTCTGAATCCTAAACCTCCATCAAATCCGAAGCCTTTGGAAGTACACGAACTTAGCGAGGTCTATGATATAGAATTCAACGAAGGCGAGGAGTACAAATATACCGTCGGTTACTTTCAATATGACCATAAAACCGAGGAACGACGATCAAAAAAGATGCGGGCCAAAATCCTTATAATCGCTGCTGGAACCCTTGGTTCTAATGAGCTGCTGATGAAATGTAAAGAAAGAAATCATCTAAGATTAAGTCAGATGCTCGGAAAGAAGTTCTTCACCAATGGCGATATAATTGGCTTCATGACCCTGGAAAGCAAAATGATAGACATAACAAGAGGTCCTATCAACACAGCACATATTGCCTTTAAAACCAGTGATAAGGAGTTCGCTTTCACAATTGAAGACTCAACTATTCCTAAGATGGTGGCGCCTGCCTTTGCTACAATACTTGAATTGACCGCCGATTTAGAAGGAAAGATCGGGGGAAGTTTTTGGAAGAAGCTATCTCAGGATTTATGGTTGTTGTATAGATTTAGAGCTATGGACTTGATCTTTCAGGGTTTATCCCCTGCAAAGCAGGTCAGTCTATTCTCAAAAGCCTGGAACGATGATGCAGTAAGGAATGTTCTAATAGATATACTTAAGAATAGACCCCTCGAAGATGAGACCACGCGAAAGTTAATGGAGCGTCTATTAGCTTTTGCAACCACTGATTATGCAGACCCTTATGCATCTCCTGAAGAACGCATGTCAAAGTTCTTTGTCTTTTCCTGTATGGGCAGGGGCGAAAAGCCTGGTATTCTAAAGTTAAAACCAGGATGGGAAGATATGGAAAATAAAAATGATCCCGGGGAAAAGTTGTTTGTAGAATGGCCTGCAAAAGAGAACAACAAGATATTCGAGGACATTTTAGAGGGAATGAAAAAGTTGGCTGGAAAGATCGAAAAAGGAGGCGAAGAGAGGGTATTCACACCATTATGGAATTTCGATGATCCTGGAAGCAGTTCCACTGTAATTCTGCATCCTCTGGGAGGATGTGCGATGGGGGGTAACATTGAAAATGGTGTCGTAGATAGCTATGGTAGGGTATTTTTTGATGACGGTTCATCAATCAAGACCAAGGTCTACCCTGACCTCTATGTGATAGACGGATCAGTTTTGCCAGAAACTGTTGGAGTGAACCCTTCTCTAACAATTGCGGCTATAGCTTTCAGAGCAGCGGAAAAGATTGTTGGCAGAGAATTTTTCCCTGCGGCTTGATATGACGATATGACTGACTCTTCATCGAGGATAAATATGGATGAAGACAGGCTGTATCATCTATAGCTATTGTTTTCAGGTAAATGTCTGGTATCATTATCACAACCAACAGCGATATAAACCTTGAGAATCGATATTGAGTGAAGGGGTTGACATCATTCTTGACAAAGGACCATGGAAAAAGTACATCGATAGAACTGAAGAAAGTCATCGGAAAATATATGGTGTGGATATGCTTGATTTGGCCAAAAAATATGGCACGCCATTGTATGTTTTGTTTGAAAATATTATTGCAGAGAACTATGAAAAATATCAACATGCACTTGAAAAAGAATACAAAAATCACCTTATATGTTACGCAGTCAAAGCAAATACAAGTTATTATGTCCTTAACCTTTTGGCCGATTTAGGTTCTGGAGCAGATGTTGCCTCAGAGTACGAATTGCAAATAGCCCTCAATGCAGAAATTCCTGAAGAGAAAATACGTGCAAACGGAAATTGTAAGAATGAATCCTATCTGGAAGAGTGCATATCCAAAGAAATAATCATAAATGTTGATCCAGAAGAGGAATTAACGACGATCAATAGAATTGCGAAAGAATTAGGAATAAGTGCTAAAATAAATCTAAGACTTGCTGGTTTTCCAATTAAACATATTACTTCACGAGCTATTGTAACTTCAAGTGGTTGGAGTAAATTCGGAATTGATATTAAGCGAGCGAATTCCGTATTCCAGAAAGTCTTGGATATGGATATGTTAATTCCAAACGGTTTGATGGTTCATTTAGGATCACAAATAACTGATATCAATGCATATTATATAATTCTTGATACCCTCATAAATTTATCCGAAGATGCACAACGAATTGGATTTAGCATAGATGAAATCGATGTCGGAGGCGGGTTGGGCATCCAGTACTTCGAAATAGAGGATTGGAATGTAATTAAAAAGAAGATAAAAAATACACGAAAAGAAAATTATACATGGGCGGATGAATTCATCGGTTATGAATATAATCCAGAATTGGATGATCTGGAATGGATTGGTGAGGAACTCTCAAGTATATATACTCCGGATGTATTTATCCAAAAATTGTTTAATGAGAAATATTCTGCAGATAAGAATTTTAAAGAAAAATTGGAGGAAATCGGACTCCCGAGGTTTGTCGTAGAACCAGGGAGAAGCATTGTCGGAAATGCAGGAATAACTATTACAAAAATTGGTCATGTTTCAAAAACTCCATGTGGAGAGAACATTGTTCATGTAGATGTGGGTGTAAACTCCCATACCTTTGGAACCGCAGTTCCAGAACAGTTGCATAGAATAGAAATTGCAAATTATATCGAAGAGGGAGAACATTTTGAAACATTTGTTGCAGGGAATTTGTGCTTTACCGGAGATCTCTTTTGTAAGATAAAGAATAAATTAATAAGAAAACCACACAGAGGAGATTATCTACTTTTCTATGATACAGGTGCATATTCCGATTTCTTTGCCTCAAATGCAAATTCTTTTCCAAGGCCTGCAAAGGTTATGGTTGCAAAAGACGGAACACATAAAATCCTGGTTAGAAGAGAAGATTTTTCAGAGATATTCCATAGAGAGGAAGGATGGGGCGAAAAAAGAGAAAAAGCGTCTTGAGCTTTGGGAAAGAGCACATGCTGAATATTTTCAAGGCTTCGGGCAATTCTTTGTTGGCGTTGGACTGAAACCGGATTGAGTTCCGTAACAGTTACCGTTAAGATCTATATTAGCTCCCCCTGGAAGATTCTTACTGATGTGCTCCACAATACCTGTGCACCGATTTAGATAGTTGCCATCACCACCGTTCATGATGTCGTAATGGGTATTACCATGAATATTGTAGCCCTTAACGCTAATGTCGTGGGCTCCATTTATGATAGCAATACCAGAAATAAAGTCTATCCTAAGACCGGTTGGTTTTCTGATTCCCGTTTCAGGATCCATTCTGCATATGGGTCCGTTCCCGGCGGCAATGCCGTTGATTAGTGTCACATTGTAGCTTTCATTTCCATCTATGACAATGCCACCACTATCATCAGCACTTGTTATTGTGTATTGAACTAACACATCATGAGAGTTATTGATCCAAATGCCCCTTCCATCATCGTAGGTGAACTCGTTGCAGTCAGTGCCTGTGGCCAGGTTACATGGGGAACCAATCGCTATATGATGGCTGTTTTGCATGAGAACTCCATCTCCGTCGGCCTTTAGCTTGCTGCGGATAATATTGATATGATCAGACGAATTCAACAGAACTCCATGATCTCCTATTCTGTTGAGGCTTAAACTATCCAAACTTATATTGCCGGATAAGTCTAGCTGAACTCCAATCACGCCAAATGCGTCCCGTGAGTTCCCTGCTACATCAGAGATTGTGGTGGGTGTATGAATGTTAATAATCCATAATAACTTGGCGCCTGTTGCTGGAACCTGTGCGAAGTTTGATTGGATGCAGCCTATTTTGAAGAACTTTGTTATTTTTCCTTCCGAATTATCGACTTTTATTGCATACCCTGATGTCAGGTTTTTGATCTGCCAATTACTAACCAAGTAGGGATCCGTAGCTGTCCCGGTTCCCGAAACTACACCATTAGTGTGGGTAAAATCATTGTCACTGGTGATAAGGATCGGTTCATGAGGCAAGGGATTGCAGAGAGAAGATGCGGCCGCTGTTGTAACCGAAACCGAGATCTCAAACACCGAAAGGAATAGAAGGAAACCAACTCCAACAGCCATAATTTTATGATCGATTTTTCCCAAGGTCGCTATTTTCCATTTAAAAAGCACAATGTTCATAATCACCCCATTGAATCATAGACTATAACTACCCCATTCAATCATTGACGGCCATCATATATGAAATTATCTGTATTTGGATATATTTCCTCAGCATACTGGTTTCTTGCATGGACTGCGTATAACGGTTATTGGATAAAGAAAACTCTGCTGGATTTTCGGTGCCAACTTGGAAAGGGTACCCTGAGCAACATCCCGGTCCGGTTCTCCATTCCCTCTAACCATGCCCGATCATCCTGGTTATAAGGATAACAAAAAGGATAAAAGGTATAAAAAATTTTATAATGAATTTAAACAGGCTCTGTTTGCCCCTGTAACCCTGGATTTCTTTTACTAAAATCTCTGAACTCATAAACCATCCTGCAACCGTGCTTAAAATTAACCCAGCCGCAATGACACCTATGGTACCAAAGGCAAAATCATATTGGTCGAGAAAGGGCTTTCCGAACAACTCCAGTTTAAGATTTGTATAGCTCAGAGCTGAAGGCAGTCCGATCAACATTATAATAATCGATACGATAGTTGTTGCCTTTTTTCTATCAAAACCATAGGAATCCATCAGGGTTGCCACAGGAACTTCCAGCATGGAGATTGACGCTGATATTGCGGCAATGAACAATAGCAGGAAGAAGACCTCCCCCCATAAAAAACCAAAACTCATTCTTTGAAAAATAAGTGGTAAGGTTATAAAAGCGAGCTGCAGGCCGGAAGATGGATTAAGTCCAAAAGAAAAGACAATTGGAAATATGACAAAACCACCCAGAATCGCTGCAACTGCAGTAAAGAAACCTATCAGTGCAGCACTTTTCTCAATATTCGAAAATGCAAACAGAGCAGTTGTTTTTTCAGTGTTCTCCTCCTTCATATAACTACCATACGTAAGAAATATACCCATTCCAACACCAAGGGAATAAAATGCTTGACCGAAGGCGTCAGTCCAGATTAATGGATCCGTGAGTTTTGAGAAATCCGGATCAAGATAAAATCCAATCCCGCGCATTGCTCCGGGCATTGAAAGAGTCTGTAACAATAGAAAGAGAAGGATCGCAAACAAAAGAGGGACAAGCACCTTACAAATCCTTTCAATTCCACTCCTGACGCCTGCTCTAATTACCAGAAAAGCGATTATTACAGGAATAAGATAGAAAAGTAATGGATAATAAGAGTCCGTGAAATGAGAGAAGGGTACGGGTTTGGCAAAAACAAAAAAAAGGAAATAAGCAAGCACCCAGCCAATCATCACAAAATAGTAGCTTAATATCATACTCATACTAAAAACGATGAACCAGCCCGCCCAACCGAGTCTTTTTCCTATCGTAGCGAAGGTGGGTACTACTGAGTTCCTGTAATGTTTTCCCATAGTGAACTCAAGGATCATCAGAGGTATGCCGAAAAAGGCTACCGCAATAAAATAAGGGATCAGGAATACCCCTCCCCCATCTTTGCCCACCATATAAGAAAATCTCACCATAGTGCCAAGACCCACTGCTGAGCCTATGCCGGCTATTATAAATCCTAATGTAGAGGACCATTTTTCTCTCTGCATAAGTCCTATTTAAAATCGTTTTTTAAAAGTCATGAACAATAACATATCAAGATTCGTGCACCAATCTTCGCCTCCCCCAGTTTGCATCTAAATATATAACCACTTCTTGTAGAGTTATTTTGTTCACCTTCTTGCAGGGGCGCGCGATACGCTTTTCCCCTTGATCTCGCTCTTCATCCATTGGTTACGAGGCATCATTTTCCTCTCTCTGCGACTGCCAACCCGGGGTCTTGGTGTTCGCATACCTTTGATACCGCTGGGTCTATCAGCATTGATTTGCTGCCACCCAGAACCTGAATTTATATCCCAATAGGACATGTAGCCACCTGACAGCATATCGGGAACTATATTTTTTAGATATTTTTTGTAATCAAACTGCACATTTTGATCCATGAACATATTTTCAAAATAGGATGGATAGACAAAATCTGATACTAATACCCCGTCAATGTCATATCCATAGTGATCTGCCTCAACTGCATCGCATACCTCATAGGCATACAAAATAGCAGTCTTTTGATCTGGTGTCATGAGTGCAGTCAGATTGATGTCGGGATCTGCCAGCATCTCCAACAATTCATGACTTGTAGTGACAGTCCACTGATAACCATATTGCATATCGGTTCCGGCAAAGACCTTCCCAATCGGCAGGCCAGTGGGATTCAAATCGTGATAACCAAGCGCCCCCGCCTGATCCGAATTATCAAATATAATCAGCCACCATTTACTTTTGTCTAATTTGTCTTTGGTCACAAATTCGAGATCAGCATCTATCCCCCATACAGGGGCAAAATGATCTCTCACCTGGGTTTGAAGTGCAGGCACCACAGCTTGTACCTTGTCGTCTGTCAATACAGTACTTTCGTTGCTAATCTGTATCTTAATATCAGCCATCTATTATCTCCCCTTTTCCTCTAATTTATGTCTTGTCCTGCGCCCACTACGGCGCTTGATGCATTCACCACACTACCTTAGGCAAATCCCCCTGCATCTCGGATTTTTTAAAGATGTGGTTTATATGATTGATATAGAACTGAAACTATTCAGTTCATACTCATGTAAATTTTATAAATATGTTGGTCTGCATTCGTTATAAACCATTATGATGCAGAAGCATATATCAAATGCATATATTGCGCTCAAGGAAATTCAGACATGCACCTGATTATGATTTCCATATACAAATAAATAATACAATCAAGGTAAAAATTAGAAGATAGTTTTAAATAGATACAACATCACTATCATTTATGAGATACAGCGGTATCTCTGGGAATGAAATGTTCAAAGACTTTGAACATACCGGACATGCATTGGGTTGTATGTTGGTTTTGGGGGTTCTTACATATGTACGGACACTCAAGTAAGCATTTGTAAAGACAAATGAGTAGAGTTTCAATAGGGAGAAGATTGATATGAGTAAAATTAAGGGGACTATTTTGTTTTTGACTCTGTTAACAGTCATAGCAACAATAGGTACGGTAGCTGGAAATCCTGATACGATTTCAGAAGCCAGAACATGGAATGTGATAGCAGGTGGACAAACTAAAGACATGGCGATACAGGGAATGGCATTCTATCCCGGGATAATTATTGTCAATGTTGGAGATACCATTAAATGGAGCATCGAAGGAAATTTCCATACAATAAGTTTCCTGTCCGGGCAAACACCGCCGCCGGCTGGCAGTCACGAATCATTGGCTCCTTCAGGAGATTCGGAATATAATGGAACGGGATTTGTAAGTTCAGGAATATTACCAACAGGCGGTAACTATTCTCTGAAATTCACTGAACCTGGAATATTTTCCTATCAATGTCTAATTCATCCTGGAATGCAGGGTATTGTCATTGTACAGTCGTCTGGAAGTAAATATCCGTTTACACAAGAAGAATACAATATTCAGGGCAGGACTGACCTGCAAAAAGACATAGATGTCGGAAGAGATCTGGCAAAGAAAGTGAAACAGATGGTGACATCATCTCCGGGCCCTGATAACACAACCATGTGGAAGATGTTTATCGATATTCCATTACCAGAAATGGTAAATGTAAATATCAATCAAATAGATTCTTCAGTGAATGGAAAGGCAACTTTGAACATGCCAAATCCGGCGGATCTTAATGTCAAAATAAACGTTACCGGATTAGAACCAAACAGTATGGATTCGGCAAATATCAAGATAGGAACGTGCAAAATGCCCGGGTCAACGGTATTTTCACTGGGCAATATCACAGCAGATTCCAAAGGTAGCGCAACATTTATGACAGACATTAGCGTTCCTCCCGGATTCGGAATAATGAACCGGGGCTGGATTGTTTCCATAGAAAAAGGCGGAGAGTCGGTTGCTTGCGGTGATGTTGTAAAACATGACGCAGCCTACATGAGATTTACTCCAGGTACACTTACAATCAACCAGGGGGATAATGTAATGTGGACCCAACTTAACCCAATGGAGATACATACAGTATCGTTCCTGGCTGCTAACCAGATTCCCCCAGAATTTGAACTTCCAGGCTTTATCATAAATCCTGAAGCAGCCGGTCCGGCAGGTGTTGATGGCTATAATGGAACCGGATTTTATAATTCAGGGATACTGATTCCGGGAGCAAGCTATAATCTTACATTCATCAAGCCGGGTAATTTTGAATATATGTGTCTTATCCACGATGAAATGAAGATGATAGGGGAGATAAATGTGCTTCCGCCTGGGGGAAGCATATCGGGAACTAAATACAATGATGTCAATGGTAATGGAATGCATGATGCAGCCGAGAAAGGCCTACAGGGCTGGGAGATCGAGTTGCAGGGAATGGGTGTGGAAACCAGAGACGTCAAAAAAGAAACTGTAACTGACGCCGAGGGTTTTTACAAATTCGATAATCTCCCGCCAGGTATGT
Organism: Candidatus Methanoperedens sp.; assembly: GCA_036567605.1. Lineage (GTDB taxonomy): Archaea > Halobacteriota > Methanosarcinia > Methanosarcinales > Methanoperedenaceae > Methanoperedens. The sequence continues at coordinate 10,806 of DATCUE010000127.1, read as the reverse complement.
ACCTTGTTAAGGAGAAACTCCAGAAGGGCTATGTGCCTGCCAGTTCTCCGGTCAGGTTTATAACGCTGGTGCGTGGTGAGAACTCCATTGAAAACAATTTCTTCAACAGGCCGGTCCAGAGTCTGATACCAACAATTGCGGCAAATAATTACGTTCAGACTAATCTTGTCTCTGATGTGCCGGGTCTTGCGCAAATTACCGATCCCAACCTTGTGAACTCATGGGGCATTGCACATCCTCCGACGGGTCCCTGGTGGGTTGCGGACAACGGTATGGGAGTATCAACTCTTTACAACGGAACGGGTCAGCCGTTCCCACCCGGCAATCCACTGGTAGTTAACATTCCGCCGCCCGCGGGCGGAACCGGTCCATCGACCCCAACAGGAATTGTTTTTAGCGGGGGCTTGGATTTCGAAGTTACACCAGGTAAGCCAGCAGCATTCATTTTCGTAACAGAAGATGGAACGATCTCGGCCTGGAACCGTACCGTCGATCCAAACAACGCCACCCTTAAGGTAGATAACTCGCCGGGGGCGGTTTACAAGGGCGCGACAATAGCTAAGAAAGGAAACGCGAATGTTCTCTATGTCGCAAATTTCAGCGGGGGTACTGTGGATGTATTCGATACAGACTTCAATCAGGTCTCTTTGTCCGCTGGGGCTTTCACCGATAAAAGCATTCCTGTAGGCTTTGCCCCCTTTAATGTGCAAAACATTGAAGGCAGGATATTCGTCACTTTTGCCCAGCAGGATGCCCAGAAGCACGATAACCTGGATGGCCCGGGGCTTGGTTTCGTGGATGTCTTTGACCCAGGTGGAAATCTGCTGATGCGCTTAAAACATGGGAACTGGATGAATGCACCATGGGGGATAACGCTTGCCCCCTCAGACTTCGGGAAGTTCAGTGAACATTTGCTGGTTGGCAATTTCGGAAGCGGACAGATCGCCGCCTTCGACCCTGAAGAAGGGAACTTCCAGGGGCTTCTTAGAGGCACTGATGGTAAGCCTATTACCATCGACGGACTATGGGGATTAGGCTTTGGAAATGGCGCCAATGCAGGACCGGTCAACACCCTGTTCTTTGCAGCAGGCATAGATGATGAGCAACACGGCCTCTTTGGCACTATTACGCCGATATCTAACAACGACTAGAACGAAGACCAGGACTGATCCAGGTAAGTAATCAGGGAGAGAGTAAGAAATACTGCTCTCTCCCTTGCATTTGATCCGGGTTTTGAAAATTCTATGTGCTTTTACCATGTGCTTTTCCATCTCAATTTTTTTTATAGGATGATAGTAAACATATTAATATAAAATGCATGAGCATTATAATTAATAATAATTATGTTTAGTGAATCTGAATGTTATGAAATCACAATTATCAGTGCGGGTTGGGGTTAAAAACACGATCTGGAATAGTTTCAGTTTTATCATGCCATAAACCACATTTCAAAAAATCCGAGATGCACAGGGGGTTTGCCTTAAAAGGTAGTGTGGTAAAGTGCGTCAAGCGCTGAGGTTGAAAAAGCCTAAAAAGAGAAATAATCAATGGAGAAATCAACTATGTTAAGTAAAAGAATTTGGATTTGCGTGGCGATCTTGCTGATTACCGTTGCAGTAGGAATGGAAGCTGTGGCGAAATCAACATCCGAAGCAGCTACTGTCGATCTGGGGAATATAGGGTTGAACATCAGGCCTGAGGAAGCGAGCGTTAGGATAAAGAATATAGAATTGGATGTCATGCTTGGAAAAATAATTACTAATGTGGGAAATGTGCAAACAAATCTCACACCCAAAGAGCTTCTTGGAGATCTTATATTCTTTGATGAAAATTTATCTGAGCCTGCAGGACAATCTTGTCATGGTTGTCATGGAAAAGATGTAGGCTGGAGTGGGCCGAACGAAGCTTCAAATGTCCTCAGAGGAGGAGTTTATCATGGAGCGATTCCTACAAGGTTTGGAAATCGCAAACCTCCTACCATTGCATACTCAACATTTGCACCAAATTTCCGGTTAGATAATGCAACTACCGGGGCATTCATAGGAGGAGAGTTCTGGGATGGCAGGGCAACTGGAGAAATAAGAGGGACTGCGGCTGCTGATCAGGCTACTGCGCCTTTCCTGAATCCCCTGGAAATGAACAACCCGAACGGTGATGCGGTTGTGGATAAAGTATGTGCGTCTGGTTACGTGGATCTATTTAAGCAAGTATGGGGAAACAATGCCTGCGAAGATAAGAAAAAAGCATTTGATTATATAGCATTCTCAATAGTTGCTTTCGAGGCGTCTGGGGAGGTAACACCTTTCACTTCAAAATATGATGCATACCTGGATGGAAAAGTTAAGTTAACTAGAAAAGAAATGAAAGGATTAGAGTTATTTAAGGGTAAAGCTATCTGCGATGAATGTCATATAGCGGATCCTGGTCCTGATGGAAAACATCCATTGTTTACAAACTTTATCTACGGAGATCCAGGAACTCCCAGAAATCCGCAAAATCCTTTCTATAACGAAACAGAATTTAATCCGTCAGGAGCTGCTTATATAGATCCCGGACTTGCCGGCCATATACAGAATGATCCGAAATTATTGAAATACCAAAGGATAAATTATGGCAAATTTAGAGTACCAACTTTGAGAAATGTGGATAAAAGACCGAATGCAACATTTGTGAAAAGATATATGCATAATGGTTTCTTCAGCAGCTTAAAAGATGTAGTCCATTTCTATAATACCAGAGACATCTTGCCTGTGTGCGGTTTCGATGGCAGTGTGGTCGGTAAAAATTGTTGGCCATTACCTGAAGTGGCATTAAATGCAAATCCAAAGGTTGGTCATCTGGGACTGACTGAAGAAGAGGAGGAAGATATCGTGGCCTTCTTGAAAACGTTATCAGATGGATTTATTCCGTCTAAATGAGAAGGTAGCTCTTCTCATTTATAATATGAAAAAAATGAAAGATTCCGTAACACCCGCATGGTTTAATATTGAGAGCATGAGGATTTTTTTATCCTCTATATTTTTTATTGTGTGAAATCTATATCGATAATAGAAAAGGCCATATGTAAAAAGTATTTATTCAAATACACCTTTATTTGATTAATAGGGAGTGAAATACATGAGCTTTCTTGGTACTAGGGCTGGTCCGCTTGCTGATTTAGCCTTAATTATCTCGTTAGCAGGCTTTATAATACTCTGTCTGGGCGTAGTTTATGCAAAAAGAGGGATTTTTTCAAGACATTTTAAAATGACAAGGCTTGCAGTTATTCTAGCGATTATAGCTTTTATATTATGGATGGGTTTTTCTCTGATAAGAAGTTTTCAGACAATCATCTCTCATTTAACAAACCTGCCGATTCTGGTCACGGTATTCCATGCCATTATTGGTACTTCTGTATTGGTCGCAGGCACATTTTTGGCAATTGACAGGATAATAAAAAAGAGCCGTTTTCCCATGAGAACTGTCTTTATATTCTGGGTATTGACAATGCTTCTTGGCATTACGACGTATTTTATGCGTTATATATTGTTTCGCTCGCCACCTCGTTAGTGGGAATAAGATCGTACTTCATCCCATCTTCTTTGCCGCAAGCTCTATCGCCTCGATAAGGCTGTCTCTTGGCATTATCGTGGCAACCGGGATGCGAAGCACTTTTTCAACCGTTGTGCTCACTATGGGGGCGCAGACTACTGCTTTTGCCCCATCCCTTTCGGCCCTGATCGCCGCAATGATGGCTTCTTCCATCGAAGTTGCGGAATATTCCCTGATCGTCAGAAGGCGACCTTTTACCTTCAACTTTTTCTCTGTGATGTAATCAAGCACGGGGCGGGCTGCGATGACAGCAATGAACTCTGCTTTTTCCACTCCCTCCATTCTTCGAAGCACCGTAACGATCTGTCTTAAGGTCTTGATATTGGGTTCGCGATGTCCTGATAATAATTTGTATATCGTGCTTGCAGGGATTCCTGACTTCCCACTGAATTCCGCGGCCGTCATGCGCAGCTCTTCTTTGATTATCCTTCCAAGTTCCTTGATGAATGCTTCATCAGAGTCCACTGCTGCTTTTATCAGATCATCTGCTGTCATCGATACCTCTTATCACAATTGTAGATATATCAATCATTATTAATACGTTTGGGTAATTCCTGAGATGCATACAGAAAACATTAAATATGGTGTTTTTAAAACAAATAAACAATCTTTATAAAGGGGAAATTATGAAAACTCCATGGAAAATCTTACTGGTTGTTCTTCTGGCCGCACTTGCGGCAGGCTGTCTTGAAAACAAAAAAACCGCAGAAGTCGGCGAGCCGATAAATCTTGTCAGAATGAGCGGGCAGGATATGGTACAGAGACTCGGGACAGGCGATATAGCAGGGTTCATCATGTGGGAACCGTACCCTGCGATAGCCGTCACTAAAGGATACGGCAAACCTCTTGTTTACTCAAAAAATATATGGGCGGGGCATCCGTGCTGTGTTGTGGCATACGATTACAACTGGTATAAGGACACAAAGAACGCCGATGAAATACTCAGGCGTATGGCCCTTGTACAATTAAAATCAGTAGAGTATATCAATAACGCCAAACCGGCAAGCTCCCCCGACCACGAGGATCTTATTAATTTCACAATGGATTTCGGCAACATGACAGACCGCAATGCTGCAAATCTCAGCCTTGCAGATGTAGAGTTCGTGTACAAACCAAGTGTTTCAGGTGCAGAGGCTTTTATTAAGAAGATACAGGACTTTAGAATTTTTGATCCGGATAAATGGAACCAATCCGGGTATAAGGATGCAGGGGACTATGCAAACTCGCTCGTGAATGATAGCTATGTCGAATGGGCGGTGCAGAATAGCAATGCAAATCTCACAAACATATCACTTAGGGAGCCCGTGACAATCCGCTATGCCTACCTGGTCAGTGACATCCACGAACTTCCCTTCTATGTGGCATGGAAGAAAGGCTGGTATAAAGACGTTGGAATAAACATAGTCGTTGCCGAAGGCGCGCCTTTCCAGAATGGGGCGTTTGAGATGCAGAAAGGCTTTAAGGGAGGGACAGTGGATATCGGAAGTCTCGGCATACCCCCAGTGATTATCCACAGGATAAACAGTAATGATTTCACTACAGATGATGCGCGGGTCAATGTGATTGCAGGTATGAACGATGAAGGATCCGTGATTGTAGTCTCACGCAATATCACATCGTTAAAGGACCTGCGAGGAAAGACCGTTGGATACCCGGGAGCCGGAACAATCCAGCATGTTCTTTTCCTTATGGAAGCAGAGAAGGAAGGAGTTAAGGTAACCACCTGATGAAAAATGACCCCGGAAAAAAAGGATTAACAATAAACATCCTTTCCCTTATCGGATTCGTGCTTTTATGGCACATTCTGGTAATACTGGCAAGAAGCGATATATTTAACATACCGTTTGTACGCCTGCGGGATGTGCCCACACCTGTTGAAACATGGTATGCATTCGCGGGTTCGCTTTTCATGAAAACTTACGGCCCGGCGCTTACTTACGGCATCATTGACCATGTGAATGCAAGCCTGCTGCGCGTTATCGAAGGCGGTGTAATCGCTTTTGTGATAGGAGTGCCGATCGGCATCGGGATAGGATATTTCAGGCTAATCGGGAATATCCTAAATCCTATCATCGAAATCATTCGAAATATGCCCCCCATGGCATGGATCCCGCTTGCAGTGTTTATCCTTGTATCCGGAGGCTCCATATTCATCGTTTTCATAGGCACTGTTTTTCCTATCATCCTTAATACGATCCACGGGGTGAAATCCACAGACGTCAGGCTTATCGATGCTGCAAAGACGCTGGGAGCATCTGAATCGAAGATTGTGACAAAGGTTATCATCCCTTCCGCTTTACCATCCATAATCGCCGGGCTTCGTATCGGCCTCGGCGTTGGCTGGATGGCTATCGTCGCGGCCGAGATGGTCATCAAAAGTCCCGTGGGCCTGGGTTATTTTATATGGAACATGGGCGATCTCGGGCGCTACGCAGAAATGGTGGCGGGAATGATAGTAATAGGTATCATCGGATACATTATGAATATCAGTATACTTCTTCTACAAAAGAGGTTCATAAAATGGGTAGATTGATCCTGAAGGATGTTACCAGGAAATTCAATGATTTTCTTGCGCTTGACAGGGTGAATTTTGAGGTCGGGGACGGGGAGTTCGTGTGTCTTCTTGGCCCGAGTGGATGCGGAAAAACCACAATATTGCGCCTTGCCGCCGGGCTTGATGTTCCAAGTGCGGGCGAGATATTCCTCGACGGGAAAAAAATAGAGGGGGCAAATAAGGAATGCGGGTTCGTTTTCCAGGAATACGCACTTTTCCCGTGGAGCACGATCAAAGGCAATATAGAGTTCGGGCCCGAAGTCATGGGATTGAAAAAAGAGGAACGCAGACGGATATCGGAATATTATATAGAGCTTGTTGGCTTGAAGGGATTTGAGGACCACTATCCCCATGAACTCTCAGGAGGAATGAAACAGCGCGTGGGGATTGCGCGGGCGTATGCAAATAAGCCCAAGCTCCTGCTGATGGATGAACCTTTCGGGGCGCTTGATGCGCAGACGAGAAACATCATGCAGGGTGAACTCCTGAGGATCTGGGAGAAAGAACACATAAGCGTGCTTTTCGTAACACACAGCGTGGACGAAGCCGTATACCTTGCCGATAGGGTCATAGTGATGTCTGTCCGCCCGGGCACTGTAAAAGAGATTTTTGAAGTAAAGATACCGCGCCCCAGGGTAAGGACCGGGCCTGAGGCCAATGCCATGCGTGATTTGATACTTAAGTCGCTCGGGACTGAGATAAAGAAGGCGGCGGAGTTGAAATAACGCGGGCTATCTAAATCCGACAAATTCAATGAATTCCGATCTATTGAGATTCCAGTTAACTAATGTAACACTCAATCCAATGTTTATAAACCTCTTAACTAATCTCTTTCAATTTCCTTAAACTCTCATTTATTTTAATCTGAGAATCCTCGATTATCTTGATAAGCTCTTCAGGTTTGGGGGTGACTTTTTCTTTGACATTGGGATTGACTGCTTTTATGTCATAATTCTTATTTCTTATCGTCTCTATATCGATAAACCAGCTTTTTTCACTGATCTTATCTTCTTCTTTCTGAGAATGGCGCCTGCGCAGGAAGTCATCGAATTTATTAAGCGTCAGAGGGTCTTTTTTCAGAATCTTGATACCGGACATATCGTAATACCAGACTTTTTGCGTTGGCTTTCCTTTTGTAAAGAATAACAGGTTTGTCTTGACCCCTGCGCCAGCATTTAAGAAAGCATTCTGCGGCAAGCTTATGATACACCACAAATTACATTCTACCAGCAGCTTTTTCTTTGTCTGGACAAAAGCCAGTTCATTTGTCCTGAAAAGTACCCCTTCATCGATAACCATCGCGCATGTTCCTCCGTCCTTGAGATGGTCTATGATATGCTGGATGAACAAAATTTGGGTATTGCCTGTCTTGAAAACAAAGTTAGTCTTGGCATCTTCCCCCTCTTTACCACCAAAAGGAGGATTTGTAAATATATAGTCAAATTTAGTTTGAGCGCCTTCGAATAGCTCCATATATGTATCCCTGCCACTCAGCGTGTTTTTCAAACCGATATGGGGGTAATCTATTCCGTGCAGGACTAAATTTGCCAGCGCGATCGGGAAAGCTGTGTCGCTGTTATCCAGACCCCAGAAAGCATCATGTTTTAAATGTTCTATTTCGGTTGCGTTCAGTTCCCTGCCAGATAGCTCAGGGTTAATAAAATAAGCATAACTTTCGGCGAGGAAGCCCCCTGTACCGCAGCAAGGATCATATATCGTTACAAACGCGCCGTCTTTGATTATTTCCGGCATAACTCCCCTTATCATCGCCCTGATGACTTCCCTTGGAGTGAAGAACTGCCCGCCATCGTTGTTTTTCTCACCCATCTTTAAGAGCAAGCCTTCGTAGATTTGCGATAGTGGGAACTGGTGGGTCTCATCGATGTTTTCCGAGGTGAGATGGTCGATTTTGTCCAGCACGTCCAGCAGATTCCTCTCACTTGCAAGTTTTGTCTGGTTGATGTTCCTGAAGATTTGCGATATGAGCTTTTGTTTTATATTCGCCGATGGCTTGTTCTGGAATGATTTAAGATAAGGGATCAGCTCGTTATTTACAAAATCCAGGAAATCTCCCATTTTGCCGTTTTGCAGTTCCACTCTCTTTTTACCGTAAGGATTTCCCCAGTCCCGCCATCTGTACGGTTCTTTGAGTGAGGGGGTGAAAGATTTTCCGACTGCCTGGCACTTTAGCTCTTCTTCCTGCTCTTTTTCGTCAAGTATTCGCAGGAACATCATCCAGGTAAGTTCGGGGATGTACTCCAGAGCGCCTTTTGTCCTGTCGCGACGCATGATGTCGCAGACCGATTTGATGTATGCGTTCATGCTGGATTGGTCGTTTACTATTCTTCCGTTATTGTTTTTTGCCATTACATCTTCCTTATTTCATCTTCTTGTTCTCAAGCCTTTTCCTGGATTGAGGTTCATTAATATAATTCTCGCTGGAGACGACTTTTTCTCCGCTTCTTCTTTCCAATTCTTCCCGTGCCACTCCGGCAACAGTTCCTCCTTCTTTTGCTGCATTCCTGTTCTCGTCAAAGCCGATAGCATCCCTGTTCCTGGCTATTTTCGTTGTTGAAGCCTCTCCAAGCATGGTGAAAATCAATTCCAGATCATTCATATGATCCCTGAGGTTCTCGCGCTTCAGTCCTTTGACCTTTTTGTATTCATTGGGCGTTAATCCAAACGTAGCTTTGGATATTTCAGCAGTTAAGATCGAGTATTCACTTTTTGTTTTGATACTCCTTTTGCCCCACTCGTCAGTCAGTTCATCCCTTATCGCTATTCCTCTTACTCTTTTTTCAATCCAGTCATCAGAGTAGCCTTTTAATTTGTATATCTCTTTCATGCGTTTTTGCGCCAGTTCCGGGTCTTCTATCTCCTGTACCCGCTCATAGCCGACTCTGGCGAGCCATCTTTTGAAAGGCTCGGCTTTTGGGGACGGAATGGACTGGATTATCCTGAACATTGATTCGGTGTTGGCGCAGTCTGTTTTGTAACTCTTACCGTCTGCTGATGGCAATTTCAGTTGTACCCAGATTGGGGACAACTCAAGTTGTTGAAATTCCCTGTCTTTAATTTTGCCCCAATATTGCCTTGGTGTTGGACTATCTGTCAAAACCTGTACAACATCAACTACTGAAAAATACCACTGTTCATCATGCCATACCCTTCTGATTTTTGTTCCTTCAAAAACAACAAGTGCGTCTTTTGAATCCATATCTACCTATTTTCGCCTTCATGCAAGAGCTTTCGTTGTTTCTTTCCAGTTACATTTAGATAATTTTCATTTGAAATTACCGTTTTTCCTATTTTCTGCTCCAACTCTTTCCTTGTATTCTTTGCAATTGTGCCGCCATCAACCGCAGAATCCCTGCATTCTTCTAATCCCTGTGAATCTTTTGAAATTGTAATGTCAGTTGTTGCTTTCTCACCGACCATAGTAAGGATCAACTTCCAGTCTGTCATATGGTCTCTTAGATTCTGGCTGTCCCTTTCCAGGCTTTTGAATTTCTTGTATTCACCAACGGTTTTGCCAAATGTTGCCTTTGATATCTCATTCGTGAGTATCGCAAAGTCTTTTTTCTCCTGAATGCCCCTTGTTCTCCATTCATCAGTTAAATCCTGCCTGATCGCTATACCCCTGAGCCTCTTATCGATCCAATCATCGGGATAGCCTTTAAGCTCGTAATATTCCTTAACCCTGTCCTGTCCAAGTTCCGGATTTTCTATTTCCTGTATCCTTTCGTATCCGACTCTGGCGAGCCATCTTTTGAAAGGTTCGGCTTTTGGGGATGGAATGGACTGGATTATCCTGAAAGCTCCTTCTGTATTCACGCAGTTCATTTTTTGCCTCCCGCCAGAAGTATCTACTGCAAGGGTATGTACAATTTGTACCCACCCTTTAGCCAGGGGTTCATCTCTCTGTTTCATTTTTTGAATATACTGCTTGGGATCGCTGGAATCAGTTAATATATAGACAATATCCTCTAAAACGAACCACCATTCTTTATTGTTCCATGTTCGCCGTACTTTTTTCCCTTCAAAAACAACAAGTGCATCTTTTGAATCCATAGTAATATCTCTATATTATCCGTGTTAAAAACGGTTGGGATAGCAGGGCGAAAGTAATGTTCGGGGGATATCCTTTTTTCAATAAGCGGAGACAGTAATCTAATATTGAAAATGAGCCGCAGATGAACACAGATGAACGCAGATTTATTGCATGGTATCCGTATTCAAATGAGGTAAATATGATTTTTATTGATTTTTTAAGCGGCGCTGTCATTTGATGGTCTCTTTTCATAATTTCCTCAACTATTGATTTGATATTGCCCGAAAGCTTCGTTGAGGATGGAGTTGGGGAGCTGGTTGATGGCGAAAATCTGTAAGTTAACATAATGTAACGTTTCATCGCATCTCACTTTTATGTTATCAATAAGATTGGATAAATGATTAATTTCCTTTTCCTTTGGAGGAAGATATATTTCAAAATTCGATAATGCATCTCCGCTTATATTTGGTCATTGTTTATTTAATTTTATGACATATAAATCATCTTTATATAGCACATGAAGGGCTAAAAACTTTTGTTTTTGAAAAGACCGAATGGAAACCGTTATCTCAATTGTAATTGTCCATAGTTCTCATGCAGGTTTGCATCA
>DATCUE010000126.1:0-15968 GCA_036567605.1 Candidatus Methanoperedens sp. | reverse complement strand
ATTTCTAAGCGAGTACCTCTCCTCTCTGACTATTTCTTGTATCAAAGAATCTGTAGCTCTTTCCACTATCAATTCGGCAGCATCTTTAATTGACAATTCTTCTTTTATTGGAGCTATTATATTTCCAGGAATGAGTGTAGCCGGAAGTGTAATTCCCATTAAAGGAAGCCATTCCCTTATTGATAATGGCTTTTTCACCTGAAATAATCGGAACTCCTTCTGTTCAACTAAAGTTATGCTTTTATACTCTGCAAGGTGATATATCTCTGGGGTTTTACCCCACCCCTCCTCTGTTCTCATAAATTAGAGTGAGGGGTTTATAATTATGAATTATTGGATGGGTTCCTGTGCCGCCCAGGATATAAATATACCTTCCATCCCAGACTGCCCTGGCTCTATAGAGTGGATAGGTTAAAGTCGTTGGTCTTACTTGAATTTTACCAGGTGATTTTTCATTAATTTTCTTCTCAAAAACACCTGTTTTATCTACTGTTGCATTCCCAATCGATACTACGCTTGCCACAAAAATCAACATGGTAAGGATAACTAATACTGCCACCGTGATTTGAATTATTCTTCTTTTTTCCATAATTCCTCTTATCTACTCCTTATCTTTGTATCCCATAATACATCTGTTGGTTATAAGTCTCCTTCTTTCATTATCAAATCCGACTCTCCCCCGGTCATTGCCAACTTCAGGATTTTATGGTAATTCTATCAGGCTCATATACTGTCACATTTTTTACTACATTCATCATTTTCAATCCTATCTTACCCTGAGTATAAACAGGGGCAAACGAATTTGAACACTTTCACGGGAACATCACGACTTTTCCTGCCTCTCCCGACTTCATGGCATCGAACCCTTTCTCGAATTCCTCCAGCCTGATTCTATGAGTTATTACAGGAGCGGGATTGAATTTACCAGTTGAAAGAAGCCTGGATGTGGTGAGCCATGTATCCCATATCTTCCTTCCATATACCCCTCGCACCGTAATATCCTTCATAACGAAATCCCTGGACATATCGATGCATATATCCTTTGTCGGAAGTCCCAGTATTGAGGCTTTGCCTGAGGGTCGCAGCACTTTAAGACCCTGGTTCAGGGCATTTCCACTGCCCGACATTTCAAGGAAAACATCAACCCCCTTGCCGCCTGTCAGACTTAAGATTTCCGCAACCGGGTCTTTCTCATGCCTGTTGATCACAATATCCGCACCCATCTTTCGTGCAATATCAAGGTGCAGGCCTGAGCCCGCCACCGTGATAATAAGAGCAGCACCCGCAGCCTTAATAAGGCCGATAGCAAAAAGAGCGGTTGGGCCGCCCCCGAAAACTGCGATTGTCTTTGCAGCTACATCATTACTGAATACCGTGTAAACGCTGTTCCCGATAGATTCCTGGAGGGTCGCTATCTCAAATGGCATTTCAGGAGGATTTCTCCAGACATTGGTTTCCGGGATGACAGCATACTCGGAAAAGAACCCGTCCACATCAGCCCCGAAGAACCTGAGATTTTCGCAGATATGCATATTTCCCATCCTGCACTGCATGCACTTACCGTCAAAGATGTGGGACTCGGCGGATACTATGTCCCCCACCTTAACAAGAGTGACAGCGTCCCCGATTTCTATTACCTCGCCGCATATTTCATGGCCGATAGTCCTTGGCGGTACAATTCTCCCCTCAGACCAGGGGTGTTCCCAGTCGTAAATATGGACATCGGTACCGCACATGGAGCATGCTTTTACCTTTGTCAGCACTTCATGATCCTCGGGTTCGGGAACAGGTATATCCACAAGTTCCAGCCCCGGCCCTTCAGTCGTCTTTCTAACTGCTTTCATAATTCCCCCTTAAAACAATAATAGTTTGTCCTGTTGTACAATATATATACTTTGTCGCAAGATACTGAATGGGGTGAAAATGGATGACCAACAGGTTAGATTTTTTAAAGGATATGATACAGGACTTGAAAGACAGGAACCTGTATACAGAACTTCCTGTGCTGGGTACTGAACAGAAGAACCGGGTAGTCCTGAACGGAAAAGAAGTTATTATAATGTGTACCAATAATTATCTGGGGTTTGCCAACCATCCGCGCCTGCGGGAGGCTGCCAAAAAAGCAATAGATACATGGGGCTTCGGTACCGGGGCGGTGCGGCAGATCGCAGGTACTATGGAGATACATATCCGGCTTGAGGAGATGCTGGCCGGGTACAAGCGTACAGAGGCCGCTCTTGTGTTCGTCGCCGGTATAGCTGCCAACAGGGGCACTATCCAGGCATTGATGGGTGAAGAGGATGCCATTATCAGCGATGAGCTCAACCACGGGAGCATTATCGATGGGGTAAGGCTCACAAAATCGAAGCGGATGGTGTACCCCCATCTGGACATGACGGGGTTAGAAAAGGTTTTGAAAGAGACAAAAGATTCAAGGAGGCGGCTGATAGTCACGGACGGGGTTTTCAGCATGGATGGGGATATTGCGCCACTTGACCGGATAGTGGAACTGGCAGAAGAATATGATGCCATGGTGATGGTGGACGATGCCCACGGTGATGGGGTACTTGGAAAGGACGGAAGGGGAATAATCGATCATTTCAAACTCGAAGGAAGAGTGGATATTGATATGGGCACTCTCAGCAAAGCTTTCGGCTGCCTGGGTGGGTACATCGCAGGAAGAAAGGATTTGAGGGATTACCTTATCAATACAGCCCGGAGTTTCATCTTTACCACGGCCCACCCACCATCAGTGCCGGCTGCGACCATGGAAGCTATCAGGATGATACAGGATGAGCCGCAGCACCTGAGACGACTCTGGGAAAATACAAGGTACTTCAAGAGAGCCATGACAGACATGGGTTTCGATATCGGGCACAGCTCAACCCCCATTACTCCCGTAATGGCGGGAGAAAGTAAGACAGCAATGGAACTTTCCGTCCAGCTTTTCGAAGAAGGGCTCTTTGCCAAGCCCATCGTTTTCCCTCTCGTGGCAAAAGACATGGCCAGGGTCAGGATAATCGTGACCGCACAGCATACAAAAGAAGATCTGGACGAGGCTCTTGAAATTTTCAACGGGGTTGGAAAAAGAATGAAGTTGATTTAGGGTTGTTTTTCCGGAGTAACATGTTCAAAGACCTGCTGATAAGGAAACCGATGGATCAATTAATGAAAGAGGCCGCCAATAACCGCGAATTGAAGCGTGTCCTTGGCCCCCTGAACCTGACCACGCTCGGGATAGGGGCAATAATCGGCGCGGGGATTTTTGTGCTTACCGGCCAGGCGGCAGCCCAGTATGCGGGGCCGGCGATCGTGTTCTCATTCATATTTTCAGGCTTCGGTGCTGCCATGGCCGCGCTCTGTTATGCGGAGTTCGCATCAACAGTCCCGATTTCAGGCAGCGCCTATACGTATTCATATGCAACTCTTGGAGAACTTTTCGCCTGGATAATAGGCTGGGATCTGATGCTTGAATATCTTTTCGGTGCATCCACCGTAGCTGTCGGATGGTCGGGTTATGTGGTAAGTTTCCTGGAAGACTTCGGGATTAATATCCCATCATACCTGTCCAGCGCACCCCTCACGCAGGATCCGGTACTTGGATGGCACACCACGGGTGCATTCCTGAACCTGCCTGCCATGTTCATCGTTGCTGTGATGACCGTCCTGCTCGTTATCGGTATCAAGGAATCTGCTGTTTTTAACAACATTATCGTTCTTGTCAAAATAAGCGTACTGATACTTTTCATAACCTTCGGAATAGCCTACATAAAAACCGGCAACTGGGTGCCGTTCATACCGCCGAATACTGGAGAATTCGGACATTTCGGCCTAAGCGGCATTTTGCGCGGAGCGGGTGTGATATTCTTTGCTTATTTCGGTTTCGATGCCGTTTCCACGGCGGCACAGGAGGCACGCAATCCGAAAAAAGATATGCCCATCGGGATAATCAGTTCCCTTGCCATATCTACGGTACTGTACATTACAGTTTCGCTTGTGCTAACGGGTCTTGTAAAATACGACCAGCTTCTCGTACCCGACCCGATAGCTGTTGCTGTTAATGCTGCCGGCCCGGGTCTTTTCTGGTTAAGGCCATTTGTAAAAATCGGGGCAATCGCCGGTTTGAGTTCAGTCGTTCTCGTTTTACTTCTCAGCCAGCCGAGGATATTCTATACAATGGCAAAAGACGGTCTCCTCCCAAAAAGGTTCGCGTCAATTCATCCGAAGTTCAAAACACCTTACGTAACCACGATCTTGACAGGAACAATTGCAATGTTTGTTTCTGGTCTTTTCCCTATTGAGATCCTGGGCGCGCTCGTCTCGATCGGGACCCTGCTTGCTTTTGCGATAGTAAGTGCAAGTGTTATTGTTTTACGCCGTACACAACCGGATTTACCCAGGCCTTTTAAAACTCCTTTCGTGCCCTGGGTCCCGATTTTCGGAATGCTTTTCTCATTTGCACAGATGATCGCACTTCCGGTTGATACATGGCTTCGGCTTCTCATCTGGATGGCCATAGGGCTCATGATCTATTTTTCATATGGCAGGAAACACAGTAAAGTCAGGCGCTGTGCAACTTTGTGATTGAAGATAACCATGCCCTTGCTCCGTTATCATGGCTATTACTCTCAAACCTGGCCTCCCGGATGTAATTGATCTCCCATCCATTTCGGAACGTTGCCCGTATCTCTGCCTGTGTAACATGTCTCGGTCCCCATGAACCAGGTTCATACTCGCTGAAACAGAGCATATAATATCTTCCTCCGGAGCGAAGAACCGATGCCAGACTTCTTGTGAAAACCGGTCGTTCCTCATCCGAGAGGACGTGAAATAAACCTGAATCAATAACTGTATCGAATGTTCTTCCAAGGCTTTGAAGGTTTAGCGCATCGCACACAAGGAAAGTTGCCCTCAAACCCCGTTCTTTTGCCTTTATTCGTGCTTTTTCAATAGCCTTGGGCGCGATATCTACTCCCCATACCTCATGCCCCAATCCGGCAAGATACAGCGCATTCTCTCCTGTGCCACATCCAACATCAAGCACGCTAACCTGTATCTCTCCCTTCTCCTCTAAACGTATAAATTCCTGCTGGGGTCGGCCAATATCCCAGGGAGGTATGCCTTCGTATGCTGAGTTGAAAAAATCCATCCGTATCTTAATAGCCTCCAAACATCTCCGGGCCTTTACTTTTCCTTGCCCCGTATCTCAATCTTTTTTATCTCCAGTACAACCTTACCCCGCGGGTGTCCATTTTGCTGGAATGCGAGTGCTTCCTGCGCCTTTTCCAGAGGAAATGTTTTTTCGACATGCACTTTGATTACACGTTTATCTGCGAGTTCAGCCAGTCTGGATAATCTCTCACTGTTCACCTGCGTGAATTGTCCTATGGCATTCACTCCATATTGTTTCATGAGGTCTGACCTTGGCTGCTCTAACATGGAAACAATCGTGCCGCCACTCTTCAGCACTCTGAAAGATCTTATGTACGTCTCGCCGCCAACCGTGTCATAGACTGCGTCATAGTCGTGCAACATATTTTCAAAGAACTGGTTCTTGTAATCAATAACTTCGTCCGCGCCCAGGTCTCTGGCATACTGCCCGTCTTTTGCGCTCACCGTCGTCGCCACATACGCTCCCATGTGCCTGGCAATCTGGATAGCGATTGATCCGATACCTCCTGCACCGCCGTGTATAAGGATCTTTTTGCCCCCGGAAAGACCCATATGATCAACGAGTGCCTGCCATGCACTTACTCCTGTTAGCGGTAGTGCAGCCGCTTCAACATGGCTCAGATTCTTTGGTTTATGTGCGACAGTATTTACATCAGCCGAGGCAAATTCGGCAAACGATCCTGATCCGCCTCTTATGAGGCTGGCCTGCCCATAAATATCGTCTCCTTTTTTGTAATTGGAAACGCCTTCTCCCACTTTCGCTATTTTACCTGAAAAATCCCCTCCTAACGTGGCAGGAAATCTCAGCGGGACCATTTGCCGCATATACCCTTCGCGGATTTTCCAATCGACCGGGTTAACTCCGGCCGAATGTACCTCGATGAGAAGGTGTCCCTGAGTTACAGTCGGTTCTTTTGCATTTTTATTAATCTTGACAACCTCACTGCCTCCGTATTCGTTAATTTGCGCGGCTTTCATATTTCTAACCTCCTTTCTCCAAAACACATATTTAATATCCGTAGAACTTATAACTTTCCTGCTCAGAAGAAACAAAAACTATTAATCTTCCCGCACTGTTTAGCCACGACCATGAAAAAAGTAGTACTTGCTTACTCGGGCGGACTTGACACATCGGTCTGCATACCCCTGTTAAAGGAACATTACGGCTGCGGATATGTGATCACGGTAACAGTGGATGTCGGGCAGCCCGAAAAGGAGATACGGCTGGCTGAAGAAAAGGCTGGCAAAATAAGCGATAAGCATTACACGATAGATGCCAAAGATGAATTTGTAAAGGATTACATCTTTCCCCTTATCAGGGCAAATGGGAGTTATGAAGGCTATGTTCTCGGCACTTCGATAGCAAGGCCGCTCATCGCAAGAAAAGCAGTTGAGATAGCGCAAAAAGAAAAGGCGCATTCCCTTGCACATGGATGTACCGGGAAGGGCAACGACCAGTTAAGGTTCGAAGCAGTGTTCAGAAGCACGCCTCTTGAGGTCATAGCCCCGATGAGGGACATGAACCTCACGCGCGACTGGGAAATGGAGTACGCAAAAAAACACGGCATCCCTGTAGCGGCCACGAAATTAAAACCCTGGAGCGTGGATGAGAATATCTGGAGCAGAAGCATCGAAGGGGGACGGCTTGAAGAACCCGATTTTATCCCGCCTGAGGAGATATTTGAATGGACGGTCTCGCCTGAAAAAGCGCCAGACGCACAGAACATAGATATCGGTTTTGAATGCGGTGTCCCGGTCTCGCTGGATGGCAAAACCCTCGACGGCGTTTCATTGATAAATGAACTCAATAAACTTGGCGGGTCTCACGGCGTGGGACGCACGGATATGATGGAGGACAGGGTGCTGGGATTGAAGGCAAGGGAGAACTATGAACACCCGGCAGCTACGATACTGCTGACCGCCCATAAGGATCTTGAAAAGCTCGTTCTCACACGGGACGAATTGCGGTTCAAGTCTTTTGTTGACGAAACATGGAGCGAGCTTGCCTACAAGGGCCTTGTGGATGAGCCGCTGTATTCGGATTTGAATGCATTTATCGACAACACCCAGGAACGTGTCTGCGGGAATGTGAAGCTTCGGCTCTTTAAAGGCTGCGCAAAAGTGGTTGCAAGAGAGTCGCCTTTTGCCCTGTACTCTGCCGACCTGTCTTCATTTGACAGCAAGACGATAGACCAGAAGGACGCAGAAGGATTTTGCAAGTATCACGGTTTCCAGGCAAGGATGTACAGGAAGACGTCAAAATAATAAAAATATCACGGATTAGTTTTTTGCTTCTGCAACGCACTGCCGCACCTGTTGCAGTACTTGCTCGATGCGGGGTTTTCCCGCCCGCATGAACATAATATTTTTTCTTCGGCCAGCAGCAGGCTGAAAAAATCCGACAGCCTGTCGCTATGTTTATAGAGAATATTCCACAATAAATAAACAGGAACAAGCGCAAGTACGAAGAAAATAACATAGTAAAGACCGTAAGGCAGAAGGTACGAATAGGGCGAAAAGGCACCGTAAAGTACCAATACTGCAAGCAGGAGCACAATTCCGGATATTATGGACTGCGCTTCGGGAAAACCAGGCGAAGATATACCAAGCTGCCTGTTGAATTCCTGCCTGAATTTCAATAAAACCACGATCACACCAAGTGAGAGGGCAATGTCTATTAATGAATAAGCAAGATCAATTTCCCGCAGTATCTGCATCGCGACAAGTTTGATCAGAACAATCAAAAACAGGGCCACTATCGCCCGCATTACAGGCCTGAATAATTCCTTGTTCATGCCACCCTTCTTTAACCTCCTTAATAATTAAGGTAAGCATCCATCAGCCCGAAGCAGCCTGTAAGCATCATATCCCCGAATGGCGCTGCAAAGTTCACATCCAATCTGGAATTTTTCATAATATTCCGGTTCGGTCCCGTGACGAGTATTGAGCCGATATTTTCAATATTCTATATTTCCTCCCTTTGCTTTCTCATTTCCATACCCCGGATAGTAGTTTCAAACACTTTGCTGAACTGGCTTCTCCTTTCGTTCCATGTGTGCTCTGAGGCACGATTTACAAGACCGCTCCAGAATAAATCCATGTTAGTCACCTCAATCAAAGATAACCCGGGCAATATATATGGGCAAGCCAAGCGAAGTGAAAGTAATCCAGGCCGCTAAAATTGGCTACAGGTTAATTTTATAAAGTATCAGAGGCATGTAATTAATGTAAGGGTGGAAGATTCAGGACGTGTTGATATGAACCAGGAAGAAAATCAGGAAACACCGCCGGGACTTGCCTCAAGAGTTGTTGTATCCATAATTGTTTTCTTCGGATTGCTGATTTTTGCTATAATTTACGTGGCGTTTTTCGCTTCATCTTTCAGTCTTTTTCAGCAGATCGCCATTATTCTGGTTGCTTTACTCGTGGCGACAGTGATTCTCGGAGTGATGTGGGCTTCATGGGGAATGAAGTACGGCAGGGAATGGAAAGATAAAGGCTGCAAATAAGGGGCAGTGTTAAAAGTAGTCGAGAGTAAAAAATTAGAATGCCCGCTCTGTCATGGAACTCAGTTTAAGAAAGAAGAAGGTAAAATAGATAGTAAATGGGGATTCACTGCTCATAAAGTTGATTTGGCTATATGCGAGCAGTGCGGCTTTGTTATGACTTTCTTTAAAGGAAGGACTATATGGGATTTTGACTAAAATCAAGGATTCTGCTGCGTACTCTTATATATCTTTTATCATATAAGAACCCCCATGGATACTTCGCTTCTTCACAAGGAAAATGTGCAGAGTTCATGCAAATTCGCGATACTGACGATAAGCACTTCGCGATTTGAAAAATATGGAAAGGCTGACAGGCCCGAACGCGCCGAGGACGCATCAGGGAAACTCATATGGGGAATGATCCAGGTACAGGGCAGCAGGGTAGTGCATTACGAATTGATCCCTGATAATCTCGAGATAATCAGGGAATCGATAAAAGAGTGCCTATATTCGGAAGCGGATGTGATACTTACAACTGGCGGGACCGGCCTTTCACCCGATGATGTCACGATCGAAGCAGTATCGCCTTACATTGAAAAGGATATGCCGGGCTTTGGGGAATTGTTCAGGTACAAAAGCCAGGAACAGGTCGGGAACTCGATGATGCTGACCCGGGCAATAGCCGGGATTGCACGCGGGAAAGTCATATTCTGCCTCCCGGGCTCGCCAAATGCTGCCAAGCTTGCCCTTGAACTCATACTTCCTGAGATAGGGCACATTCTCAAGCATGTGAAGGGACATTAAATGGATTACAAGTGGAAGGCGATGTTTACGGTCTGGATAGCCATTTTCATGGCCACGCTTGACGGCAGCATTGTGAATGTGGCGCTGCCGACACTCACCGAATATTTCAGGACCGACATTACGACCATTGAATGGGTGATAATGGGTTACCTGTTGATTATCACTAGCCTTTTATTGAGTTTTGGAAGGCTCTCTGATATTTTCGGCAGGAAGACGATTTTTACGGTGGGGATTGCAATTTTTACAGCGGGTTCTGGACTATGCGCCATCTCAAACACTGTCGGCCAGTTGATATTTTACAGGGTGGTACAGGGCATCGGTGCTTCAATGGTGATGGCGACAGGTGTGGCAATAATCTCCAATGCATTTCCCCTGAAAGAAAGAGGCAAAGCAATGGGATTTATAGGCACTGTAGTGGCGATAGGTTCAATGACCGGCCCTGTCGTGGGCGGGTTCCTGATCGAAAATGTCGGCTGGAGGTCTATTTTTTATATCAATATACCTGTAGGGATAGTCGGGGTAACGATGGCTTCAACTATCCTTCGAAGAGATGAGAATGCCCGGGGTCCGACTTTCGATGTTCCGGGGGCTGTCACCCTTTTTGCAGGTCTTGTATCATTGCTTCTGGCATTTAGCGAGGGCCAGGAACTTGGCTGGAGTTCGGGATACATAGCTGCTCTCATCGGGATATCCATTATGTTTTTTATTCTTTTCTTCCGCATCGAAAACAGGGCAAAAGAACCCATCATGGAGTTGCGGCATTTTCGTAACAAGCCGTTCGCAGCGGCCAATATCAGCGCGTTCCTGGTTTTCATATCAATGTTCGGTGTCATACTTTTGATGCCTTTCTTTCTTGAGAATGAGCTTGGGTATTCGCCACAGGAAGTCGGCATAGTGCTGATCGCCGTCCCTGTGGTCATGTCAGTCGTATCCCCGATAAGCGGCTGGTTATACGATAAAACAAATTCAAATCTACTAAGTTCAATTGGCCTTGCTATCGCAAGCCTCTCCACGCTCTCTCTTGGATTTCTCTCACCTTCGTCAAGTTTCATTGATGTCGCTTTGCGCATGGCTTTATTCGGCCTCGGAACAGGGCTTTTCCAGGCGCCGAACAACAGTATTATTATGAGTTCACTCCCCAGGGAGAAACTTGGCATTGCGGCTGGAATGCTTGGAACAATGAGGAACATGGGTATGGTGATAGGAGTTGCAATCTCAGGTGCTGTGTTCAGCACCAGATATGTCTATTATGGCAACATTGGGAGTTCATTCCTGCCGGCTTTTCGGGATACGTACATTGTTTCAGCGATCATATGCGGGATTGCTGTGTTCACATCACTTGTCAGAAAGGGTTAAGTTGCTGAATACCTGCAATTCATAATGACTATTAGAAATACCTATATATAGTAAAGTCTATATGTGAAGCCCTGAGGTATCACATTGTTTTTAGTAGGCGAGGCATTAATCGGCGAAGAACCAGAGTTGGCTCATATTGACTTGATCATTGGAGAAAAAACAGGACCCGTCGGGCAGGCTTTTGCCAACGGTTTTACACAGTTGTCAATGGGACATACACCTCTTCTGTCGGTAATCAGGCCAAACCTGCTGACAAAGCCGGCAACACTGATTGTTCCGAAAGTGACCGTAAAGAACATGGCCCAGGCCGCCCAGATATTCGGGCCCGCCCAAACCGCTGTGGCAAGGGCAGTGGCGGATTCGGTGCAGGAAGGTGTTATTCCCGAAGGCCAGATCGAGGATTTAAGCATCGTTGTCAGCGTATTTATCCATCCTGAAGCCAGGGATTATAATAAGATATACCGCTACAATTACGGCGCCACAAAGCTTGCCATTGAACGGGCAATGCAGGGATTCCCGGATAACAAGACCCTCATGTATGAGAAAGACCGAACCATGCACCCGATAATGGGATTCAAGGTAGTGAGGCTGTGGAATCCACCTTATCTTCAGGTTGCCATCGACATACCTGATATCGATGCGGTAAAGAGTATAATAAAGCAGATACCGCAGAGCGACCACCTTATCATAGAAGCCGGAACCCCGCTTATCAAAAGATACGGCGTGAACGTGGTCCAGTCCATACGCGAGGTGCGCCCGAATGCTTTTGTTGTGGCTGATCTAAAGACTCTTGATACTGGCAACCTCGAAGCGCGCATGGTGGCTGACGCTACTGCGGATGCAGTGGTAATATCAGGACTTGCGCCTGTATCTACCATCGAGAAAGCTATAAAAGAGGCCAAGAAGACTGGCATTTATGCCGTCATAGACATGCTGAATGTTGAAAAACCGATGTCCGTATTAAAGGCCCTGACCGTAAAGCCCGACGTTGTGGAACTTCACAGGGCAATTGATAATGAAAACAAAGCCGAACACGCCTGGGGCGATATCCCTGCCATGAAAAAGCTATCAGAGAGAATGCTTGTTGCCGTGGCCGGGGGTATCAGGGTGGACACAGTAAAAGAAGCCCTCGGATCCGGTGCTGATATAATCGTTGTCGGAAGAGCGATCACCAAAGCCAAGGATGTGCGTTCAATGACAGAGCAGTTCCTGGAAGAACTCAGGCAGCCCGAGATAGACCAGTACAGGATAATGACAGACTTTTAGGATGAAAAACGGGCTTGTAGTTCTTGCGGTACTTATTGTTGTCTTTGCAGCCGCCGGATTTACGGCGGTTTACAATACAATGCAGGTTCTTGATGATAAGTACCTGGCCGAAAAATCGTTCAAAGCGTTCGCAACTGAAGCTAACATTGTTATGAATGGCCAGGTGGGCTTGAAGCATATAGTGCCTGTGCAGCTCCCCGCGAAATCAAAAATCATTCTATCCAACGAGATCAAAAACGGCGCACCCCGGGGGCGGATAGATATGGAGCTATCGAACGGGAATAAATTGACCGAAACCATCCCGCTTCCCATCAACTTCGTGGCACAGGACAGGAAAGATACGGGAAGAATGACTTTAACCCTGGATAAACAGTTGAATATAGACACATCGGTAAGCCCGCAAATTGAAGTATTTTTCCCGGAAGGAGAATACAAATTCATACTCGTCCACAGGAGTGCAGATTATACAAGCTGGTCGAATAACGGAATAGACTATCTTGAGATAAGCCATGATTGATGACATCGCAAGATTTGATTCTCATGCCGTATGATTATCTGGTGCAAATTTGGGCATAATCTTGGAGAAATCATATATCCGATAGGAGAAGATTATGTTTTGTAGAGGATGAATAATTCTTATAAGATTCACTTCCTATCCTATCCATAAATCTTGTAAGTCCTCTACCTTTTCTAATAAAAATCTCGAATGATTTTCCCACCGCGGCAAGATCCTATTATGATAATGGCCTGCTGTTCATGAAAGAAGGGGACCTGATTATCGAAAAGCTTATATCAATTATCGCTATTATCATAATGGACTGTTACCTGTCAGAATAGGCAGAAAATATAGGCTGTGGGAATATGGTGAAAAACAGATTAAAATTTTTAAAAAAGGAGGAAAAATATGAGCAGAAACATAACTGATCTTGTGGTATGTGCGATAATTTTTGGCGCAGTCTTTTCGTTGATCGCATCCGCACTGGCAAGCCATGAAACTATATTTGATACGCCTGTGTTTGATATGAAAAAAACGGCCATTGTTAAACTCGACAGATGGGACATTATTTGAGGAATTCGATATCGTCGAAGTGAAAAAGTAAATTCAAAAGGTGCGTAAAATGAAAAACAACATAATAATATTAGCTGTAGTATTACTATTGTCAACAACCGCGAATCTGGCTATTGCAGAAGAAAATAACCTGATAGGTGAGCTGTTAGTTTTGGATGTCTTCCATCCTCCGGATAAAGGCGATCCGAGAAGCATATTGTATGATGAATGGTATTACTTCAATATAATAGATGAAGAGCAGGACATTTCATTTATCACCACACTCACTCTTAAGGGGGATATATATGATCCCGCAAAAAGTGCCGCGATTGTCCTGTTAAGTTATTCCACTCCTGTTAAGGAAAACCTCACGATAGAAGGCTATCCCGTAACCCTGGCTGAATGGTCAAATAAAACTCCTGACCTGCGAATATCCAGGAGTCGTGTTACTCTGATAGAAAAAGGCTACTCGGTACACGTTGAATCAAATGATGGACAGACGGTTTTCGATGGATTGTTCAAACCGGGAACTGAGCCGGCCCCTGTTTTTAATGTTCTGTTTGAGCCTTACAGGTCACTCTACTGGCTCACAGCTTCACCCGGGATGAAAGTGAGCGGAACATTCACGGTCAATAAAGGAACTGCCTCAGAAAAGACCTACAAACTGAAAAACGTAAGAGGTTATCACGACCACAACTGGGGATACTGGCTGTGGCAGGATGATGTGGGATGGGACTGGGGACAGGCCTCTGAAAAGAAGAATAATCTGAAAGGAGATAATGCAGGAACTTATACCTTTGCCTTTGGAAACGTAACCGATAGAGACCATACAGCATCAAAGATGTCGGTCCTCGAAATATGGAGGAACAAGAAAATAATAGGGACATTTAAAAACGATGAAATACAGATTCAAAGGGATGAAATGATGAAAATACCACAGTTCCCGGATTACCCATTCCCGATAGTTACCGCTCTGAATGCCGTTTCTGGGGAAAATGAAGTCAATATCATATTTACCACAGAACACTTCACGCCAATTCCAATACCACTTGAAAGCGGCGGATATAGGGTCATCTGGGAGTTATCAGGATCCTATGAAGTAAGCGGTAACATAGATGGAAGACCTGTATCCTATACAACGAAAGGATATCTGGAATATGTGGCCTGATGATAAGGTAACCCTGACCCAAAATTAATAACATGATGGGTTTATTCTAAACCAGAATGCTTTCAGTAATCATCCACCCACAGGAATCAAAGATCATAGTCCTGCCGACCAAAGATAATGCCAAAGAGCCGATCTTTTACGGCATCCTTACATTAAAAAAAACACCAAAAGGAGCCCGCGCCGGCAGGTTCAGGATTAGACGGGGAGATAAAGAAGAATTCAGGGCCCCCGATGAGCTTATTGAACTCCTCCGACTTGCGGATAAGATCCTCATTGCAGAAGGGGATGAAGATTCCGAAGCAGGATTCAAGGAACTTCTATCCGCGTACCAGCTGGATTACGGGTACGCGAATACCTGCCGAATGTGTCTCCTTGCAGGTAGATATACCACCGTGGATAGCAAATCTATCCGGTTTCATAATGAATATGTATGCGAAGAGTGCGCTATAAACGAGCTCATCCGGGAAGTAAAATCAGCAAAGCTGGGGAAACACGGGCAGGAACGGCTTACCCGGATATTGCTTAAAACAAGGAACCTCGACAGGGTTCTTGCAATGCTGAGCCCCGAAAAACTGGATTCGGGATTAACGAGATTTGATACGATAGAGGCAAGCAGGGTTGATTGCTCATTCAAAGTAAGAGAGCTGCCTGTTCATGATGAACTTAAAAAGATACTTCTCCACCAACTTGAAGTATTGATGCCCGTACAGGCACTTTCGGTAAACGCAGGGCTCCTGGAAGGAAAGAACCAGTTGATCATCTCGGCTACTGCCACAGGGAAAACGCTGGTTGGTGAACTTGCCGGGCTCCAGAACGTCCTGAACAGGAAAGGCAGGATGCTTTTCTTAGTACCCCTCGTGGCGCTTGCAAATCAGAAATATGAGCAGTTCACGAGGCGCTATTCTTCCATCGCAACAACTTCTCTGCGCATCGGGACAAGCCGGATAATAAAAGGTACAAAAGGGATCTGGACATCATTATCATCGGATATAATCGTTGGCACTTATGAAGGTATTGACTTCGTACTCAGGTCCGGCAATGCAAAAACGCTCGGCAGGGTCGGGACCGTTGTCATAGATGAGGTGCATACGCTTGAGGATAAAGAACGGGGCCACCGCCTCGACGGCCTTATTGCGCGTTTGAAATTCATTGCCCCCGAGGCACAATTCATATACCTCTCGGCTACGGTGGGAAAACCGCAATGGCTTGCTGAAAAACTGGGTGCGGAGCTTATCGAATTTGAGGAGCGGCCTGTGCCTATCGAGAGGCATCTTATCTTTGCGCCTGAGTACGAGAAGAAACGTTTGATCGAGCGGCTTGCAAAGCAGGAATACGATAAAAAATCATCCAGAGGTTTCAGGGGCCAGACAATAGTATTTACGAACTCGCGCAGGAATTGCGAGGTGCTTGCGCGGGGACTTGTAATAAAAGCCATGCCTTACCATGCAGGACTTTCATATCACGAAAGAAAGAAGGTGGAAGAGAAATTTGGAAATGGGGAGCTTCCGGTTGTAGTGACCACGGCGGCACTTGCAGCAGGTGTGGATTTCCCGGCATCGCAGGTGATATTCGAATCCCTTGCTATGGGTATAGAATGGCTGACCGTGCGCGAGTTCCAGCAGATGCTCGGCCGGGCAGGAAGGCCGGATTACCATGACAGGGGTGT
>DATCUE010000125.1:0-46234 GCA_036567605.1 Candidatus Methanoperedens sp. | reverse complement strand
AATATCTCTGATGACCTGTGTGATACCTGCCACGTTTGATGATATCTTTGCCTGCTTCTTTTAAATAAAAACGGCATTTCTCATTCTGGCATACAACTTTAATTTCTCCTCGTGGACGAACCATAATAATCCCGAATATGGATTATGTGATTCATTCTATATTAAGTATCGCATCTTAGGACAATGGGGAAATGTTATGATTATTATAATCATCAATAGAAAAATATATATCAATTCCAGACAATGATATTCAAGAAAATGTGCTTGAGCCTGTCTCAACACGGCATGGTGATAAGTTGAAATCCGTTACGATTTTCAGTAATAAGAAAGACCATAAACAGGCAGCCGCAGATATAATTGAACAGGCTCGCAGGCAGCTTGATTTCAAGCCCGATCTTGCTCTTTTCTATGCCACGCTGAAGTACAATGGGAAATACCAGTCCATGCTGGAAATATTTCATGAAGAATTTGGCGACATACCGCAAATCGGCGCTTCGGTGGACGGCATGATATATCCGGATGACATGCATACCGATGGCGCTGCCCTTGTGCTGTGCAGGGATGAAAAAGCCAGGATACGCGTAAATGGGACGAGAGAAAAAGGTGCCATTGAATCCGCGGAAAAGCTTGCAAAACAGATAAAATGTGAAAAAGGCGTGGTTGTGCTGCATTTTCCTCTGGTTTATGTGCCCGATATTTTAAAATGCACCGAATCGCTTGCAAAGGGATTGTATTACAGCAAACGATGTAATGGGGCTGACAAGAAAAAGCAGAAAGAATATGCAGGGAAATTATCAGACTATTACAACAAAGAGAATTTTTTATACCTGCCACCCACGGTCCTGAATATTTTCGCCGAACATACCGGTTACAAAGTTCCAATAATCGGCATTAATGTAACGCATACACAGGTCAGATTCAATTCACCTCATATATTCTGTAACTTCGAGGATATAGATGCCGGGATTGCTGCTCTGACAATCGAAAAAGATGGGGTAAATGCGATCTATGAGGACATTTTTCCCGATAAAGGGAAAACCCTTGAAGAAACCAAACATATAGTCAGAAATGAATTTAAAGTCATTAAGGAATTCAAGGCAAATTTTGAAAAAAATGTGCTGGTTTCTCTGGATGGCATGCCGCCTGTCAAGGCAGTAAAAAATTTAATATACGTATCTGAAAAGAAAAAGGAAGACCTTTTAGAGCATCTTGATAGTGGAGATCTCGAACTTTACAGGCCGTATGAACTTTTATTTTATAATAAAAAAACAAAAGGGACTTTCCTTCTTGGTATGGGATCATATTTTCCTTTCGATTTGTTTCCTTTTTTTATGGATGTTTCGGATTATTCAGAAGATGTTGCACTTGTATACGAACTCATCGATGACAAATTCGATAATTTTATTTCTTGTTTAAACAAATTAAAAAGCAATAATGGCAGTTTTATTTATTTCTTTATTGATGTGGGAGTTACAACAGCGTTTGGAAAGAAAGTCTTTGAATACAAGGACAGGATAAGAAATCGATTAGATAAAAATTATTTTGGAATTATATCCACCACTCCGTCCGCATATATTCCGCCTGAATTCCAATTGAGAAATTACCTGTCAGAATCGCTTAACAATACTTTTTTCATGAGTGCCGGGACCAATGCCTGCATGGAAATTTAAAAAAAATGGGCCAATCCTAAGAATATTACGGATGCATAGACCGAATAACCTATACTTTTGAGAGCTTTTAAATCCCCTCTATCTAAAGTCCAATTCTTTTTGCACATGTGAACAAATGTATTTTTAAAAAAATAAAAAAATGGCAATGCAAGAACCAGAATTCCCATACCCAGTAAATTTATAGTAATGGGATTTAATATCACAAGGAAGTACAGAATCAAAAGATAACTCGAGTATCGTACGAGTTGAGATGGGGAAAAAACAACTCCAAAAGTTCTTAAACCTGCTTTCCTGTCTCCGGAAATATCTTTTAAATCTTTTAACAGCAACATGGATATGATGAAGAAAAGGAAAGCAAGTGCGATTATTAATCCAGCTGCATTAAAATCAGAATATATAAGCCACATACTTAATGTGAACGCAGGTCCTGAAATAGCGTAAGTAAATAACTCACCCATATAATGGTCTTTCAGCCTGAAGCCGATTATTCTCTTACAAAGAAAATTGTCGGAATACCACCATGTCACTAACACCCAGGCCAAAAAATATAGATAAATCGGCCTTTTCAATTCCATGGATAAATAATAAACGAGAAGTATAGAACATATATATAAAAATGTTGAAACCAAAAGAGCTGTTTTATGCATTAAGGTTTCTTGAGTCAAAATATTGCTTTTGCCTGCAGCCTTATCCTCATTTATATCGTTGCAGTGATTCCATAAGTTGGAGCCAAAGCTTGAAAGCAGCGAGACTGCAATTCCTGCAAAGAGGAGAGGCAGATCATTAATGTTTAATTCTCTCCCTGATAATAAAAAAAGTGATACAGCAAAGAGAGGGAATGGTGAAATAATTGAAGCTGGAGTGCTGCAAAGCCTTAAAATTTCGGAAGCTTTTCTCCAGCACATTTTCAAATTATTTTTTTAAACTGCACCAAGGCGTACTTTTTTGAATATCTCTTCTGCGGCCTTCTCTTCTTCTTTTCTTTGTTTATCCTTTCTTTCGTTCTTCATTTATTTCACATCCTTTTGTTGCCCATGAAGAGCAACCTGTCCTATGCTCTGGATCAATAAAAAACAGTATTAAATATAGTTACTGAATGATATTAAGAAAATAAGTTCAGAAACTAAAGTTCCATAACCCTTTTAATACAATATGGCTTTATTAGTGTGCATGTCAAAAAATGGAGAAATCGCAGATCGAGTCCTTGATCTTCTCAGTAAAAATGAAAAACTGGGCGTAAAACAACTTAAGAAGAAAATACCTTCTGTAGATTCAGAAACTCTTCACTTAATGAAGGATGCCGGGCTTATCGAGCTGATAAATGATGAAATCACAATTACAGAATTCGGCCTGGAACTTCGAAATATTGTTTGATACCGGTTGTTTGTCTCATCTGTTTTCGCCATTGAAATTATTTTTGCACCTTGCTCTTCCTTATATCATTAAAAAAGTTCATGAGTGAATACTTCACCCTTCCGGGCTCCACATCTATGATCTCAGCGCGCTCGTTCTCAGGGAAAATGTTGAATACCGAATATTTCCCCCAGCGTTTGACGGATGAGGATGTATATCGCCCATCGAGGAGAATCCTTGCGCCGTAATCCTCGGGCGAACGGACGACGCGGCCAAGCGCCTGCCTTACTTTTCTTATCGTGGGGATCTCGACTGCATAGTCCCAGCCGTGCCCGAACTCCGCCTCATAGGCGGATTCGACAGCCCGCGTCCTGTCAGAAAGAGCGGGATAACCCACTCCCACGATGACTACGGTCCTGCCTCTTCCGTTCTTATAGTCCACTCCCTCGGCAAGTGTCCCCCACATATAAGAGATAAGTACGGCCTTCTTTCCCGCCTCACCTATGCTGAAAAACTCATCCCTTATGGCCTGCGCAGAAACACCCACTTCATCCAGGAAAACAGGGACGTTGCATTTGAGCCTGTTTTTGTACAGGCTGGCCTCGTTGAAGCTTGGGAAAAAGATAAGCACGTTGCCATCCGATTGCTCTATTATTTCAGTAAGCACTTTTGTCAGGAGTTCTTTTGTTCCCTGGTTATCCCTGTCTTTGGCAAATAACGGCGGGACTGAAGCGGCGATGGTAAGCCGTTTTTCTTTCGGGAACGAAAGGCCAAACGCCAGTTCCCGGGTCTCTCGGGTTATGCCAAGCGTGGTTTTGATCGTCTCGAATGGAGCGAGCGTGGCCGACATGAGCACAGCCGCATGAACAGAATTGAACAAGGGTGCTGTTACGTTTTTAGGGATGCAGGTGAAAAGTTCAAGCCTCCCGTATATCTCATTGCCCTGGCGCCTGACGCTCAGGATGGGATAATAGTTCCTGTCGTTTGAGAATTTCATGTAATTTGAGAGGAACTCGGCAGCGATCAGGCTGCTGCATATTTTCTTTACCGGGCTTTTCCCCTCAGCGAACTGTTTTTCATAGAAAGCATCGATTTTCAAACCCACGCTTCTTATATGTTCGATTGCTTCATCGATTTTTTTAACTCCTACCTTTTCCAGTTCCTTCAAAAACTTGTTCCTGAACATATCGATGCGCTCATCAGGATCCGATATACGTAGGTCGTACCAGTCACTTCCCACCCTTTCCCTTTCGCCGAACTTGAACCTTGTATTGTATGTGGTTTTCAGGGTCTCAAGAAGGACGCGCAAGAATGTCTCCACGTCCTGTGAAGGGAGGGTGTCGCGGTTCGCTTCAACCTCATCAAGAGCCCTGTTCAAAGTCAGTTCTGCAAGCGTCATGGAAGAATGTGAGCGAGCAGCGGACTCGATGTTATGGGCTTCGTCAAATATCAGAATTATATCTTTCAGGCCTTTATCCATCCATCCCAGTACATTGGTACGTATTTCCTCATTCAGGAAATGGTGATAATTGCAGATCAGCAGGTCGGCTTCCTTCATGTAGCGTTTCAGGAGTTCATATCCGCAGCTGTTATTCGACAAAGCCCATTCAGCCACTTCTTCAGGCGTTCGCACACCTGAAAAGAGCCAGGCACGGAAATCATCGTTGTCTTTTTTCAGTATTTCAAGAAGCTTATCGCATGAATTCTTCCTGAGGTCGTGAAGCTGGCGTTCATATTTATCTGATTCCCTGCTCAATTCCCTCTGGAGATCGACAAGGGCGGTGTCTTTTAGCCTCTTTTGCTTGTCTTTTACCGACTTTATTTCGTTCTTGAGCTGCACGCTGTCTTTTTCCTGTTCGATCAATTTGTAGGTGTTATCCCGAAGCAGGCTGCAGGTGTCGTAATCCATATTCGGCCTCGGGCACATCAACATTTTACCTTTGAGCACCACGACTTTAAGATTGTTCTTTTTCTGTATTTCCCGCGCTTCCTCGATGAACTGTGCCATCTGCTGGTGAACATTCGTGACAATAACCACGATCTTTTTTTCCTGTTTTGCGATATGGAGTGAAGGCGCAAGTGCGCTCAGGGTCTTACCTGTACCACACGCACCTTCAAAAAGGACAATCTGTTTTTTAATAAGCGCGAGATGTATGGCATCCATCGCCTCAAGTTGATTGGGATAGAATGAGGTTTTGGGGAAGTAGGTTGTGTAGTCCCTGTTCATCAGGGGTAATAAGATGCTTGCACGATATAAACAGTGCGATTGACTGGGAACGGAAGGGTAATAAATATGTACTACTTATTTAGTACTATTGTATATATCGGTGTTACCAAGTAATATGGAATGAAGAAAAATGGAAGTGTTTAAAAAACAGGGAGTAAATATTAATTCTCTTGCTGTTGTCAGGGCAGATGATATAGCAAAAGTCAAAACAGCTTTATGCGACCTTGTCAGGTACGGCCATTTGAATTTTGCAGACAAGGCACGAAGGCTTGAGCCTGCGTTTGCGGATAATATCCTTATACATGTGATGAAAAGCCCGTTAAGAACCTGCTGTGAGGCAGCTTCCATCGTACCTTTGACCGATGAGCCCAGTGCAGCAATCGGCAGACTTCGGAAAATCCATCCCCCGGCGCATGTGATAATCGTAAGTCCAAGACATGAAATATTCCACGAACTGGTAAACTATGTCGATATTTTACCTGAAGTGGACCTGACCTTTGAACCGAAGGCAGAATACCCTACGGAACAGGCTGTGAACGCACAAATATAACTTTCAGGGCAGGATTTTTTTATTTATTTTTTCGGTCGTCCGGACCGAACAAAATCACATACTTTTTAAGCAAGGAAGTAATTAACAAACAATCAGTGAAAAAAGAGGGTTCAGATGACATTGAAAGTAACTTTGATAACAGGAAGAACCATCAATCAGGGAGCAACTATTGAAAATAAGACCTCTTCTGATTATATGGAAGCAACAGCATATTGTGAATTGAATTCAAAGGATATCGGGCTTTTAGGTAACGGGAACAACGTGAAAGTAAAAACTGCCCACGGGGACGTTGTCGTGAAATTAAAGGAAAACAACGGCAATCCCGACGGCATCGCATTCATCCCGATGGGCCCCTGGGCGAACGCGGTAGTTGACCCTGATACAAAGGGCTGCGGGATGCCGGGATTCAAAGGTGTTCCTGCCAACGTAGAGGCTACGAAGGATAAGATATTGTTGATGAAAGAACTTATCGCGAGGTATAAGTAATGACAGTAATAACCGATGCTCTCTGTCCCTTCTGCGGCTGCATGTGCGATGATATCACGGTCGTAGTGGAGAATAACAAGATAGTTGAAGCAAAGCATGCCTGCAAGGTCGGTGCTGCAAAGATAATGGGCCACCACAGGATAAAAGCGCCGATGATGAGAAAGGACAAAAACAGCAATTTCAAAGAAGTATCCTATGATGAAGCCATAGATGCGGCGGCGCATATCCTTGATGAATCAAAAAGACCCCTGTTGTATGGCTGGGCCTCTGCATTATGTGAAGTCCACAAAAAGGGCATTCTCCTTGCCGAAGAAATCGGCGCGATAATAGACAATACTGCCACTGTCTGCCACGGCCCCTCAACGCTTGCAGTCCACGAGAAAGGCCTGCCGTCATGCACTCTCGGACAGGTAAAGAACAGAGCTGATGTAGTTGTTTTCTGGGGATGCAATCCAGTCCATGCCCATCCCAGGCACATGGGACGCTATTCTGTTTTTGCAAAGGGGTTTTTCCAGGACAAAGGAAGGAAGGGACGGAAGATCATCGTAGTAGACGTGCGCAGGACGGACACTGTTAACGTGGCGGATGAATTTATACAGGTGCAGCATGGAAGCGATTACCTGGTCATATCGGCCCTGCGGGCAATACTTTCAGGGCATGCGGATGTCGTTCCAGATTCCGTGGGCGGCGTCTCGAAAGAACAGCTTGTAAAACTTGTTGAAATGTTAAAAGCCGCAAAATTTGGCGCAACCTTCTTTGGTATGGGACTTACACAGAGCCAGGCAAGGTATAAGAATATCGATAATGCCGTATCCCTGATAACAGAATTGAATTCATTCGGGAAACACGTTATCACGCCCATGCGCGGGCACTACAATGTTACCGGTTTCGGGCAGGTCTGCACATGGGAGACAGGATATGCAACTGCCGTTGATCTCGCACGCGGTGCTCCATATTATAACCCGGGCGAGACCGCAGCTAATGATGTGCTGACCAGGAAAGAAACAGATGCTGCGATGATCATCGCAGGTGATGCAGGGGCGCATTTCCCGGCTGACTCGGTGCGCCATCTTGCCAAGATACCTGTGGTCCAGGTTGACCCCTACTGGAATCCCACTACAGAAGTGGCAAATGTGGTGATACCTGTAGCCATCTGCGGCGTTGAAGTTGAAGGAACTGCATACAGGATGGATGGCGTATCTTTGCGGTACAGGAAGATGATCGAACCCACACATCCGACTGATATTGAGATACTTGAAAAATTAACTGAACGCATTAAAGAGATAAGGGGTGAGTAATCATGGAACTTCTGATAAAGAACGGCGCAGTATTTGACCCTGTGAACGGCATCAAAGGCGACAAGACCGATATCTCGATCAAAGACGGGAAAATCGTGAAAAATGTCAGCAGCAAAGCAACGGTGATAGATGCTGGCGGAAGACTTGTCATGGCAGGAGGCGTTGATGCCCATTCCCACATAGCCGGGGCAAAGGTGAATGTAGGGAGAATTATGCGCCCTGAAGATACGCGGTCAGGAATAAAACCCAGGACCAAGATCACAAGACCTTGGACTGGATATACGGTTCCGAATGTCTATGCCATGGGATACCGCTACGCCCAGATGGGCTATACCACGGTTTTTGAGGCCGCCCAGGCAATAATGAAAGCGCGACATACCCATGAGGAACTTGAGGAGATCCCAATAATAGACAAAGGCGCGCTCACCCTTTTCGGGAGTAACTGGCCCACAATGGACTACGTGCGCGAAAAGGATATGGATAAACTTGCAGCTTACGTTGCATGGGGACTGCTTGCATCAAGAGGTTTTGGCGTCAAGGTAGTGAACCCTGGAGGTGGCGAGATGTGGGGATTCGGCAAGAACGTGACAAGTCTTGACGACGTCGTCCCGAATTTTGATGTCACGCCACGGGATATTATCGTATCATTGATGAAAGTCAACGAGATGCTCGGACTTCCGCATTCCGTGCATCTTCACTGCAATAATCTTGGAAAACCCGGCAATTATACAACCACACTTGCGAGCCTGGAGCTTGCAAAACAGGTGAAACCCAGCAAGGACAGGCAGGTGTTGCATGTGACACATCTCACGTTCAACGTGTGGGGCGGGACGAACTATGGTGATATGGACTCCCGTGCAGATGAGATCGCCAATTACCTGAACAACAATGAAAATATAACTACTGACATGGGGCAGCTAATATTCGGAAGCGCCACGACCATGACCGCAGACGGCCCTGTCCAGTATGCAAATGCAAAATTATTGCACGCAAAGTGGGCCAACGGCGATGTTGAGCTTGAAGATGCGTCAGGCGTTGTACCCATTTATTATGTCAAACAGATATCAGTCCATGCTATCATGTGGGCTATGGGGCTTGAGCTTGCACTGCTTACAAAAGACCCGTTTAAGGTCTTGCTGACCACAGATCACCCGAATGGAGGGCCGTTCGTGAATTACCCTGAGGTGGTCGCTCTCCTGATGAGCAACAAGAAACGCCAGGAAGAGATCAAGACGCTCCATGAAGCCGTGCATAAGAGGACAAAGATCCCGGGAATTGACCGTGAGCTTGACTGGAGCGAAATAGCCGCAATGACGCGGGCAGGCCCCGCAAAAGTGCTCGGGCTTCTTGATACAAAGGGGCATCTTGGAGTAGGCGCAGATGCGGACATATCGATATTTGATATCAATCCTGACCAGGTTGATCCGTCGGTTGAACACGCGAAAGTAAAGAGTGCTCTTTCATCTGCTGCATACACGATAAAAGGCGGTGAGATTGTGGTGAAAGATGGGCAGATAACAGCCACACCCATGGGCAGGACTTACTGGGTGGATGCATCTGTGCCTGAGCAGCACACCGAAATAATGATGAAGGACATACGCATGAAATTCAAGAATTATTACTCCATAGGTCTTGCGAACTACATGGTGCAGGATGCATACCTCACGCACCCGCAAGTCGTCAAGGCCGGGGTTATCCCTGTGGAGGTGAGCTAAAATGCAGACAATAACACTGAAACCCAAAAAAGAAATAAAAATATCAGTTGAAGCTGAAAACATCTCACCCGATAGATTTGCAGGCAAATCCGAAAAAGAGATACAGGGCATAGAAATCTGGGTAGGAAACCAGAGGACAACGCTCGGGGACCTTTTCTCAATTAGAGTTGAAGGTTCAGGCTCTGCCGCAGACACAAAAATCATTATGGAAGGCGATTTCTCGCGCATCAAGAGAATCGGTGAAGGCATGACTGCCGGGCTTATCATCATCAAAGGAAATGTTGATATGCATCTGGGCGCCAAAATGAGCGGTGGAAAAATAACAGTATCAGGGAACGCCGATTCCTGGGCAGGAAGGGAAATGAAAGGCGGCGAGATAATCATCGAAGGGGATGCAGGATATTATCTCGGCGGAGGATCCAGGGGCGACACATGCGGCATGCGCGGAGGAAAGATCACGGTTATGGGCAGCGCCCTTGATTATGTTGGTGATCACATGTGCGGCGGTGAAATCGTTGTGAATGGCAATGCCGGGATACTTCCCGGGCTCAGTAATAACGGCGGCAAGATAGTGATCGGGGGCAGTACGAGCATGGCTGGAAGCGAGATGGCAAAAGGCACGATAATTGTCAATGGGACCGTGGAAGAAATGATGCCCGTCTTCAAACTTGAGGGCACTGAAGCCGTGGACGGCATTTCGTACAGGAAATACACCGGCGATGTGATAGTGGGCGGAAAAGGCCTTCTCTACGTTAAGTAATAAAAGGCAGGTTCAGAGCCTGCCGCTTTGTTATTTTTGTTATTTATTTCAAATATAGCCGATTGAGAATTTTCCAAGATAAGCCATCAGGATATACCTGAGCGTTCGGCCTACTATACAAGCTAAAATAAATCTCCATATCTTTATCCCGAGGCTTCCAGCCGCCAGGCCTGCCACGTCAAATAACGGGTTAGGGATAAATGCCATGATTCCGATAGCTGTCATATCATTTTTCTCGATCCAATTTTTATATTTTTTGAAGTTCTTATTGGCATGGATTAAATTTGAAGCGCCCTGCCCTGCAATATAACCTGTTATTTCTCCTAATCCAGAACCGATTCCCGCCGCGATCCCCACGATGTAGGGATTCAATACCCTGCCCATGCTGACCACCAGGGCCCAGGAAGGGACCGGTATTAATACCGTGGCCGCGCCCAATAAGGAAATTATAAAAACCCCTAAATAACCTAAAGTCGCGAACTTTTCAAGATAGCTGCTCGCATATAGAACAATTAAAACAATAGAAATCGCAAAAACAATTTGAAGCAGGCCTTTTACTTTTTCTTGCATGACTATAAGAGTTTATTTCGCCGATATAAATGTTGACATTGGCCAATACAGCATGAAGTATGATGCGGTGGCCAAAGAATACACCGTATCTCTTGAAGGAATGGCAGCTTCGTAAAATAACCCATGAGCATTTACTTAAAAGGTGCGAATGTTATTTATAGAAACATGAAAATATTAGAGTACAATGAGGACACTTATCATTTGCATTGATAGGGACAACGACCTCGGGGAGAAGGCAGGCGTCTTGAGCCCGATAATAGGTCGCGCAGCAAACCTTGACGCCGCTATCAGGCTCGCTTCCAGCGACCCGGAAGATTCTGATATCAATACCATATTCGGCGGAATAAACCTCTATGATAAAATGAAAGAGGAAAAAATCGATGCCGAGATAGTTTCAATAACAGGGGACAAGATGGTCGGCATTCTTGCAGACAGGAGGATATCAGAGCAGCTTGACAGGATACTTGAACAGCTAAGACCTGAAAGGGCCATCCTTGTCTCGGACGGGGCGGAAGATGAGTCCGTGCTGCCAATCATCCAGTCAAGGATAAAAGTGGATTCGGTTCGAAGGATTATCGTACAGCAGCATGAAAACCTGGAAAGCACGTATTACATTATTAAACAGGCTTTTAACAATCCTAAAATTGCAAGTACATTTTTTATCCCCATCGGTCTTGCGCTTGTGATATATGCCATCTCATTATATCTTGGAAGTCCCGAGGTGGCCGTCATACTCATCGCGGGAGCGATAGGATTATACATGCTTTTCCGGGGGACACGTCTTGACGACGCGCTCATCGATTTTAAGGAGTCATTAATGAATTCATTGCAGGGTGGTAAAACTACTTTTGTGATGTACCTTGCAGCCCTGATACTATCCCTGATAGGAACTTTCCAGGGAGCAATAGAATCCTGGGATTACTATGATCAGGCAGTATGGCCGGGTGTTCTTGTCCCCCTGCTGGGATATATCAACGCGTCAATATCGTGGTATGCCGTTGCAGGGGTCTTGATAAGCGCCGGGAAAATAATTGATAAACGTCTTGCGAATGAGAAAATCGGCAAGAACTGGGCACATCCATTCTTTATTATAGCGGTTGGTATATTTATCTGGTCAGGAAGCACATATCTTCTCGTTATGAATAAAGCACTGGAAAGTTACCCTGTGATCGGGAACGGACTTCAATTTATAGTTTCTACCGGATTGGGAGCGATTATCATAGGAACCATCGGAGCATGGCTTTCCGTGAGATCATCCAAAGGCAGCACTTTATAAACCGTTGTGTCTTTCCACGGCTTCATCCAGGGTCAGTTCCCCTTTTGCCACCGCCCGGGCAAGAAGCCGCGGGATGGTCGTGCGGCCGTTTGAATATTCCCGGCTGTGTTCCTGGATTACCCTGACTTCGCCATGCGAAGGCTCTATAAACTGTTTTCCTACATTTTTTCCCCGTATCCTTGCAATATTTATCGCTGCTATTATATCCGACACAACCTGGCCGTGGACCCCTTTGCCGAGGCGGGGGGTCGTCCCGGTCTCATCCACCATTTCCACATCAAGTCCCATGTCAAGGATATCGTTAATAAGCCTTGAGCGGATGAGCCTTGCCCCGTGCCCGATCCTCACAAGGATATTTTTGTCCCTGTAATCCCGTATGATCCTTTTTATCAGCGGGCAGACTTCGCCCACGGATACATGGTGGACTGATAGGGTTTTATTGTTCCCCATCACTGCTATACCAGGATATTTTCCGGGATCGATCCCTATTATTAATTGTTCAAAATCCTCACCAAAGAGGAGGGAAAGGGCTTTATCAACAGCTGCCTGCGGCCTGCCATCAGTGATAACAATCCTGTCGCGGCTGAAATCGATCCCAAAAAATTCATTTTCAGTAGTGATAATTACACTTACATACGGGGGGATTGGCTGGGAGGGGGTAAGAACCAGTAATTTCAGCCTGCGGGAACGGGCTTCCTCTATAATGGAATGATAAACAGGGAAGTCGTCTGTGACCAGTGCTATCCGCTTATACCTTTAAAACCCTCCATTGAAGTGTGTTAGCAGATTCAAAGTGATTCAATTCCAATAATATCATATTAGTATAACTTGTATAAAAAAGCTTAAGTACTTTTGTTGTGCAATACTTTTAATATATATAAAGTCAAAAATGAAACTGGATTTGCTTTTAACAATTTAGAGGCGAGGTCGTGAATAAAATCGGTACTAAAACTATATTAATTGCTTTGATAATCGGCCTGACAGCAGGGGCCGGGTTTGCTATATATTCTAACAAAGTAACTTCGCAACAGGCAACGGATTACGTAACACTTGGAAAGCATAATATCACAATCCAGAGGGCAGTTGGCCAAAATGGTGAAATTATAACCCTGATTGGAGCCCCGGCTTATGGCACGCAGGATTTTGAAGCGTATAAGGCAGAAAGAATGTCAATCCTCAAGGAAGCTGCAAGGAAGGACCCGTATAAAATAGCATGGGCGACCATCACCTTTAAAGGCATCAGGGCAGGGGAGCTTGGGATTCTTAAAACTAAATATTCATTGAAATTTCTGGACATCAGCGGGTCGGCTTCCAACAACCTCGAAAATGACAGCGATGCTTCAGGAATTGGAATAAATGCCGAATTAGTGGGTGAAAATCTTGAATTGTTTTCAAGAATATATTATGTCAGTGTTAAAGCTACCCTGGTTGATCTTGACTGGATTGCCGGGGAGCCGGACGTGATCCTGGTTGACCTGAATACAGAACATGAAATACATGGGCCGCCCTTAGTTAATAGAATAGAATCATAATTTTCTATTTAATTTCGATTTTCAAACCCCTCCCGGGAATAAACCTGCCCCTGCCCCGTTTCCCCGTGATGTCACCGTCTTCAAAAATCACCTCCCCTCTTGAGATTGTCATTCTGGGGAAAATCCCCTCCATTCCGTTGTATGGCGTCCATCCGGCTTTACTGTGCATTTTTTCCCTGCGGATCTTCTGCACATCGCCCACAATTATCATATCAGCGTCGTAACCCGGCGCTATCACACCTTTTCCCGGGCCGAACATGCCTGCAGGATTCAGGCTTGTGACCTCAATCAGCCGTTTCAGGGTGAGGAGATTCCGTTTGACGGCCATCAGCATAAGCGGCATCATTGTTTCCACGCCGGGCACCCCGGCGGGAGCTGTCCAGATATCGGTCATTTTTTCAGATTCAAGATGGGGGGCATGGTCTGAGGCGACAATATCGATGGCGCCGTCCCTCAGGCCTTCCCAGAGGCTCTGCTGTGAATGGATTTCACGAAGAGGTGGGTTCATTTTTCCGAGGGTGCCAAGGCGCTTCCAATCTTTGATTGACAGGAAAAGATGGTGCGGAGCTACCTCGCATGTTACATTGTTTCTCCCGGATTTTGCTTTCCTTATGGTTTCAAGGCTTTCACGGGCGCTGACATGGCAGAAGTGCAGCTTTGCATTTCCTGCAAACTTTATCGCTTTTTCCACAGCAGTTTTTTCTGATAAATTCGGGCGCGATTTTGAATAGGATGCGGGCTCAAGATTTCCTTTAAGGATGTGAATGAATTTCTTACGCGTCTCCTCGTCCTCGGCATGGATACACGCCACGGCACCCAGGTTCTCTATTATCTGAAGCGCTTCTTTCAGCGTCCGGTCACTGACATTAAGTGAACCTGTGGATTCTGCCATGAAAATCTCGCCAAACGCTGCGGCGCCTAGTTCCCACAGGTCTTTCAGATTATTCAGGTTCCCCGTTACCCCGGCATTGATACCATAATCGATTATGGATTTTTTTGCCTCTTTTTGTTTTTTCTTGAATGAATCGGGATTGGTGGTCAGAGGGATGGTATTGGGATGGTCAATAACAGTGGTGACGCCGCCTGCGGCAGCAGCGCATGAACCCGTGTACCAGTCCTCTTTTTTCGTCATCCCCGGATCGCGGAAATGGACGTGCATGTCTATCGCGCCTGGCAGGACGAGGGCGTCTTTTGCGTCGATTACCTGATCGAACTCTTCGGCGCTTATTATTTTTCCGATTTTTGAGATTTTGCCGTTATCTATTGCTATTTCTGCAGGCTGGATGGTATCGTTGATAAGAATCCTGGCGTTCTTGATTACAAGGTCGGGCATGGTTGATACTTGATTGGTGTAGATGCTTAATTAGATTTAGATTTTTACGCTCTCAATCTGTGCATTTTCCCCACCTCGCAAACCTTTTTCATCAAGAACTCCAAGTAATAGCCAATGCCATTCCTTGACATGCAGATTATCATAAACAGCGTTGTCACCGGAAGCATCTATGTAATGATAGCCGTCGGCCTTACGATGATATACAGGGTACTCAAATTCGCCAACTTCTCGCACGCCGAACTTGTTACGTTCGGTGCATATACGGCATATATTATCAACGTATCGCTGGGCCTGAACCTTTTTTACGGGCTTGTTGCGGCATTCCTTTTATCCGGCCTCCTGGGGATTGCCTGTGACAGGCTAGTTTTCAAAAGACTCAGGAGCAAAGGCTCTTCCGTAATTTCCATGATGATTGCCTCTATCGGTATCGGCCTTGTAGTAAGGCAATCGATACAGGAGGTTTGGGGCCCCCAGATAAGGTGGTACGAGTTCGAGTCAAAGACCTATGAGTTGCTGGGCGGGTCGATAACTATGCTGCACATATATATTATTGCAATCTCCACAGCCATTATCTTCCTTC
Source organism: Candidatus Methanoperedens sp. (assembly GCA_036567605.1). Classification (GTDB taxonomy): domain Archaea; phylum Halobacteriota; class Methanosarcinia; order Methanosarcinales; family Methanoperedenaceae; genus Methanoperedens. The sequence continues at coordinate 30,884 of DATCUE010000125.1, read as the reverse complement.
TTCATTTCCTTTTCACAAGAACCAAACTTGGAAAGGCCATGAGAGGTGTATCCGACAACCCGCAGCTTGCGATGGCAAGCGGGATAGATACTGAAAAGATCCTTTTGTGGGTGTGGTTCATAGGCGGTGGCCTTGCCGGGATAGGCGGGGTATTGCGGGGAGCGGACACGAGACTCGTTCCGCTTCTGGGATGGGAGGTATTGCTGTCTGCCTTTGCCGTGGTCATTCTTGGCGGCATCGGCAGTTTTTACGGTGCGATCCTTGCAGCATATCTTCTCGGTTTTGCCGAGAATTTCGGGGTGGTGCTGTTATCAGAGCTATCCATATCCACAGGTTACAGGCCTGCAATAGCTTTCATCGTATTGATTCTCGTGCTGATACTCAGGCCATGGGGTATTATGGGTAAGAAGGAGGAGGGCTCTTGATATTCGATTATCTGCTTGATACGCTGGTTTATATCGGGATATACTCAATACTCGCCATAAGCCTGAACCTTGAAGCCGGGTACACAAGGCTCATGAACTTCGGGAAGGTGGCTTTTTTTGCAATCGGCGCTTATACCTCCACTCTCCTATCGATTGCAGGCGTACCTTTTATCATCGGTCTTGTTGCCGGGATCATTCTTTCAGCCCTGTTCGGCCTTCTTGTCGCGCTCCCCACTTTGAGATTGAGAGCAGACTACCTGGCAATTGTTACTCTCGCCTCAGGCGAGATACTTCGGCTTTTCTTCCTGAATGAGCAGTGGCTCACAGAAGGCCCCATGGGTATCCGCGGAATCCCTCAGCCGATGTATGCGGTATTTGGGAACGATTATATGCTTTTTTACGTAATTCTCGTTTACAGCATACTCTTAATATGTTATGTTTTTGCAGAGAAGCTTATTGATTCCCCATTTGGCAGGACGCTTAAAGCGATAAGAGATGATGAGGATGCCGTCCAGTTTTTTGGCAAGAATACTTTCGACCTCAAGATCAAGGTGTTCATCATCGGCTCCTGCATGGCAAGCGTTTCAGGTACGCTGTTTGCGCATTACCTGGCCTTTATAAGTCCTGATATGTTTTTTCCCTCCGTGACCTTTTCTGTCTGGACAATGATGGTAATCGGGGGAACTGCGAACAACATGGGGGTAATTCTGGGAGCCGCCATGATCCAGGTATTTGAGCGGGGAACAAGGTTCCTTAAAGACTTTGTGGCGCTGCCGCTTGAGCCCTATAACCTGAGGATAATCGTAATAGGGCTCCTGTTAATACTGTTCATACTGTACAGACCTGAGGGAATGATCAAAGAAAGGAAAAGCAAGGGGCGCCTATGATATTGCAGGTACAGGATGTAGAAAAGAGCTTCGGGGGGATAAAAGCTCTCGATGGTGTTTCCCTCGGCGTCTGCGAGAACACCATTGTCGGTCTCATAGGTCCAAACGGTTCAGGTAAGACAACGCTTATAAATGTGATTTCGGGTTTTCTTGGGCTGGATAAAGGCAGTATTTGTTTTGAAGGCAAAGATGTCTCTTCTCTCCGGCCCTTTGAAATTGCCCGCCTTGGCATGTGCAGGACATTCCAGCTTACAAGGATTTTCAGGGGACTTACGGTTCTTGAAAACATGCTCATTTCCTCAAATATGCAAAAGGAGGGATTATACCAGATATTCTTCAGCAGGAAAAAAATGATAATGCAGGAAAAGGCGGATGAACAGGCAGCCGGGGAGATACTGGAATTTCTTGAGATAGACCACCTGAAATATGAATATGCCCATTCCCTTTCAGGAGGCCAGCAAAAGTTACTGAGCCTGGGCATGGCGCTGATAGCCGATCCCGGAATGGTTCTGCTTGATGAGCCGGTTGCGGGAGTAAACCCAACTCTTGCGAATAAGATCTTCGAGAAAATCATGCTTGAGAAGGAAAAAAGGACTTTTCTCGTTGTTGAGCATAATATTGACATACTGATGGATTTTTGCGATATGATATATGTGATGAATAAAGGAAAAATCGTTGCCTGTGGGACTCCTGAGGAGATTCAGGGCAACGAAATGGTTATTGATGTTTATTTAGGAGGTTAGGTGCTCTCGGTTGAGAATGTTTTTTCTGGATATGGAGAAACAATCATAGTGAATGGCGTCAGCATCAGGGTAGATCAGAGGGAAATAGTGGTAATAATAGGGCCGAACGGTTGCGGAAAAAGCACTCTTTTAAAAACCATTTTCGGACTCATAAAACCTGCATCGGGCAAGATATTTTTTAATAATAAAGACATATGCGGATCAAAGCCATTTGAACTCGTGGGAAAAGGTATGGGTTATGTGGCCCAGACAGATAATGTATTTCCCAGCCTCAGTGTAATGGAAAACCTTGAAATGGGAGGCTACATCTGCAAAAATCCTGATTTCAGGGGGATTTTTGATATCTTTCCTGTACTTTTCGAGAAAAAGAAGGTTAAAGCAAGCAGCTTAAGCGGTGGCGAGAGACAGATGCTTGCCATCGCGCGCGCTTTGATGATACGGCCAAAGATGCTGCTGCTTGATGAACCTTCTGCGGGCCTTTCGCCGAAGATGGTTGAAGTATTGATGGACAAGATAAAAGAAATAAAAGAAAGAGGCTCTTCGGTATTGCTTGTGGAGCAAAATGCAAAAAGCGCCCTGAGTATCGCCGACAGGGGCTATGTCCTTGTAATGGGTAAAAAAATGTATGAAGGAAGGGCCTGCGAAATGCTTGATCATAAAGAAATAGGAAAGTTATACCTTGGAAAAAAAGAGGTTACTGGAACCTGATCCCTGAGGATGGGCTCCAGCTTCCTATGGGAACCATAGTCTTGTTGCTGACTTCCAGTATTTTATATCCTCCGCGAACATCGCCGTTCTCATCAAAGGTTTTGTCCCCGCTTACTCCCTTGTATGTACGGCTGATCTGTGGGAGAGCATTTTTGATTTTCTCGCCATCGTTCCCGGCTTCAGCTATTGCCAGGGCAGCAAGCATTGTGGCATCATATTCAGTATCGGAATATATGCCTGGATCCTTCCCGTAAGTCTTTTTGTAAAAATCCACAAAATTCTGGTAAGTATTGTCTTCTTTCTCCTCTTGTGCGGACCTTCCCGGCGTGGTCAGGAGCATGCCTTCCATCTGCGCTGCCACATCGGTATTCTTGAACATTACCGGGTCTGCAATTCCTTCGGCTGCGATCCATTTCTTCTTTAGGCCAAGCTGCCCCGCCTGCTGAAGTATGACGGATGCGTCCTGAGGATAGCCAACATAGATCACCACATCCGGGTTTGCTTTCTTTATAGAATCAAGTTCTGTCCTGTAATCTCCCTTACCCGTTTCATACCGTACACTCGTTACAGTTCCGTTGAAATTTTTCTTAAAAACATCTTCCATGCCGATGCCGTAGTCATTGTTCTCAACGAGTGCAGCGGCCTTTGTGTAGTTCTTTGCCATGGCAAGTTTAGCCATTGCTTCCCCCTGCAGGAGATCGCTGGCAACTACCCTGAAGATATATTCGCCTGCATCTGTTACTTTCGGGTTGGTCGATGAAGGGGATATCATCACGACCCTGCTTTTTTCTGCATAAGGGGCCACAGCAAGGGTTTCAGAGCTTGAGACCGCACCTACGATTACCTGGACCTTATCCATATCAATCAGTTTCTTGGCAGCCTCGGCAGCCTTTGCAGGATTTGTACCCGTATCCTCGATTATCAGGGTGACATTACTGCCATCGATGCCCTTTTTATTTATTTCCTGGGCCGCAAGCATAGCGCCGTTCGCCATCCCTTCTCCAATGGGCCCCAGGGCGCCCGTGTATGTTATCAGCACCCCGATCTTTATTGGTTCGGGTTTCTTATCCGAAACCGGCGGAGTTGTATTTGTTGCATTCTTATTATCTACGCACCCGCTGGCAAGAAGAACTGCTATGATCAAGCCAGCAACTAACCATTTTTTCATAATTATACCACCTGAAACAATATTGATAATGCACTTGTTTGAAATACTTTTCGTTTGATTCCAATCGAAAGGTTAAAATACAGTGAACACTTAATATATTATGGGAGTCAATATGAAAACCCTCAATGTAAAACATCTTGACGAGAAAGACGAAGAAATTGCAGACGCGCTTATTTCCCTCGGCATGAGCAGGAATGTTGCAATGACCCTGAGCTATCTTCAGAGTATGAATTCAGCAACCTCGGTCGACCTTGAAAGAGGGGCAAACCTGCGCCAGCCCGAAGTAAGCATCGCCGTAAGACAACTGAAAGAAAACGACTGGATAACCGAACGAGAAGAGAAGAAGCCTGGAAAAGGCAGACCTTATAAGATATATTCGCTCAAGGTCGGTTTTAATGACATAATTACCCAGGTTGAAAGACAAAAGAGAAAAGCGGTCGATAAGGCGCAGGAAAAGATAAACAGGTTGAAGCAATTAGGGAAATAAGGTTTCTAAAGGGAATATCCGAATAAGGGAGAGTGATTACTTGCCCTCCCTGTTATTTTATTTTATAATCCGCATCTATAATTTTTATCTTAGTTTCATCCTTCATAATATTGCTGAAATACCGGATATAGAACATTATTGCTCCAAGGATCAAAAGTACTATCCCAAGCTCCCAGGAGCGTGCCCTCCTTATCACCATTAATCCGATCCCGGTTCCTATCAATATGATAGATAGTATTGCGAGAGCATCTTTTAATCTTTTTCCACCGCTCATGTTCCCACCTGTAGAAAGCAGGGATCAGCCCTGCTTTACGCCCTGGGGCATGGGAAGTATTGTAGATACCCCTCCATTTCCTGTTACGTAAATAAAGTTCTTATTTTCTTTCAGGGCCTGAACGAACTCCCAGCTTATCAATTCTGGTGTAATTGATTTGGACTTGATGAAATTGGATTGGGCAGTTGCGTTCGCTTCGATTATCAATCTCTCAGCTTCCAATCTTTGTTTTTCCACTGTGAATTTCATCTGTTCAACTGCCTGTTTTTCCCTGATTTTTGCCTGGATCGCATTTGTTACATCAGGAGGTAATGTTAATCCCCTGAACAATACCCTTTCGACGATGATACCACGGGTAGCCAAGGTCTGCTTTAAACTGGATTCCACCGCTATCTCGATTTCTGTGCTTTTACCCGTATAAATGTCCTCTGCCGTATATTTCTTAATTTCTTCCCTGAGCAGGCCCATAAAATTGGGTATAATGAGCGTATCACTGTAGGACCCCCTTACGGTTTTGTAGATATCGCTGGCTTTATCGGGTTCAATGTGCCAGATTATACTTGCGTCGAGAACAACCTCAAGTCCTTCCCGCGTAAGTGTACCCCTTATCTCTTTGAATTCCTGTTCCTGGGTTTGCGTGTTAATCTTTTGAACATGTTTCAGCGGATTAATCAAATAAAATCCGGGACCGAGTTCATCATCCTGAACCTGGCCGAAATAGTCCACTACACCAACATGCCCTGCCGGTATTATCACTGATGCCGCCCAGGCGACTCCGCCTACAATAATTGCTGTAATAAATATCAGAATCACAGCCCTTCCTGCAGATTGTATCATATCAATGCTTGAATAAGATTTCATAGAACCACCAGAATTAATAACACATAGAAAGTATAAATAACGATTGGATGAATAATATCAGATTGAACTTCATCAAAAGCTCTTCCTCGCTTTCTCCTCTGCAAGCCGGATAACATCCCTTACCGGAATTCCTGATTCCTGTGCGGTTTTTTTGCAATCCTCAAATTCTGCAGATATATTCAGCAGTACACCCTGCAAATCCCTGGCAACTTTTACGGCAACCGTGAATACCCTGCCATTAATCTTGATATTGACTTTACTTATTTCTCTTTGTGCGATCAACCTGTGCTTTACCGGGATTATCCTTATACCGAGAGAACCGGTTTCTTCGATTATTTTCCTTGCAAGAACCCCTGAATCCTCAGGTTTTACTATCACCTGGATAATATGCCCGCTCCTGCCTTTCTTCATGGTGGCCGGGATTATGGATACGTCAAGCGCACCCACCCTCAAAAGCTCGTCGATCAGGTTTCCAAGCACCTGGCCCGTGACGTCATCCACATTGGTCTCAAGCATCTCTATTTTGTCTGATATCAGCGCGTCGTCTATTTCACCTGCGATTATCCGCAATACATTGGGGATTGACAGGTCTCTGCTTCCTGCTCCGTAACCTGTATGTTCGGCCCTCACAGAGGGACACTCCCCCCTCTCATTGACAAAATGGGCAAGGAGGGCAGCGCCTGTGGGCGTAAGTAACTCTCCATCAACAGGCCCGGCCTGCCAGGGCAGGGAATATTCTCTCAAAATCTCAAGCGCCGCAGGTGCAGGTACAGGGAATTTCCCGTGGGAAAATTCGACAAATCCTTTTCCTGTGGATATCGGCGTGCAGTAGATTCTGTACTTTTTTAATCCCAGGTCATGAAAAGCAGTACAGGCTCCAACAATATCAGCGATCGCATCTTCCTGCCCGAGCTCATGGAAATGCAGTTCTTCAAGACTTGCGCCGTGGATTTTTGCTTCGGCTTTTCCAAGGATATTGAAAACCGCAGTGGCATCTTCTACGACATCAAAAGGGAGGTTGAAGGATCTCAAGCGTTCCAGGATCCCGGCAAATGTTAGACTACCTTCCTTTTTCGTTACTACATTGACCTTATGGGCTGAAATCCCGTTCTTTGTGGTTTTAAATATATTTACATCTACGCCGGCCGCAAGTTCCATAGCTTCCTTGATCCTGCCAGCATCTGCCCCCAGATCAATAAGGGCTGCGATGATCATGTCGCCTGAAGCGCCTGAAAAGGGGTCGAAAATAATTGTTTTCATAAACACTTTCTGGATTTATAGAAGAAATACCCTATCACTGTTATCGTTATTAATGGCGATACCCATTCCTTTATATGAACCCCGAAACTGTCAAGCACCATAATCATACCCAGGAAAAATATTGAATACATTGCCCCGTTTTTCAGGTAAATATATCTTTTAACCCTCTCGATGTTGCTTACCGTAAGTTCCCTGACCACAAATGCCCCGATACCGTTGCCAATAAGAATCAACGGAACTGACAGGGTAAATGCGAAGGCGCCTACCACGCCGTCTATGGAAAATGTAGCATCTATTACTTCAAGATACATTATCTTGCTCCAGTCGCTCATGCTCGAACCGCCCATAAGTTGTTTTTCATGCGTCTCAGCATTCTGTTTAAAGCCGTGGACGATAAAAAATGCAGTCGAACCTGCTACCGCGCCAAAGGCCATGAAAGGGTTTCGATTTATGGAAAACCAGACTATAAGAGTGAGAATTATGGACACTATCGCATAGAACCAGACCCCATGCTGGTGAAAAAACCGCTCGCCGCGCAGCCCATAGTTTTTCGCCTCGATGAACAGCCAGTGGAAGAACAGGAATATAAGGAAAACTCCTCCCCCCACAAGCAAAAAGGGCGAGGATTCCTCGATAACCCTGGCTATCTCAGGGTCTTCGCTGAAAGTCGCAGTAAGGGCGCCGATTGGACCGAGGGAAGGATTGGTAGCCCATACGATCAACCATGGCAGCATACCCCTGATAACAAAAACGGCAAAAAGCAGGCCGTAGAATAAGAACCACTTCCTTGCCCTGATGGACATGGTTGAAAGTACTTCGGCGTTAATGACAGCATTATCGATGCTGCTTATGGTCTCAAAAAGAATAAGCCCAATTATGATAAGAATGATTGAAAATATTTCCATATGTATCCGCTAAACTTTTTTCGAATGATATTGCGCTTTATTTTGGTTTTTTATTTTATAAATCTTCCTGTAGAAATTAATCATAACGTTGCAGAGAATATGCATATGGGAACAATCATGACCTCTTTAGTTGCTTTGAGGTCACTTTTGGAAAGAACAATTTTTGTCGAAAGGTCCGACTTTGGAAAATCTCTTTCGCTTGCGGAACCGTATTTTACTTCTAATCCCGCGTCTTTAACGATGAAATCAATCTCTTTCTTCCCTGAAAAGAAGAATACATCTTCAAAATATCTTTTCAGATGCTCACCAACTACACCTTCAACAAGGTTTGGAAGCCGCTCGGCAGGTATTTCATGCGTCCCATAAAAACTCCTGTAAAAAACCCGTACAGGAAAGGGTCAATATAATATATTCAGAAAAAGTCAAAGAAAAAAAGAAAAGAAAAAAATCGGTGTATATCTACACCAATTTCTTTATTGGATGCGACTCTGCCAGCACGCTCAGGCCGAGGTCCTTGGCGGTCTCTCCCAGCATGATATCAACCATTGCTACAGCAGGAAATACGCGCTTTACGTTCTCTATCGGGCCGTAGAGCAGGAAATTGGCGCCCATTATCTGCGCGACAAGGTTTGTACCGATGTCCACAGGTGGCCATGACTCTGTCTTTGCATCAGGATCGGTTTTCCTGTATTTCTTCATCCAGTCCCAGGCCGACGCCATGTTGTGGAATCCCCCTCCAACAGGAAGCCCGAGTTTCCCCTTAATAGCAAGGACGGACCTTATTGTTGCACCCGAACCTGCTCCGAGCGGAGTTGCAGCAACATCTACAAGTGGCCTTGTGATTCCCACTTCCTTTGCGACCTCAAGCATGCCTTTTGTCTGTCCCGTGCCTCCTTTCTCAAGGATTTCAAGTTTGCCTTCAACGCTCGGGTTCGTTGCATTGAATGCCAGGACTATTGCGGATGTAAGCTTACTATCCTTAAGCGCTTTCATCTCATCAGCGCCAATGCTGGCATTGATTGAGTTGTGTATGGCGCGTTTCTCAACGCCGATTTCATGGGCATACCTTGCTGCCGCCGCTCTTGTAGCGCCATCTGATGAATCCACAAGGAACGGTATATCGTCACAGATGTCCACGAACCAGTTGATATAGCTCTTTATCGCCTCGGGAGTTTCTCCCACAAGCTGGTTGAAATATGGAAGACCGGTAGTATCTCCCATCACTTCCTGTGTGTTCCACAATTTCTCAGCAGCAGCCTTGTCGAAAACACCCTTGTCCTCATCAGACACGATTTTATGTTTCAGGTAGAACATCGTACTGACAAGTACAGTGGGGTATTCCCCCGGCTGTCCGCCGACTTTTATCTTGCCGAATTCAAATACTTCTTGTTTCTTATCATATCTAAACATCTTAGCACCTCATTTAAATAACGCGTTCTGCAGGAATGCCTGTAATCTTGGAAGCACCGGTGAGAGTATCAACAACAGGTATATGACAACTATCATCAGGGCAGCGCATATCCCGTACAGAATACCGATATCTCTTCCTATTTTTTTTCCGTATCTCTGGTGTATTTCCGAATTTGTGAACTCTATCTTCTCCTCTATCTCGTTCAGTTTCAGGATAATGTTCTTGTAATCCTCAGGGTCTACTATCACTGTTGGGATCTTATCTGCCATTTATATCCCTCCTGTTCCCATGAGAATTACAGGAACCAGTACCGCCAGCATTACAATGATAAATCCGATCAGGAATCCTATTACTCCTGTAGCCCCGACGCCGGATTCAAGTTTCTGGTTCCTGGCAATGAGCTGGCCCCTGTAGCGGATATCTTCAACCAGTGATTCTATCGTGGCCATTGAGGGGGCCACTACCATGGGCACGCCTTTTCCATATTCGTATTCTTTTTCGGCCATTTACGCACCTCCGAATATCGTTATTCCAAGGATTGTCAATCCCACGACCAGGCCTATCATTATGCCTTCGATCTTTCCCGCATAGATACCTGACATCAGTTTATTGAGATTGCCGATTCCTATGGTCTGTTGCTGGATTCCCTTGATCCTTGCCTGGATCGTAGCTATTTCGGCGGACATGGGTTTGACGCCTCCAACCTCCGCAGCTTCTTCTTTTTCGCCGACCTGGATTATCATGGGTTCGCCTGCAAAGGCGCCTGGATCTTTTGCCGCAAGCTCTTTTACCTTGGCTACGATGGCGCCTTCATCCTCTGTGCCTATCATCTCGACGACCTCGATCTGTGCCTGGAATCTCTTTATTGAGTCATCGGGCAGATTTTCGATGTAGGGTATGGCCCCTGTCGAGCCGACTATCCTGTTGTCCTTGATGCCGTTCTTGTGGAGCATTATTATCGCTTCGCCTGCAATATGCCCCTTGACCTCCGCCCCTGTGACGAGCAGGAAGCGTATGTTGGGATTTGAGATAATATTGGCTACGATCTTTTCAATGCCCAGGTTCTCTGTCTTATGCGGCCCTGTAATTGAGGCGCCGGCGGCCAATTGCCCCGCGCCTTTGACATGCGAGCCGCATGTGGTTACCGCTACGGGATTTTCAGGATTGCCTGATTCATATTCACCTTTGACGACAGGCCATCCCGCTGCGGGTTTGACTTTATTTGCCATTTACATCCCTCCAAGCTTCAGGATTTCAGATATCTTCATCAGGATCAGCAGCAGGAAGGTTATCATGAATCCTATCACTGCTCCGTAAAACGCATTTGTGACTATTCCTGCGTTGTATGAAGCGTTCTCTCGACCCGGGAACATGTTCAAAAGGGGAGCTTTGGGTTCGAGCTGGTTCATCATGTCTGTTACTATTTTATCCAGTTCATCAAGCTGCGTCCTTACGCCGTCCAGTGAATACTCCACTGCATCTTCCCTTTCTTCTGCGATAACGCCCGTTGTCGGATTGTAGATTAAATGCAGTTCCGGGGCTACTCTTACATGACTCATTTTTATGCCTCCGTCTTTGGTATCAGGCCTGTTCCGACCACTGCCGCAGCATCGTGATAAACCTCGTCCCAGAATTTCTTGTAGAATACAAGCCATAGGATGATGCCGAGCACTAGCGTTACCGCTCCGGCCGCGCCCAGGGTCATTGTTGCAGCAATGCCTATTATAGCCATAGTGATAGCGCCGGTGGAACCCGCAAGATACAGAAGCCTCTTCTGTTTCTCATCAGGCCCGAGGCATGCGTTAAATGGATGAAGCAGCGCCATTGCACCTACCCAGAAAACCGCAAGCATTACTCCGTTATCAAAAACAAGGGGAATCAGGCTTCCAGTGAAATTATAATTTCCCGCCACAGCAGCGCTAAAGCCGATTATAATCAACGCACCTGCCGCTGCAATCTCTGTCATGCAGCGGATCATTACCGGTATTTTCATCTTTATCACGTTCTGGGCAAACCAGCCTATTATGAACCCGATCACCGATGCGGTCACCAGTGCAACCACAGGGCCTGCAAGCGGCATGGACTTTACTATTGCAAGTCCGAACATGGCTGCCACGATACCCATGCCCATGGCAATTTGCCCTATGGACGGCACGCCTGTCCCGAGACCATATTTCGCCACTCTTCTTACAGCTTCGGCGCCCCATATCACGGCGCAAATCGCCCCAAGTGCTCCGAATGTGGAAGTATATGGTGGGGACAGAGGGGAGAGGTATATCCCGACCAGCCCTCCGATAATACCGAATAGCGCCAGATTGTTCGGCGGTATTTCCTTGATCTCGCTCATGTTACATGCCTCCGGCGATCAATATCGCAACAACACCGCAAAGCATACTGACAACGACGCTTGTCAGAACGTCCTTTGGAACAACTCGCCTGAACTTGGGATCATGGACACCTTCAATTGTCCCGCCCACGCCGTATGACGGGATTACCGAATTAACATAAAAAACGCCCATGGTGAAAACGCCTGCTACTGCGGCAGCGCTCGTTGTTATCAACGGGCTGTAATATCCCATCAGGACAAAATATATGAGCCCTCCTCCCGCTCCTCCGAGAGCGGCTCCTACAACACCGCTTACAAAACAGATGGTTGGGATGCCCTGTCCCTGGGTTCCTTTGGATACATAGGTATCCTGACGCTGGCGCGTTATGGGGTCTTTCTTGACCTGGGCTGAGGCAAACGGCACAGCAACGCCATATGCATAGATAAGACCGCCTGCCAACATGGTACTTGCAAGCATTATCGCAGAACCCATGGCTCCGGCCGCCATTATCAGTGCCATTGAAGGCGGGGATTCATGTGCGTACAAATAGCTTGCAGTTATCAATCCCACAAGCCCTGAACCCGCGGCAAGTTCCACAGTCCCTGTGCCTATACCTGTGGCCTGGGCCATTGCTGCCGGTGCGCCGCCTACAGGGATGAAGTGTACTGCAAGACAGATAAGAGTCCCGCTCAAACCTATTAAAAGAATATCTATGATTGTTGTTGGATCGAGTATTAAAGCCATTGTGTTACCTCCGTATCCTGTTAATGTGTATGTGCAACTGCAGCAGCCTCCTTTTCATTCTTTTCTTCTTTATACGGGCCGTATGCATTCTTTACATTGAGTTCAACAAGCCTGTTCATAACGACCATCACAGCTATGATAATTACTCCAACACCTATTGCGGTCCATGTATATCCCCATATTGTAGTCGGCCAGCTTGAGAAGAAAACAGTAAGACCAAGACCGATACCAGTTGCCGGCCCCCCGAACTTTGCGCAGAACCAGACGTTATCGATGCTGTTCCTGAGGCCCGACTCTGCTTTCCTCACTATGCGCCCTGAAAGCGCCGTATTGAGACCGCATCCGAATTCGCGGTTCTGGAATTCCCTTTCCCCGCCATAATGAACGTCACCAACGGATGAACCGATAGCGCCCACTGAAATTCCCCATATCAAAGCCAGGAACGGTATCGTGAAGGGATATTCGAGCACTGCGTACTGTATATACGCTATCGCCACAAGACAAAAACATACAATGAAATTATGCCCGATGATCGAAGGTGTGGTGTACCTCATTATATCCATGTACAGGGGCTGCTTGAACCTAGTCTGGCTTGCCACCCTGCCGGCAAAGGCTGTCGTTGCAAAAATGCCGTATATGACCGCAGCAACAAAAGCGCCAACCACAATCGCAGTCAATGGATAGAATTTGGCGTTTAAGAGCACTGTTGTCACTACACCGCCCGTCACCGCTGAGAGGCCGTTGCTGATGGGTTCTCCCGAAATAGCCTTGTTGTATATTCTGTGCAGAAAATTCATCTGAGGAGCCAACTGCACCTGGGAGTTTGGATTGCTCTGCGAGCCTACATCGGATTCTAAATCTTCAAGACATCCGGCAATAGTAGCAAGCGCTCCCATAAGCGACAGTATAGCCATGCTCATGGTTAAGTCTAATACCATTTATTATTTCCTCCTTTATTAAACCGAAATCACCATTAAAAACTATAGTAGACTAGTTTCCGATGAACTATCATGTGATATATTATAAATCTTTCCTTTTCGATTTTATGATTGTAGCGTCAATATTTTTCACAGGATAATTAATCTCTTTGAAGATCAAAAACATACCTGTTTACCCGCGGGGCCACTCCTCCACATTTCCTGTAAAAATTGATATGCCATCCCTTCTCTTCGAGCAATTTTATAAAATGCGCGAGCTCAAAATCTTTTTTAAATGTATAGAAATGGATCATCCCGTTCCGCTTCAGGATGGGACGGGCAAGATTCAGGAAATAATCCTGCCCGTAAGGCGCGGGCATCACGATGCGGTCAAAAGATCTCTTAAAGAGAGTGCACATCGAATCTGCATCTCCTAATATAATGTGAGCATCGATATTATTGATCAATACGTTTTTCCTGAGATATTGACATGCAGCCGGATTATTGTCCAGTCCTGTAATACTGATGTTGCTTTTCTTCTTAATAGGGATAAGGAACGGACCCGCACCTGCAAACAACACAAGAACTTCCTCACCATCCCTGACCGAATCTGCTATTCGCGCCCTTTCATATGCCAGTTTACCGGAAAAATATGTTTTTGCTATATCTACTTGAAAAACGCATCCATTTTCCCTGTGAACGGTTTCGGTGGAATTGCCAATCAGTAATTCGAATTCCCCGATTCGCTTTGAGCCACCAAGCTTGCTTATCTTTCGAAGAACGCTCCTCACATCCTTCCTGTAGGATACAAGAGTATTTGCAATAATATATTTTTCGTCATTAAGGGAATCCAGGATATTAATGACCGCAATATCTCCAATGACCTCAAAGCCATTCGGGACAAGTGATAGTTTTTCTTTGGAGAGTTTTCCTTCCATCAGGTCTCTGAGTGACATAAAAGAATGACAATACCTAAACGCCTGGTTTCTTAAGCGCACTTGCCAGCATTATCGCCTTTGCAATATCGGTCTTGACCCTTGAGGTATCAACAAAAACTTTTTCCTCAAGCACCAGAGCGCCGTAGCCATGCCCCCCGCCCAGGAATACAAGGGTCCTGAAAACCAGGTTTCCCGATATGCCGTCCGGTGCCACTATGAAATTAGCCCCCTTAATCGCATCCTCGATCAATATCGAGTAATTCTTTGCATCAATACCTGAGTCGTTCAATTTTTTTGTCAAAAGCTGTGCATCTTCAAGCGTTCTATCTACTCTTTCATCCCTTCCCTTATCTTCAAACCGTCCGCCTGAAAGGATGCCGACCTTTGCTTTAATACCGAGGCGTTCGATATGCTCAATCCCTCTTTTTACCAGTTCAATTTTATCATCGACCGAATTCCCTTCATCTATCCCTACAGGCGCGAAGAAAAAAGGTGTACCGTCCGCTGTTTCAAGAAGGGCTATCCTGTATAATTTACTGACACCAAGTTTTTTTTTAAGTAAGGAAAGCGTTTTTGTTGCGCTCAGCGTTCCCCTTACCGCACCATCTATTTCACCCGCAGCCAGCAGTTCCACAAGCTTTGAGGAAGGCTCAGTTGAATGGATAATCTCAAGTCCGGTGCCTGTTGCGCGTAACTTATTTTTGTCTCCCACAAGAACGATCGTTGCATAATTGCAGGCTTCCTGGGCGCTTCTTATCAATCCATCCGGGATTTCCCCGACCCCGAGACCGATCCTGGCCCTGTTCATCCCGGCTTTTCTTCTTATTTCTGAAATGATATTCATTTTTTTTTGCCTAGTTCTCTTGAACGCTCGCATGCCGCGATAACAGCATCCATCAATGCGAAACGGACTCCCCTCTCTTCCATTACCCTGATACCTCTTATCGTGGTGCCGCCCGGGGATGTCACCATGTCCTTCAACTCTGCCGTATGCATCTTGTCTGCAAGTACCATCCTGGCTGCGCCAAGAACCGTCTGGGCCGCAAGCAATCTTGCGGTGTTCCTGTCAAGGCCTTCATGTACTCCCCCATCCGCAAGCGCTTCAATGATCATGAAAATGTAGGCGGGCCCGCTCCCGGATAAGCCTGTGACGGCATCCATCAGGCGTTCTGGCAATATCACACTTTTTCCTATTGCATTGAATATCTCACATACAATTGCAGCATCTTCCTTTGATGCCATGCTCCCGGGGCTGATGGCGGATGCAGCTTCTTTTACAGTCGCCGCGATGTTGGGCATGACCCTGACCATTTTCGTACCGTCGGGAAGGGCGTTTTCAAAGGTTTCTATGGGAACGCCTGCGGCGATCGATATTATCAGCTGGTTCTTTATGGAATCCCTGATTTCAGATAGGACCTCGGGAACAGTCTGCGGTTTGACCGCGATGATGATTATATCTGAATTGATAACAGAATCGCAATTATCTTTGCAGGTATTTATGTTATAATCTTTTTCGAGAGACTTCAATTTCGAAATATCGGCATCGCTTGCATAGAGTCTGGAAGGGGGGATCAGTTTAGCCTGAAGGATACCTTTGATAAGGGCCTCACCCATCTTTCCTGTGCCGATAAATCCGATCTTCTTGTTTTCAAATGTGGCCATTGGACTCCTGTACTTTAAAGTTACCTGATGATAAAAAGATTATCCTGAGGGCAGCAAGTAGCTTTATAACAATAATTGTTGTTATATTAAATATGGATAGCGCCAGAAAAGGTGAAAGGATTTTACTGACCGGTTCAACTGGCTTCATAGGTGGTCACGTATTGCGGGCATTGTCTGAGAAAAAACTGCCCGTCAGATGCCTTTCAAGAAAGCCTATGAATTCCAAAGATCCGAATATAAGCTACGTAATTGGCGACGTTCTGGATTATGATTCACTTGTCCGTGCCACAGAAGGTGTGGATACGGTTTATTATTTCATACATATGATGGGGAAACAGAAGGAGCAGGAAAGGTTCGATGTACTTGACAGGCTTGCGATTAATAACATGGTCAGGGCATGCAGGAAAAGCGGAGTCAAAAGGATAATCCACCTCACAGGCATGAGCGACCCCAACGAACAGCTATCTCACCACCTCGCAAGCAGGAGGGAAGTTGAGGAAATTATCAAGAACAGCGGAATCGATTACACGATTTTCAGGGCTTCTGTCATAATAGGGAGGGGAGGAGGCGCTTTTGAGATCCTTGATACTGTTGTGAGAAAATTTCCCGTCATTCCGGTATTAAACTGGGAAGATACAAAAGTGCAGCCGATCTACATAGGGGACGTGGTACGGTATCTCGTTGAATGCCTTGACAAAAAAGAAACGGTCAACAGGTGCTTCGATATAGGATGTTCGGATATTTTCACATACAGGGACCTCATGCACCAGTATGCTGCGGAGCTTGGCCTGAAAAGACTCTTTGTGAGGATACCGGGTTTGTGGCACCGGGTTTCGGCACTCGTCCTTGGAAAACTCGCACCTGTGGATGCAAATGTGGTTTATTGGCTTATCGAGTCGCTTCGGAACAACATGGTTTGCGAAGTTAATGACCTTAGAAATATATTCGGTTTTGAGCCTCTGTCTTTCAAAGAAAGTATCGGGAAAATCATAGAAGGCAAATAACCGATATCCCCATCAGGGACTTAAAATGTTTTGAATCCTGAGACCATTAAAAGAATTACGAGTACCGGTTGATGAAGCAGGTAAACCGTTAGAGAATGTTCGCCCAATAATTTAAATATCCCTGCCAGTCTATTTTCAAATTTGATGTAAGCTGTTCTCCCAGCAATATTTTTCCCGGAATATATGCCCAGCATAAGCACACCCAGCCAGGGTATCAAAGGAAAATAATCAAATGTAGAGAAGTTTTCGGGCATAAAACCGAGCCATAATAGATAAGGGAAATCGAATTCCCTCTGTTGCAGGAAGACGCCGGTTAAAATAATAAGCACCCCGGCAACCAGGTTCATTCTGCTGTATCTGATGAAAAAAGGCACAAGAAATGAACCTGCCGCAAAAAAATGCAGTATCCCGAAGTATATGGTTCCTTCAGGTACGAACATGTAGGTGAACAGGGTGATGAACGCTGCGAAAATGAGAAGTTTTCCCCCCCTCATGAAATATCTCCTGCTGAAATCGTTTTTCCGGTTCTCATAGCTTATATAAGCCACAACTCCCGACAGGAAGATGAAAATCGAGGCTATAGCTCTTGGAAAGATAAATGAATATAGAAAATCAGGGGGTTTCTGTATCAGCCCGAAATAGCCCAAGGTAACTGAATAATTGAACAGTACCATAAGTATCAGGTCAATACCCCTGACAAGATCGATGAATTGATTTCTCGCCATTGTTGTTATTCCTTTATTGAACACTTGAACAAAGCAATTTCCAGAGGTGATATTTATAAGATACTTTGTACTTAATATAGCGCACCCAAAAAACGGGAAGAATAATATGATTACACTGCCAGAGAACGAAAAGATTTACGCGATATTTGAAGACTGCTGTGAAAAATTAGAGATTGATCGCTCAAAAAAGAACATGGAAGAACTGGTAATCTACGATATGACCGACGGTACAAGGACATCCACCGAACTTGAAGGCGCCGAAGCATATGTCGACGGGGGGCTTTTTGTCATGAGGTTTATTCATTTCCAGAAAGTGCTGGGCGTAAAGAACAGTTACATCAATGTCATCCATGAAGGGCATAAGAACCGTGTAAATTACAGTGATATCTACGAGGGCATGCGGCGGCACGTCGAGATGTACAGGGAATTCTCAAAAAAGGACAATATCGCATTGAAGTTCGTGGGAAACTATGGCAGCCGCATCGACCCGAAGGATACGAATTATGATCTAAGAAAAGACCTGAAAGACCTTGAAAATGAGACTGCAATAAATGCGCAGCATACAGCGCATTTCCTGATCAACTATTCCACAAAATGGGTTGCAGAAGCCGGAAAGGGAATGCTTAAGAATTTGCCTGAGGCAAATGTTATTCTCAGGCATGCCAAGGGCTACGTGAATGGCGACATGTGGCTTTATGGGAAACTGGACAACAACAGTTTTGTTTATGCCCAGAACGGCTCATCAAATATTAACTGGAGCGACGGGCAGATAATCATGCTGATTGCCCTGTGCCTGAGGAGTATGCTGCTGAATAAGGGAACCCACATGTCAAAAAAATATGAGGGCAATGAGAAGGATATTGTGAGGAAAAAGCGGGAAATCGAGCTTTCGTTCATACATAAATCATTTTACGATAGCTCAATAGAGACTAAATTCCGAAAAAGAGCTGTAATTTTCAGCTCTTATGGCCCGGAAATTTATGAGTTTTAATTGCCGGTCGGGATAAGGAGATTTCTGCAAATCTAAAAAGGAACAAAGATTTTATATAATATTATGGCTTAATGAAAATTGTAGACAGCTGTCTTTTTGATAACTGTCTTTCTTCAAATTGAATAAATCAAGTGGCATAAAGGGAGTGTGAAAATGGTATCACATAATATTCGAAAAGACGGTATCATGGAAGTTACGACTGGGAAACTGAATACTGTGAGCTTGGGCAATTTAATATCTCAAAAAACCAGGGACGTGCAGAGTATGGTTAAAAACGAAAGAGGCAGGTGGGATATTATCCTGGAAATGCTCAAGGCTACACAGATGGAAAATGATCCAGGAAACAGGCACAGCCTGCATGAAGAGTTCATTAATTTGAAAAATTTCAATAAATATTTTGAATTCCTGCAAAGTGAGGGTTTTATCGCGGAGTTAAATCCCGGGAACAACTATTATCTTACAAAAAAAGGTAAGGATTTGCTGGAAGGGTTGAATAAAATCAATAATATATTGGGTGATAATGCAGAACTTATAAAACTTCTTATCCCCACATTGTTTTTTATCAACGGTTCCCCGTTATTTCCAGGTTGGGGAAATTGATCCTGTAACAGATATTGCAGGCACAGAAGAACAGAATGACCAAGTTATGAAATATACGGAGCTAGATTAAAACTGTGCTCTTTTTGTTTTCCATTTGCCAATAATTTAATATACATCACAGGTTCATCGCTTTTGCTGACAGGAGGAAAACACATGCCTGTGACCGTACGAGCGTTTGGAAACAATTTGAAATAAATAGATGAGTCGCATTGTCCATTTAATTGCTTCGTATTAAATACTCCTCCATACCTTTCGATTTGTTTTCCATCCTTTGTGACAATCGTTTTTCCTGTAATCTCAAAATCCACCCTTTCGCTGTAATTATTGAAAATTTCAAGATTAACCAGATGACACGGTTCTTCCTTACCAATAGTTATTTCAATGCATTCCTTTAGATACTTGACTTCCGTAACCCGAAGTTCATAATTCGGCGGAGGCTTTGATATCTTTCCCATAATATTCGGAATGATATTTGGTATTTCCTCAATGAATATATTATAATTTCTTGGGATATTCTCGAAATTGAAATTAACAACCTTTCCTTCTTTGACATCAACAATACTGAAAATCCCGGATATAAAAATTAAAATGAACGCAATCACTATTATAGTTTTCATGCCTCACATCCCGCCCGTGATACTATATCAGGTGAATAATCCGGGTTTTTGCGCAACTTTAGGATGAGATTCATATTTTATACCGGATAGGAATTAATATCTTTTATAACTAAAAAAATCTTCATAACTACTTAATATCCTTTGTGATATTGTTGTGAAATCAGCTAAGAAAATCAATTCCTGTGAGTAAAGCAGGGAGGCCCAAATCATCCCTGCTTCAGAAATGCGGGATTACTGGCCAGAAAATTGCATATTCTGGACTTATTACTTTTCAGCTATCACTTCTTTTATGACATCCTTCAGGGCGTCTTTAAGCCTGCCCTCGGGATTTGAAAGATCATCTGCTACTACATCAAGAATAAGGTCAAGTCCGCCGGGACTCGATGTAAGATAATCACTTACAACTGCATCGAGCCTGTCACAGCAGTCAATGCACAGATCGACTCCTTCGATCTCAGCGTCGTTAACCGGTTCAAGAGCAGTATGGCACAGGAAACATTCACTCATCGTATCACCAGCGCCGTTAATGAAGCTTTACTAATATCAATGTTATCATTGAATGCGCGGCCAATAGTCTCCTATCGAAACAAAAAAGTAATCCGGGAAAATCCCTGAGATCTATAGCTGGATTAGGCCTTTGATTTTGCGTACACCTTTCCGAACATGTTATAGGCTATTAGCATTATGTAAAAACTTCCAAAAACAATTATTAAAATATTCAGAATAGGTATAATGCTGAGGATGCCGAGGATAACACCAAGGACTATCAGAATGATATAAACCATTATATAGTCCCCGATCACCGATTTTATTCTCGACATTACCTCACCAATCTTGAAAGCTGCACCGATCGAGTCCTCTTTCACATACATGGAAATAGCCATTGGGGTCAATAATAAAGCAATCAGTGCAAGGATCAGTCCTATAAGAACTCCTCCTATTGCACCTGCCAGGGCAGCCATAAACGTTTCAAAATTACCTGTGAATAAAGCCATTAATGCCCCGCCTACTGATATTCCAATCACCAGAATAGGGATGATCATATAAATCAACTCTATTATGAACGCCATCAATCCTTTGACGAACAGGTCGCCCCAGTCTTCCCATTTGGGCAAGCCCGGATTTCCTCCAATAGCTCCTTTCATCACTTTTATGGAATATCCATATGAAATCAGGTTTACTATCGGTATTATTCCAATTATGCCTCCGATTAAAACCTTCATCATCCATTCGCTGTCTTTTGTCGGGAACTTGACTTCTTCCGTTATGTCCATAGATACCACCTCGTTTGATTTCGTAAACGTTGAAAAACGCTTATGAATAATGTATGTAATGATTAATTATTATTAAACCTTTCCCCCCAATCAAATTGCCCTGCAACTCTGCGCCAAAGATAACACTATTGTCGGCCAATTTTTCTCGGGATCGCACCTGCTATCTTAAGAGCCCTTCCGGCAATTTCCACAGCATCCTCCCCAAGAAGCCGGATCATCGCTTCCTTCCCGACATCACCTTTATCGTATATCACATCAGGGACTCGACCTGCACTTTTTATAGATTCTGCCACACCCCATTCCATGGTTGATACACCTTCAGGTTCATCCGTTCGCGAGAACGATGATATCGAAAGACCGAGTTCCCTGCATGCAGAAAGCGCCTCTTCTGAATATCTTATATTCATGGCAGCTCTCATCGAACTGTCAAACTGCATCGATGTGAGCACGATCCGTGCAATATGGCTGCTTGCCCCGAATGCGACGCATCCTACAGCATGCGGCTGGCCTTTTAGCCTGACAATCCTGCCTGAGACGGCTGCCACATCCCCGATCGAAGAAGCGCCAGGGATTCCCATCGCGATATTGCATCCCACCTCAGGGATGAGTTGTGAAAATGCCGTATTTTTTTCGATAAGTTCAACAGCTGTCCCTACACTGTTCAAGACATAGTATCGCTCTGCATCAGCCAGAATGTGCCCGAGCTGGTTAACAGGCGCAGCGCCACTCCCTATTTTCATGCTTGTAAGTATTGCATTTTCCACAAATCTCTTGGCGCGCGAGGCTGCCTCGATAAGAGGCGCTCCTTTTGCAATTTCTGCGGTCAGCGCGGCAGAGTGTGTGCATCCCGAACCATGAGTGCCTCCTTTTACCAGTTCTCCCTCTATGAGTGTGAA
Organism: Candidatus Methanoperedens sp.; assembly: GCA_036567605.1. Lineage (GTDB taxonomy): Archaea > Halobacteriota > Methanosarcinia > Methanosarcinales > Methanoperedenaceae > Methanoperedens. Next base: position 9,060 of record DATCUE010000125.1, on the reverse strand, counting down.
ATCGCCGTCATAAAGAATATCGGTTCCTTCAAGATGCCCGCCTGTCACAATAACGGCTTTTGCACCGAGGTCATGTATTTTCCTGGCTGCCTTTCTGGCGTCGTTTAAATCCTTAATTCTCTGGCCTGACAAGCGCTCTGCCTCGAATACATTCGGAGTGACCACTTCGGCAAGGGGCAAAAGCTCTTCGATCAAAACCGCAACAGCCTCATCCCTGAGGAGTCTTCCTCCTGCCTCCGCGGCCATCACGGGGTCTATAACAAGGGGCAGTTTTTCTTTCCTTATCATGCCGGCGACTGCCTGGACAATATCCGGGGAAGAGAGCATCCCCGTCTTTGCGCAATCTATCTTTATATCGCTTATCACAGCATCGAACTGCTTCTCAATAAACTTTACAGGAAGGTCAAATGAACCAAACACGCCTGTTGTATTCTGTGCTGTAACCGAAGTTATCACACATGTCCCGTGAACACCCAGCGCAGCAAACGTTTTTATATCTGCGGCTATTCCCGCCCCTCCTCCGGAATCCACGCCTGCTATTGTCAATGCTGTTGCCATCAGCAAAGAATGGCCTGCATACATTATAATAGTTCCAGTTGAATGAAGTTGGTTTCGTGTACATTAAATGACCGAACATATCAGAGCATGGAACAACGAATATAAGAACTGGAAGGGGGGCCCTTATTCCCTCAAGCTTCTGGATTCCTGCCATAATAAAGGGCGACTGCTGGATGCTGGATGCGGAAGCGGAAAATATGCCCTGCCGCTGCGGATGCGAGGGTTTGACGTGGTCGGCATAGATGTGTCGCTAAATGCCCTTAAGATGGCGGCTGAAAGAAGCGCAAGCAACAGACTTGATATCGAGTTTTTGGCTGCTAATATTTACCAGATGCCTTTCAGGGATGCATACTTTGATATTATTTGGTGTTACGGTGTCCTTCAGCATCTACTATTAAAAGAACGACAGCTTGCGATTAATGAATTCCAGAGAATACTGAAAAATAGGGGACTATTATTCATCGAGGTTCTCGGGGAAGATGACATGAGGTATGGGGGAGCCGAGGTTGAGCATAATACATTTTCGAGAAAAAAAGGTATTATATATCATTATTTCAATAAAAATGAGTTGGAAGAATTATTAAATGATTTTTCATACCGCATCATCGAATCAAGGAGAGAAAAGCGGTTTGACGGGGAGTTTTATACAAGGCATACGATTTCCACTATTGCGGAAAAAATATGATACTTTGGTGGATGGCCAGATACATGGTTGGTAACGGCACGAGATATTCCTAGCCCCCGTCCATAAGAATACATTAGTAAAATCAATAATAGTCTTTCGAAATATACACAAAGAATTTATTTCAATTTGTATCTCATCATGTAAAATTTTTATCTTAGATGGGAAAATAATATATGTAAGTTAATGGCATAAAGTTAATATTGCTGTAAAATTTGTGGAAAAGGGGTTATTGTAAATTGAATTGCCTTTAAGTGAAAAACCTATTAACCACATTTTTTCAGGAAAGATAGGATGAGTAAGAGGTGAGAAAATGTTAAAAAATAAGGATATTATGAAAGAGAGTGACGTCACGAGTAAAGATGAGATTGTTAAGAATGCTGCGAAAGAGAACGCAGTAATGCGAATGGATAGAAGAACATTTGTGAAGGTCGCGGGGATGACTGCCGGGGCTTTGGCTTTGGGCAATCTTGGGCTTATTCGAAGTTCATATGGGCAACTTGTTGCCCAGACCCAGCTGCCGGGCAACAAAATTCCACAGTTCGTGGATCCTCTGCCGCTGCTCAACGTCGCCGGTGGACCGATGGAGACTGTCATTGCGGGCTCTGGTGAGATCACGCTGAACATGCTGGAGTTCAAGGCACAGGTAATGCCCTCTACCTTCGTGCCAGCAGATACTATAAATTTTGATGGAAGCACCTGGGTCTTCGGTTATCGGGTGGGTCCCACGGTTGCGCCAACAACCGCGGCAGGTACCTATATCGGCCCCGTTATTGTGGCAACGAGGGGTCAGCCCACCCAAGTCAGGTATACTAACAACCTCAGGGCCAACCACATCCATTGGAGAGATTGGATAGACCAGAGTCTGCACTGGGCAAACCCGGGCAGTGTGCCTATGATGAATCCCAACCCGCCACCCATAGGGAACCCTGCCCGCTATCTCGGTCCTGTCCCGGCTGTGCCTCACCTCCACGGCGGTGAAGACCCCCCCGTCGTCGACGGCGGTCCCGAGTCCTGGTTCCTCAGCGATGAGCAGATTTCCGGGACTTGGATTTCACATGGAGCCGCCTACTATGCAGGGACCGATGTGGCTGGAGCCGGCGCACACCCGGCTGCAACCAATGAGTCCATCTACAGGTACCCCAACAGCCAGGAGGCGGCTCCCCTCTGGTTCCACGACCATGTTCTCGGCGCCACCCGCATAAACGCAACCTTCGCGGGCTTGGCTGGCGCTTACGCCGTTATTGACACGGGTCTTGCACTGCCGGCGGGACTGCATCCGGTCGGCCTGCAGAATACCGGTGGCCCGGTTAGGTACTCAGTACCCCTGGTCATCCAGGACCGCATGTTCGATACCAATGGCCAGCTCTTTTTCCCAAACGTCGGCATTAATCCTGAGCACCCGTATTGGATACCCGAGTTTGTCGGTGACACTATTGTGGTCAATGGCAAGGTCTGGCCATACATGAATGTCGACCAGCAGCGCTACCGCTTCTACATGATTAATGGCTCTAACTCCCGGCCGTACGAAATGTTCCTTCAGGACCTGACCTCCGGGATCAAAGGGCCTCGCATGTGGGTCATAGCCACTGACGGCGGTTATCTGGATGCCCCGATTCTGATTGACCCGAACGCAACAGGAGCGCAGACAAAAGCGGGTATACAGAAGACCCTGGTGATGATGCCGGGCGAGCGCTACGAAATAATTGTTGACTTCGCTGACCCCGTATGGAAGGGTCTCCTGACGGCGGGTGGAGTCACCTTCCCCTTGAACCTCATACTGCGTAACATTGCGCCTACTGTCAACGGGCCGCCCAAGTCCAGTACGGAAGGCCGTATCATGCAGTTCCGCGTCTCTGTGAATGCGCCAGCAGATACCAGTTACAACCCGGCCAGTGGAGTACCTATTCGTGGCGGCACGCAGATTATTAAGCGGTTGGTCAACACAGCTACTGGCGCGCTGGCTGCCGGGGTGACTGCCAACAAGACCCGAGAGCTAACCCTTGTCGAGATCGCAGGTCCCGGCGGGCCCCTGGAAGTTCTTGTCAACAACTCGAAGTGGAACGGCAAACGTGCTGATGGCATTACTCCCATACCGGGTTCAACACAGGTCCAAAACAACTGGCTGACCGAGCTACTCAACGAAGGTGATATCGAGGTCTGGGAGATTGTCAATACGACGATGGACTCTCATCCCATCCATCTGCATGGCGTGCAGTTCCAGATATTGAACCGGCAGGCCTTTGACACCAAAGCGTTTGGCGCAGCGTATGCTGCCGCGTTCCCTGGGGGTGTCTTAATCCCTGCTTACGGACCGCCGCTGGATTATTTCACGGGCAATCCGCGAGCTCTGGGGGGTAATCCCGACATAACACCTTTCCTACTGGGATTGCCGATGCCGCAATTGTCATACGAGGCGGGCTGGAAAGACACGGCTATCATGCACCCTGGCGAGGTGACACGTATTGCTGTGCGCATTGCGCCGCAGGATGTTCCCGTTGGGACGGCAGGTAGCTTCGCCTTCGATCCCAGCGTATTGAATGGCTATTATGTCTGGCATTGCCACATCACTGACCACGAAGATAACGAAATGATGCGGCCCGACCAGTTCCAGCCAAAAGCTGGTGCCATAAGAACATATATCCAAGGCACGGACTATTAAGACAGTGCTGAGAGGGCCGATGCGCGCTCGGCTCTCTCTTATTTTTTTCTTGATGATCGAGTCTAACAGGAATTCCAGTCGTGGATATAGTCCAATACCCGTATTATAATTATTCATCAAGAATGGTTTTTACTCAAAGCAATTAAATGTAAGTTTTATCATACAACCTGAAGGCATATGAGAGTTGACGCGATTATAACACACCTTAAAAAACTCTATCCCCCTGTAAAATCCAATTCATCCGACCCATTTCGAGTGCTCATAGCCACAGTCCTATCCCAGCGCACCCGTGACGTGATCACGGACAGGGCAACAAAGAAGCTTTTTGCTAAATACCCCACTGCCGCTGCCCTCACAAACGCCAATATCAGGGATATTGAAGAGTTGATACACGAGGTCGGGTTCTATCGGGTAAAAGCGCCGAGAATCAAAGAAATAGCACGGATAATCCACAACGATTTCAAAGGCAGAGTACCCGAAGACATGGACAGCCTCCTCTCGCTTCCAGGTGTGGGAAGGAAGACCGCCAATTGCGTGCTTGTTTACGGCTTTGGCAAAAATACTATTGCAGTTGATACCCACGTTCACAGGATATCGAACCGCCTCGGTCTTGTCAGCACAAAAACGCCTGAAGAAACCGAAGTTCAGCTTCAGGAGGTAGTTCCAAGAAATCACTGGCGCCATATAAACGAACTTCTGGTAAGGTTCGGACAGGGTATATGCAGGCCCATCGGCCCAAAATGCGACGGATGTCCGCTTGCCGAATTATGCCCGGGCAGACCTCAGGATTGAGTTATTCTGATTTCCAGATCTTACCGTTATAACTATTTGTTACGGGACAACCGAGACATCTGTTCGATATGTGGTGATGACATTCCCTGCAGTTGCACCCGTTGCCGCACGGCGGAAAGTCGCTGGACTTAAAATTCATTCTTAAAGGCATGATCAGGTCCTTCATCGGGGTTATCACAATGCTGACCTCTGCGCTCCTGACAAGAGGATTATTCCGCAGGTGCCCGTCCACAATGGCCTCAAGTGTTGCTATATCCTCACCCACGAAAAAAAGGCAGAGGTTGTGTTTTCCCGAAACGATTAGGCCGTTCAGGAAATATGGGCAATCCTTGAAAATATCAAGCACCGAGGAGGTGTTGCTTGCTATGACATCGACCTTTGCCATGTAGAGATTGACTTTTTTCAGGTTCATGCCCACGACATGGGCAAGAGCCCCCTTTTGTTTAAGCTTATGCATCCGGGCGCTCACTGAGGGCTGTGATATCTTCAGCTTTTCAGCAATCTCGTTCTGGGATATCTCAGGATTTCGCTCAAGCAGGGATAAAAGCTCCCTGTCTCTTTTATCAAGGTCAAGGAATTCTCGCATATTATCTGATTCTCCCAGACATATAAATAACTTACCTATATCTTAAAATCCATTAACTTCAATTACCTATAATTTACAACCATTAAGCTTATAAATTATAAAAACCAATCTGAATAAGAGAAATCATGAAAAGAAAGATAGTGTCGATAGATGAAGAAAAATGTAATGGTTGCGGCCTCTGTATATCGAACTGCGCCGAGGGTGCTATAAAGATAATCGATGGGAAGGCAAAACTTGTTGATGACAGGTTCTGTGATGGCCTTGGAGCATGCTTGGGGCACTGCCCGCAGGATGCCATTACAGTTATTGAGAGAGATGCATCTCAGTTTGATGAGGAAGCTGTAAAAAAACATCTTAATATAATAAAAAAATCTGAGAAATCACACGCCATACCTCACGCATGTCCCGGAAGCATGGCTATGGATTTCAGGAGTGAAAGAAAAGCTGTCCCGGGGACAGGGACGCGGCAGAAATCAGAATTGAGGCAGTGGCCTGTCCAGCTAATGCTTGTTTCCCCGCAGGCGCCCTATTTCAACGATGGAGAACTGCTCGTAGCCGCAGATTGTGTGCCATTCGCATACCCGAATTTCCATTCTGACTTCCTTGCCGGGAAATCATTGATAATAGGCTGTCCAAAGCTGGATGACGCCGAATTCTATATAGAGAAACTGACCGAATTGCTAAAGAGCAACAAAATTAGGGGTATCACGCTCATCAATATGGAAGTTCCCTGTTGCTTCGGATTGCAAAATATAGTAGAGGAAGCTGTAAAGAAATCGGGGAAGATTCTACCAATACGGCAGACAGTGATAACGATAAGAGGAGAAAAACAATAGGTAATGGGATGCATTGACGAACTGGATTATGAGATACTGCTCCCGAACAGCTCTATCAAGGAATGTGCCGATTTCATAAAGAAGAACTTTAAAGAAATATATTATGTACGTCAGGGTTACAGGATTTTCAATGCTTATCTGATAGGGAGTAAACTCATCCCAGTGGCTGTGGATAATGATTCTGTTATCCTGCCATATGTCAAGCCATGCCAAGGGAGTTTTGTACTGAGGATAAAAGGAAAAGAAGAGATTGAAAGGTTAAGAGCAGGAAAATCAAAAGCATACTTTTGATTTATTGACCTTCGATACCACCTTTTTCTCGGGAACTTTGTATGCCCATCCGCAAAAACCATTTATATAAAGTATATTTTCATCTGCGCTATTTTCCACGAATTGAACATCTCCTTCAATCACTTCACCCGAACCGACTTTAAATCTGACAATTTCTCCTATCGAATATTTCATATTATTTCACCCCACTTAGATAAAGAACCGGGAAAATTTCCAGACTCTCAATAATGCAATTTTTTTCAGGTCTATAAGAACTTTTTGCTTTCATGCAGAGAAAAGCCCTTACGTGAACAAGTCCTGCAAAATGTTATCCGGACGTTGATACCCGTCTAAATACACCAGCTAATTTTGACCGATACATTAAAGTACTATATAGTCGAAAATAGCACCTCCCTATCATCCGTAGGAGACATTCAGTCGAATACTACGGGAGGAATAATCATTGGAACACGAACAGATATTAACTGCTGTAAAAGAGGCTATGGAGAAGTCTCCGCAGCGTAAATTTTCAGAAAGTATCGATCTGGCCATCAACCTTAAGAACCTTGATATGAACCAGCCGCAGAACAGGTTAGATGAGGAGATTATCCTGCCAAACGGCCTGGGAAGACCCATCAAGATCGCGGTATTCACAAAAGGCGAGACTGCACAGAGGGCGAAAGCCGCTGGTGCTGATTATGTTTTCGACCCTGAAGAGATAAGCGTTCTCGGGGAAGATAAAACCAGAGCAAAGAACCTGGCAGAAGAGGTCAATTTTTTCATAGCTGAGGCAGCCTACATGCCTGCCATAGGCAAGACCCTGGGTCAGGTTCTCGGGCCGAGGGGAAAAATGCCCATACCACTCACACCAGACAAGGATGTAGTCCAGATAATCAACAAATCCAGGAACTCCATAAAAGTGAGATCAAAAGATAAGATGACCTTCCATATCTCGATCGGGAAAAAAGAGATGGATCCTGTTAAAATTTCAGAGAATGTCGAGGCCGTGATAAACCGCATAGAACACAGGTACGAGCGCGGCCTGTATAACGTGAAATCGATCTACGTCAAAACGACCATGGGACCATCAGTGAAGGTGATTTAAATGGCTGCAGAAGTCAAACATCACAGTATCCACATACCTCAGTGGAAAAGAGATGAAATCGAGGATATCAAGAAGTTAATGTCAACCTATTCTTCGACAGGAATCGTCGGTGTACACGGAATCCCGTCAAGCCAGCTCCAGGTGATGCGCAAGAACCTTCGCGGTCTTGCAAATATAAAGATGTGCAGGAACTCCCTTATCTACCGTGCCCTGGATGAATCCTCTGATAATGTAAAACAGATGGACAAATACGTGGATGACCAGACCGCTTTGTTATTCACGAATGAGAATCCTTTCAAACTCTACAAGATCCTGGAGAAAGGAAAAACCGAGGCTCCCATAAAACCCGGCGGTATCGCGCCAAAAGATATTATTGTCCAGAAAGGCCCGACCTCGTTTCCGCCAGGGCCCATTGTTGGGGAACTAACGGGGGCCGGAATCCCAGCAGGCATAGAAGGCGGAAAAGTTGTGATCAGGGAAACAAAAACAGTCGCCAAAAAAGGCGATGTCGTGAATGCAAAACTCGCATCGATTCTTTCACGTCTTGAAATTCGTCCTGTTGAACTTGGACTTGATCTGCGGGCAGTATATGAGAAAGGCATTGTATACGAATCCGGATTATTGTCCGTGGATGAAACAAAATATATCAGCGATTTGACCCTGGCTGTCCAGCGTGCATTTAATCTATCAATTAACTCGGCATACCCGGCAAAAGCCACGATAAGTACCCTGCTTACGAAAGCAGCGTCCCAGTCAAGGAATCTTGCAATAAATGCCGAAATAATAATGCCGGATATCATCGATGTACTGCTTGCAAAAGCCAATGCGCAGATGTTATCCCTCGCAGGCGTCGTATCCAGGAAGGATGCCGGCGCAGTTGGCAATAAGTTAAAAGAAAAGCTTGCGGCTTCGCCAAAGGAAGAAAAGAAGCCTGAGGCTGCTGCGGCACCACAGGAAGTAAAGGAAGAGAAAAAGAAAGAAGAACCCAAGGAATCGGATATTGCAGCCGGCCTTGGTTCATTGTTCGGTTAATACCCCGCATTAAATGCGGGGACTAATAGGTGATCAAAATGGAATATGTATATGCAGCGCTGTTATTACACAGCGCAGGAAAGAAAGTAACAGATGAAGCGATTACTGCCGTCATCAAGGCAGCAGGTATTGAAGTTGATGCCGTAAGAGCAAAAGCGCTTGTTTCAGCTCTTGAAGGCGTCAACATCGAAGAGGCTATCTCAAAGGCAGCATTCGCGGCTCCGGCCGCGGCGGCACCGGCGGCAGCAGCGCCTGCGGCGGCGGCAGAAGCCCCGAAGAAAGAAGAAAAGCCAAAAGAGAAAGAAAAAGCTGAAGAAAGCGGAATGGAAGGACTCGGTGCGCTGTTCGGCTGAGTAACGAAGTTCTTATTTTTTTCCCCTCCTTTTTTCCATTTACGGCTGTGGGACAAAATTGTTAAATAACCCCTTGTGTGAACAATCTCAGTCTTTTAATACAACCACATAGACTCTTTTTCCAATGTATTTTTTCTGAGCGTCAATTTTGGCACCATTTCCATAAGATGTTATTCTTTTTTCA
>DATCUE010000124.1:0-14013 GCA_036567605.1 Candidatus Methanoperedens sp. | reverse complement strand
AAAAGCCATGCCTGCGACTACTGCCAGTACTCTTACGAAATCATTGGATGCGAGCTTTATAGTATCCCTCAGGCAATAGAATATAATTAACACTATTTAAACATTTTGTGTTAAGCTATTTTAATATCTCATCATCTGCGGACTCTTCGGCAGCGGTTTCACCTTTGCTGCCGATTCCCAGTCCGCTTCGTAGATATGCAGTGAATTACAAAAATCCACAACCTTAACAAGCTTTAAGCCGTTGGGCTCAAGCACTTCCCTCTTTATCATAGTAAGCAGGCCGACCATATTACTGTTCCAGGCAGCATAGAGGTCCCGTGAGCGCCACATGCAATGCATTTCGGCATTCCCGTCCCCGAGTGCCCTGACCCAGAGCCTCTGCAGGCAGGGCTGGTCTTCTTTCACGAAAAGGTCGCGCTCGGGAATCCATGTGATTGCCTGGCGCCTTCGCGAGACGCCCTGGGGAAGCAGTTCACGTATCGCCTTAAGCTGGTCCACATCACTTCCGCGCGACGGGTAATTTATCAACCTGTCCATGTAGTTATATTCAAAACCCTGTTTTTTCCAGTCATAATCTCTCTCCCACTGTTTCAGATATTCTTTTACATGCAACTCCTTCGTAGGGAACTGGGGATGCAGCATGGGCTCTGCGTAAGGATCGCGGATCTCGATGACCGAACAAATGTCCTTCGACATCGGGCCGTACTCAGTCTTTATCTCCATTCCATATTTCATCACAAAATTCACAGCCTGCGCCCAGGCATCCGCGAGACCTGCTGCCTGAATCAAGTTGGTGGGAGGAAATTTCATGAGCATCTATTCTTGAAGCCATAAGATTAAAGGTTAACGATTGCATGATGGTTAATTTCCAAAAAACTTATAAGCCAGTTTTGCCTACTATATTTTGTGTGGTGAATCATTTTGTTAAGCGTTAATGAAAAAGCGATGGAAATCGCAGAGGAAATGATGGACTGGTCCGAGGAATTGAAAGTTAAAACCATTGAACTCAGTAACGGTTCCAAGGTAATAGATTGCGGGATAAACGTGGAAGGGGGGTACGAGGCAGGCCTGATGTTCACCGATATCTGCATGGGAGGTTTTGGCGCAAGTTCAATAACCGTACATAAAGTGAATGAAATACCCTTCGCATTCGTGGATATTTTTACGGACCACCCGGCGATTTCATGTCTCGGTGCCCAGAAAGCGGGGTGGAGGATAAGTGTGGACAAGTACTTCGCTATGGGTTCAGGCCCGGCCAGGGCGCTTGCGCTCAAGCCCAAGAAAACATACGAGAGGATAAAATACGAAGATGATTACGATTATGCTGTCATTGCCCTTGAATCAAACCAGCTTCCGGACGAGAAAGTTATGGAAAATATTGCCGAGGCATGCCATGTTGAGCCTGCCAACGTGATAGCGCTCATTGCCCCCACTGCAAGCATCGTTGGTTCCGTACAGGTCTCGGGACGCGTGGTCGAGACTGCAATATTCAAACTGAACGAACTCGGATACGACACCACACAGATAGTAAGCGGGTCAGGTTGCGCCCCGATCGCCCCTGTCGTCAAAGACGACCTGAAAGCCATGGGCAGCACAAACGACAGCGTGATATATTTTGGCTCCGTGTTCCTTACTGTGAGGGGTTTCGATGAGGCCCTATTCAAACAGGTTCCCTCCACAACCTCAAGGGACTACGGCAAACCGTTCTACAGGACATTTAAGGATGCAGGATACGACTTTTTCAAGATCGATGCAAATGTTTTTGCCCCTGCTGAGATCACCGTGAACGACCTTGAGACCGGGAAGAGCTATCATACAGGCCATCTGAACGGGGAAGTTATTCTTGAGTCCTATGGCATAAGCGGGATTTGATAACTTTTTTCTTTTAAGGATATCTGTCCTGCTCTTATTCCTTTTTTTAATTCCCTTGCAAGTATCTCGAGATTCAGGGAAACATCTCCTCCCTTTGATATTATATCAACAAACGCTGAACCTACTATAACGCCGTTAGCTCCCGAGCTGATAATTTCAGCGGCCTGCAGACGGTTCGAGATGCCAAAACCAACAGCTACAGGCAATTCAGTCTTTTTCTTCACTCTTTGGATCAACTCCCTGGTCAAACAGCAGGTGAGACTTGAAATATCAGTCCGTATTCCGGTAACACCGGGGCGCGTTACCATATATACGAACCCGCCCCCGAGAGAAGAAATCATTTCTATCATGTTATCTCCGGTTGTATGACCGAGAAGGAATATGAGATCGATATCGTATTTTTTGCATATGAATGCAAATTCCTGTGCTTCTTCCAGAGGCAGGTCAGGAACTATAATCCCGGATATACCTGAAGATACACAATCTTTTATGAACTTTTCATCCCCTCTTCTGAATATAAGATTGTAGTAGGTCATGGCGATCAGGGGAATGTCTGCATTTAGAGAAGCTGCAACCTCAAAATACATATCCGGTGTCATCCCGGCATTCAGGGCCCGTTTGCTCCCCGCCTGGATGGCAGGACCGTCTGCAACAGGGTCTGAAAATGGTAATCCCAATTCGATAATATCTGCACCACCCTTTGCAAGTGCCTCCACATGCTCTTTTGTTTTTTGCGGCGCGGGATCGCCGGCACAGATGTATGCGATCAAAGCTCCTTCTTTTTTCTCTTTCAGTTCATAAAATTTTTCATGAATTCTCATCAAATACTTTAGCACCTCTCAGTCTCCAATTCCGCCCTCGTTAAGAGGTTACACCACCGCCGCTGACCTCAACCAACCCTGTTCGTGGCCGCCAAAATAGCCACTGCAGCAATCGTCGAATTTTATGCCGCAAATTCTTTAAGTCATGCGCATGAATAAATAAGTTTTCTTGATTAAATGCGCATACTGTGCGCACGGATATCTTTATAACCATAAGAATTATTATGGAAAAACGTAGGTGGGAAAAATGAAGAAGCATCGTGTGTGTACTACCATATCCGCTAAACATTGGGATATTCTAAAAAAGCATACGGAAAAATACGAAACGCAGCAAAAAGCCCTGGAGTTCGCTCTTGAGAGTCTGGAAAACTCGAAGCAAAATGTGGGTTTATCTCAGGAAGAGGAACTGTGGATGCGCATTGGCCGGGAACTCAAATCAAATATTTGTGTCCTGCATAAGAACATATTTGAGGAGTTAATAGAGTCCGCAGGTTTTGATAAAAACAAAGAAATATTAACTCGGTTTAGACCGGCGGAGTATATTGTAGTGTGGTACTTACAGAAACCACTTAAAAAATGCAGTTTAAAAGAAGTAATAGAAGGAATCGTCTTCACTACCAGGAACCTGGATGGCCTGCTTGACACAATAAATTACACGGATGAGATCAGTCATTATAATCTGAAAATTACCCATACGGTGAGTATGAAAGTTTCGAAATTGATTAATTTATTCTTTGAAGATCTTTTCAAAGCATACGGTGTGAAGACCGAGAGTGACATTTCCGAGAGTAGCGTTTTCATGAAGATTTACAAGAATTGCAATTAATGCGTTCAAAAAAATTATTCCTAATAAAAGGTGACATTTAAAATCACATCATCTTCTGGAAAACGAGTACATCCGCGACAGTAAAAGCCAGCATGCTCAAGCTCACAACCGCATTCACGTTAAAGAACGCCACAGGAATATTAGTAAAATTATCAGCCCTGACAAGCGTATGCTCATACCATATCAGAACCGCAATAATGACAAGCCCTGCTTTGAAAATAACTCCAAGGTCCAACACATACATCAATCCTACAAGGAACGCAAGCATCAGGATATGCGACAGGAAAGAAAACAGCAGCGCATTCTTCACCCCGAAAAAAGACGGCACTGAATAAAGCCCGTTCTTCTTATCAAAATCAAGGTCGAGAAGTGAATAGATCATGTCAAATCCAGCGACCCAGAATGTGACGGAAAACAGCAGGAGAAGCATTGCAAGTTCTGTCGCACCGAAGGGAAAATCGATTGTGCCCCTGACTGCAAGCCAGCCGCCAACGGGCGCATAACCCAGGTTGAGCCCGAGGACAAAATGCGATACCGGAGCAAATCTCTTGAGGTAGGGATAAATAATCGAAGTCAATGGTATTATGGGGGCGAGTAACAGGCACAGCCAGTTTAATTTATAGGAAGAATAGAACAGCAGGAAATAAGATACAATTATGATTCCCCAGACCTCGTATAGCTTTATCTTTCCAGATGGCAGTTCACGGTCAGCAGTTCTTGGATTTCTTGCGTCGATATCCACATCAACAAGGTTATTCAACGCCATTGCGGCGCTCCTTGCACCGAGAAAAGCAAGTCCTACCCAGAACAATATCCTAAGTTCAGGGATTCCCCTGGTTGCAAGAAAAGCGCCGAGGTAAGCAAAGGGGATGGCGAACAGCGTATGTTTGAGAACCACAAAATCAGCGTATAATCTCAATTTTCCGAACATACTGTTCTTCCCGATCACTGATTATTGTATGATTGAAAATTTAATTGTATTCTCTCCAGGTTTTCCCGCATTTCGTGCACCGAAAGAACCTTACTTCGCTTTCATCGGCCGATCTTAGCTGCCGCAGCCACCAGTATGCCGTATCATTGCCGCAATCTTCACATTTTGCGCGTGTCGTCGGCATCCCCATCTCCCGCTCTTCCAGTACCGTAACCTCGCGCTCCTTTCTCTCTGTCTTTGAGATAACGCTTTTTTGGATTTCCTTTTCAAATCCGCATTTTCTGCACTTGAAAACATTTTTAGCGGGCATCATCATGCTCTTGCATTTTGGACAAAATTCCATTTATATCACTCCTGGCATCTTCTATGATTTTTTTATGATCAAATGCCAGTTCTGGTAATTCATTTAAGCTAAAAAGCCCTGTGTCTTTAGCATCAGAACCAGCTTTAAGGTTTCCCCTCCCTTTTGCAAGAAAGCATACTGAAACAGTATGACCCCGCGGGTCGCGCAAAGGATCAGAATAAACTCCAAGAAGCTTCACGATCTTTATGTCCAGCCCTGTTTCCTCTTTTGCCTCGCGGGCAGCCGCGGTTTCAACCGTCTCGCCCACTTCAACAAAGCCCCCCGGGAGCGCGAATTGATCCTTGAAAGGGGGATTTTTCCGTCTTATAAGGACAAGCTTTCCTTCAAATATGATCAATGCGTCCACTGTTAAAAGCGGTGTTACGGGTTTCATTATTTCCTTAGTATTATTGTAAGTATATCGTTATCGTAAAGCACATGGTCGATACCTGCGCGCTGGCCTTTATGTTTTGCTGAATCGCCCCAGACCTGGGAATACCTGAACCTGTTCTTGAAATCACGATGGAGACGGTCGCATATGTCGCCGATCGTCGATCCGTACCTGACTATCAGGGGTTCATCCATATCAGGGGGCTTACCCTGGGGTTTTAAGTAAATCCTTATGAACCCGAGTTTTTGATAAAGCAGTTCTTTAAGTTCTTCGATATGGACTTTCATGTTGGCCGAGACAAGAAGCGCATTGGGGAATTTTTTCTCGCATTCCCGCAGCGTATGTTTATCCGCAAGGTCTATCTTGTTGATAACAACGATAGCCGGGATGTATTTCCTGTTGCCAAGGATAGCATCTATCAGCTGGTCGATGGTGATATTCTCCCGTATCACTACATCGGCGTTATGGATCCTGTATTCTCCAAGTATGGATTTTATTGTATCCTCATCAAGATCAAGTTTTATGGTGCTGTTGACACTTATCCCGCCTTTTGGTTTTTTCCATATAGTGACATCAGGCGGCTTTGCATTAATGCGGATACCAGCGTAATTCAGCTCCTCGACAAGCACTTCATAGTGGATAAGCTGGAAAACATCAAGCATTATCACTGCAAGGTCGGCATTCCTCACCACTGCCAGGACCTCCTTTCCCCTCCCTCTTCCTGAGGCTGCGCCTTTCAGGATACCGGGTACATCCAGCACCTGGATAGTGGCTCCCTTGTATTCAAGTGCGCCGGGAACAACGTCAAGGGTCGTAAATTCATATGCTGCAACCTGTGATTCGGTGCCTGTCAGGCTGTTTAAAAGCGTGCTCTTTCCAACTGACGGGAAACCGACAAGTACAACAGACGCATCGCCGGATTTCTTAACGGAAAACCCTTCACCGCCTGATTTTGAAGATGCCCTTTTCTGGACTTCTTCCTTAAGCCTGGCAACCTTTGCCTTCAGGCGGCCGATATGACCTTCGGTAGCCTTGTTGTATTTCGTTCTTGAGATTTCATCTTCGACTGCCTTTATGTCATCCTCAAGTGTCATTCGCTCTAATAGATATAAGCAAGGCAAAAAGGATTTGGGTAAAAACGACCTTCTTGAAGCCGGATGAAAGCTTTATCAGACTACCTTGCCTCAAGAACAGAGGATACTATAAAAGTGCTTGACGAACTTGTTCGTATTCCTACGCAGGTCCCGCCGGGTGAGAATTATGAAAAAGCCGTAACTTTCATGGCAGGAAAGCTTACTGACCTGGATTTTGAGGTAGAGACGCTCACCATGCCTCGAGAATTATTCGAAAAGAAAAATCCAAGGCTTTCACACCTTAAGGGAGAGCGCGTGAACCTGTCGGCAAGGCTGAATGTCGGCGCGCAAAAGACACTTTTGATCAACACACACCTCGACGTTGTCCCGGCAAGCGCAGGCTGGAGCGTGCCGCCTTTTGAATGTACGGTAAAGGACAACCGCATCTTCGGGCGCGGGGTGGCGGATTCAAAAGGAGGGCCTGCCGCGCTTTTAACGGTGCTTTCGGCAATGAAAGAGCTTGATATGAAGCCGAAGTACAATCTGAATATCGCCCTGACAACGGATGAAGAGATGGGACCGTATTCGGGTCTTTGTTACCTTGCCGACCTTGGGAAACTCAATGCGGATTATTTCCTCAGCATGGATGGGGACAGCGATGATATCACAATTGCCTCGAACGGGAACGTGGACTGGCAGATAGACGTTTTCGGGAGATCTTACCACAGCGGGAGCAGCTTCCTCGGCGTGAACGCAATAGAGAAATCCATACCTGTGATGAATGAACTGATGGATCTAAAGGCAAAGGTAGAGAAAAGGCGCTCAAAAGTGCCTGCAAGTGCAGCCATAAGCCGGAAGACAGGCATCGAGACGCTGCTACCCGTACTTAATATCACTGTTATCAACGCAGGGGTGAAACAGAACATAGTGCCTGACAGGTGTACCTTAAAAGGCGACCGCCGATTTATTCCCGAGGAGAAATACAATGAGGTTTGCAGGGAGTTCACCGATGCAATCTCAAACGCGAAGAGAAAACATCCAGATATTGATATTAAGTGGAGCTGCGATGAGATCTATGCGCCGATGCTCACGGATATGAACCATCCGTGGGTGAAGGAGGTCAGGCGGGTCGCGGGTGATGTAACCGGCAGGGAAATCAGGCTTGCTGGGGCGCAGGGGAGCCTTGACGTTGCTTATGCAGTAGGTGTCACCGGGCTTCCTGCATGCTGTTTCGGGATAGGGAGAAGGACACAGAGCAACGCCCATGCGGATGACGAGAATATATTCATTGAGGATCTTGAGATGTATACGAAATTTTTGGGGAGATTGATTTGCGAGTGAAAAAAGAGTTGAAAATTTTGGACTTTTATCAACAAAAAGGGCACAAGAATAATTAAATATATGTTTAAAAATATGTTGAATTATGACAGCCAAGACAATAACTATACGAGAGGATATTTACAAGATGCTCCTCTCCCTGAAAGGAACTAATGAGAGTTTCAGTAATTTTTTCGAGCGTCTTATAAAATCCCGGAGCAATATTGATAAACTCAAAGAATTGCGAGGTACTGTTGAATTCAGGAATAAAGAAGTGCTTCTTAAGGAGCTATTGGAGAGAAGAAGGGAGATCAGATATTGATTCTTGTGGATACAGATGTCCTGATTGAAATCCTTGACAAGGGTTCAAAAAAAGGAGAAAGTGCCTTAGAAAAAATAACAGAAAATTGAAAAAATATTGTTATTAGATGTCACAGAATTTACAAAAAGCGATGCAGCTCTTCCAGCAAAACTTGAATCAAAGGCAGAGGAAAAAGGTAATAAAATTCCAAGATTTGATACTATGGTTGCGGCAGTAGCGATAAATAGAGGTTTTAAATTATTTACTTTTAATAAAAAACATTTTGAGGTTTTTGGCGATCTTATATTGTTTTAGCCTGCTATTTCACCATCTGTATCCCTCTTCCCATCACCCAGAAACCAACCAGCCCCATTATGAATAGGTAGCTCGTCGAGTAAGCAAGCGGTATCATTGAGTCAAAGAAGGGTGCAAGGGCCTGGGACATTGCCGCGTTTATATCCGGCTGTCCCGGATTCCCAGCCTGCGGCTGGACTTTGACAGGTGCTGCAGTAGGATAAGGGGAATTCAGGTAGCTGTACGACAGGTAAAAAGTAAAAAGCAACATTGCCAGACCGATAAAGATTATGACGATACCCAGCGTTTTCTTCTGTTTTTCTTCCATACTGTACCTATATATTTTTTAATGTATATATACACTTCGAAAAGTAAAATAAGAAGCTGATTTTTCGAGTTCTATGGAACTATTCTCCCGTCCTTGATCCTTATTATCCTGTCTGCCTTCTCACCAAGATCAGGTTCGTGAGTCACCATGACTATTGTCTGTCCCCTGTCGTTCAACTGCCTGAACAGGTCAACTATCTGCTGCGAGGACTCGGTGTCCAGGTTGGCGGTGGGTTCATCGGCCAGGAGAATCGCGGGCTCGTTCGCGAGTGCGCGGGCAATGGCCACCCGCTGCTGCTGCCCGCCTGAAAGCTCATTTGGAGTATGGGTGGTCCTGTCTCCAACGCCCACGAGCTCAAGCAGCGTTTTCGCCCTGTCATATTTGCGATCGTCCATTATCATCGGGAGTGCGACGTTTTCAAGTGCATTCAACTCCATGAGCAGGCTGAAGAACTGGAAAACAAAGCCGAGTTTTCTCAGCCTGAAATCCGCCCTCTCATTCTCGTTCAGGGAAGATACGTCAGTGCCATCAATTACGATTTTCCCTGATGTGGGCGAATCCAGGAGCCCCATCATATTAAGCAGTGTGGACTTTCCGCTTCCTGATGGACCCATGAGAGCTACGAATTCGCCATTTTCAATATTTATATCCACACCCCGCAGGGCGGGAACTTCTATCTTGCCCATGTAATATATCTTCCTGATACCCTCAAGCCGTATCAACCTATCCACCCCATATCGCTTTTATAATATTCGTCTTGGCGGCTACGGACGCCGGGTAAATCCCGCCTATGATGCAGGTCAGGAGGATGGCCGAATCCGTTGCAAGAATTGAATTAATTGATATCCAGGGGATTATTACAAGCTTCATACCGTATTCGGGTGACATTACAAGCGGATTTTGCTGCATGCCGTTTATCAGGAACAGGCCGAATGCAGTGCCAAGAGCAGTTCCTGTGATTCCGATGAAAAGAGCTTCAGTAAGATAGATTTTGAGTATCATTGAGCCTCTTGCACCTATCGCCTTGAGCACCCCAATCTCCCGAATCTTATTTTTCACAGTTGTATATATTATAAGGCTGATTGCGATAGCGGCTACAAATACGGAAATGGCGGCTGTCATCAGTGAAATTGCACCGAACGTTTCAATCATCCCCGCCATGCCTGCCGAAAGTTCCTGCCAGGTCTTTACATTGGGAAGCGTGGTCTCTTTCTGGATGATTGTTTTATACATTATCGATTCATCGGGATTTTCAAGACGAATGATAATAGTCGAAGCTTCATTTTTCCCGGCAATTTCCTTGACCGTATCATAAGTTGCTATAATAGCATACCGATCAAGTTCAAAGGTGCCGGTGCTTATGATACCTTTGATCCTGAACTCGATTGGCTGCCTGTCCTGGTACTGGATGAGAACGGTGTCCCCCACATCGACTTTCAGCAATTCTGCGAGGGAAGTGCCTATAAGCAGTTCATATTTGTCTTTATCATCAAGGAACTCTCCTCTTTCAACCGTTTGCGCCAGTGTGGAAGCTTTTTCTTCAGATGATGGCCTGACACCGAATATGGCTATTCCTATCTTTTCTGTTTTTGATTCTATATCAACGCCGGTATTGATTCTCGGCGAAGCCCCCGCGATACCTTTTATATCTGTAACCTTTGAGATGACGCTCTCGGATTTTGCGATTTCACTGTCTCCCGTATTAGGCTGTATCTGCAGATGCCCAGTGTACACATTCACCGTGTTCCCCACGAATGCATTCTGCATCCCGTTGTTTAGCGCAGTCGTGAAAAGCGGGCCCACGACGCCTATAGTGATGGCAAGGATTACCATCAGGGTCTCACGTCTTCTTTTTGACATATCCTTGAACGCAAGGAACAAAAAGGCTTTCATGGCTTATGTTTTCCTTCGCTTCCAGATGAATATCACTGCTGCTATCGCTATAATTCCAATGGCAAAGGGGAGCGGATTTGTTGCAGCCGAAGGGCTGACTATAAGGCTCAGGTCTTTCTGGATCTCATGCTTTCCGAAATCATCTTCATAACTGATACGCAAAACACCCGAATTTTTTCCGCTCTTTGCCCCGTCCAGAGTAAAGATGGCATTGGAATAATCATCTTTTTTGATCTCGCCAAGATATGCAAGCGTGTCCCCGGAAAACCCGGATTCAAGACTTGCAGTTACGCCTTTTGCATCCCCCGTTCCTGTGTTCTCGATCTTTATCGTGAGCGAAAAAGGCTCGTTTTCTTTTACTCTTGCGGGTTCTGTTGTCTTTTTTGCGATCTCAAGACCTGCTTTTCCCGCAGCGACTATACCCACAAGCTTTGTCTCATTGTACTCTATCCCCCGCTCGTCCATGTAGTTAAGGATGATATCTATG
Source organism: Candidatus Methanoperedens sp. (assembly GCA_036567605.1). Lineage (GTDB taxonomy): Archaea > Halobacteriota > Methanosarcinia > Methanosarcinales > Methanoperedenaceae > Methanoperedens. The sequence goes on along the minus strand of DATCUE010000124.1, from coordinate 3,136 downwards.
GGATAATTCTTTACCTGCGCATCTTTTTCAAGGGAGAAAGAGAACTCGGCATCCTCTTTTGACCCCTGCGGGATATCTTTGAAAACACGTTCGGAATCAGAAGATAATGGAATGAGCTCTTTATCTTTGGGATTTAACGTGAGCTTGACCCATTTGAGACTGTTATCGCCAATATTTTCGAACGAGACAGTTATGTTAAATATTTCTCCCGGCTCCACACGCGAGTTATTCGATGAAACCTGGACGTTTTTGATCTCTATGAGCGTGTTCCCTTTGACTGCAAGCGTGATCTTGCCGCTGTATTCGCTGCTTTGGCCATAGAAGATGGTATATGGTACATCATAGATCCCGTAATTTGCGTTCCTGTCAACATCGACCTTGAAAAATATCCTGTGCGATGTCTTTGGACCGAGGTTGAAATACGGTGTGTATTCATCCCCTGAGCCCCCGCTTGAAATGAGATACCCCGGATATGCGAGTTCTCCAAGTTTATTGTTTGGCGGCATTGATGCGGAAAATGGATATTTCATGTAAAGATAGACTTTTACATTGTCGATTGAAACGTCATTGTTATTCTGCACAGTGAACTCAAGTCCTATGTTCCTGTCCCCCGGGGTAAGATGCGGGACCGAAAGGACAGTCGTTACGTCGAAAGGAGGTTGTTCAGTTTGTGCCTGCGCATTTACATTTACTGCCAGTACCAGTATTGCAATTAAAGCCAGTTTATATATTTTCATACATTTCTCCAATTCTTAAACTCCCTTTTTTATTGATTTAATTTCGATCTTGCTGTCAAACATAATACCCAGCATGAAATCAAGAGACTCATCAACGATATCTCTTATCTTATCTTCCGGGAACATCATGCACCTGTCCCTGATTACAAGTGAAACAATTCCATGCGCATATGCCCACACGGAAAACGCCGCAACATCAATGTCCGCCTCAGGGAACAACCCTGCTTCCATGCATTCTTTTATATTTTGCCTGAGGAATTCAAAAGAGCGGGAACCTATGTCCCATTCTTTCATTTCTTTTACCTTCATTTCTTTTATTTTCCTGACAGGGCCTCTCATTATGAACATCAAATCGTAATATTCGGGATTTTCCAGGGCAAATGAAACATATACTTCACCCTGCTTCCGCAGCCGTTTAAGAGGATCCTTGATCGAAAGTGTGGTTTTCTGCAGCCTGTATAATTGTTCAAACCCTTCGCGATGGAGAGTGTAAATTATGTCATCCTTGTCCTTGAAATAGAGGTAGATGGTCGCAGGGCTGTATTCGATCTTTTCTGCGATGTGGCGTATCGTGACGTTCTCGAAACCTTTTTCGAAGAACAGCTTCATTGCCGTATCGAGGATGAGCTTTTGCATCTCCTGCTTTTCGAGTTCTTTTCTTTCTTTGATTCCCATAATCCTTTGAACCATGTTAATTAACTTAACGTTGTTCAGTTAAATCTTAATTTGTGCTGACACTATTTAAAGATAACGAAAAATCCTGCTACTTAATTATTATTTTTATATTAAATCAAATGCTCAGCTATCCCTTCGGATATTACATGGTCGCAGTAAACGCACCGCAGTTCGACTGGCTTCTTATTTACAATAAATTTTGAAATAACAGGTTCACTGGTATTTGAGATGCAGTTCGGGTTTGCGCATTTCAAAACGCCTTCGAGATGATCCGGAAGGTCAACAAGGTATTTTTCTACGACTTCAAAATCCCGGATGATATTGATGGTGGCGTTTGGCGCGATGAGTGAAATCCTGTCCACTTCTTCTTCTTTAAGCTCCCTGTCCTCGACCTTGACTATATCCTTTGATCCCAGGACGCCACTGGGCACATTCATGGCGACGCTGACCACAGCCCTCGTTGTCCCTGATATCCCGAGTATTCGCAGTACATTGAGGGCCTGCCCCGCCGTGATATGATCAATTACAGTCCCGTGCTTGATGGGGCGTACGCGCATTTCTTTTTCTGTCACAGGGCCGCCCCCATCGCCATTGCAAGGAGTGCCATCCTTACGGGAACGCCATAGAATGATTGCTCGAAATACCTTGCGTGCTTGGTCCTGTCCACCGCAGGATCGATCTCATCCACCCTGGGCAGAGGGTGCATTATTATCAGATTATCGCGGGCGGTCTTTAAGAGTTCCTCTGTGATCCTGTAGCTTCCTGCGACTTTCTGGTATTCCGCAGGGTCGGGGAATCGCTCTTTCTGGATGCGCGTTACATATAATACATCGATATCCCCGATGACGTCCTCGATATTTGTGCTTTCGCTGACAACGGCCCCCTGTTTTTTCAGGTCTTTCTTTATTACATCAGGCATCTGGAGCTGTTTTGGGGAGATGAGGGTCATGTCGGCATGATATAGGGATAAAGCGTATGCGAGTGAATGCACGGTCCTTCCATACTTGAGATCACCCACTATCGCTATTTTAAGCTGGGAAAGGTGGCTCTCCCTCGTAATGGTATAAAGATCAAGAAGCGTCTGCGTGGGATGATGGCCCGCCCCGTCCCCGGCGTTAATCACCGGGACTTTTGAATAATCCGAAGCCATGCGCGCTGCTCCTTCCCTTGGATGGCGAAGGACTATGGCATCAGCGTAGTTCCCTATCACCCTTACTGTATCTGCAAGGGTTTCACCTTTGGCTACTGAGCTTGATTCTATCGATCCAAGGTCGATGACCTCACCGCCAAGCCGCTTCATTGCGGTCTCAAAGGATAGTCTTGTTCGTGTGCTTGGTTCGTAAAAGAGAGTAGCAAGGATTTTGCCTGAGAGGAGGTCGGATCTCCTGCCCGAAGCGAAAGGCTCGAACTCCTTTGCCCTTGCAAGGATGATATCAATATCATCCCGCGAAAAATCCCTCATTGAGATGATATGTTTCAACATCGAATCTAATAGGTGACATTGTGATTTAAATTTAATGTTGAACTGCAACTGGTACCTGGCATGATTTATTGAATCTGTACACAGGCTATTTCCTCGCGAGCGCTCCAACTATTACTTCAGGCAGAGTGAATGTCCTATTTATCTTTTCCTGAAATAATTTCCTCATTCTTAACTTCTTTTACCTTTTCAACAGTTTTCATGAATTCACCATCCAAACGTCTTACAGGCGAAACCGAGCCAG
>DATCUE010000123.1:0-27944 GCA_036567605.1 Candidatus Methanoperedens sp. | reverse complement strand
AGAAATATTTGATATATTTTTACCCAGAAATTCATTCTCTGGACGAGATTTTTGTTGTTGAAGTATTCATAACATCGAATTTCTTTTATGGTGCGAACGGTTGTAAATTGTTACCCAAGATCTTTTCATGGGAAATCCGTCAAGTCCGCGTAAATCCGTGTTCTACGCCACAGTGCAGGTCCACAGTGCAATACTTTTTCATATCAGGGCACAAGGCCACAGAGCAAGACCATAACTGAGCACTCCGCGCTTTCTGTGGTTGATTATCTATTCTCGCTCTTCCACAGGTACGTATTTACACCCTTCAAGCCCGCAATATCTTCCGACATATTCCGCTTCGGGCCTGTAAATGACCGCTTTTGGCTGCGCCTCTGCAAATTTCTCCTCTATGATATGCGCGCACCATCCCGAGATCCTTGAGACAGCAAATACCGGAGTAAAGAGGTCAGGGTCAATTCCCATTATACAGTAAATAGACGGGGTGTAGAAATCTACATTTGGATAGATTTCTTTCCCTTTGCGCTTTTTAAATTCCGTTCTTGTTACACTTTCAATTTTCCGGGACAGCTCGAACCATTTTGTATTTCCTGTCCTTTCTGCAAGTTTTTCTGAAATGCCTGAGAGTATTCTGGCCCGGGGATCCCAGGTCTTATATACCGCATGGCCCATGCCCATGATCTTTTCTCCTGCATCCAGTTTTGAATTTATCCATTTATCGACCCGGTCTAACCTGTCGATTTCAGAAAGCATTTTCATTACCTGGGCATTGGCCCCCCCGTGAAGTTCGCCTGAAAGCGCAGCAAGTGCCGCCCCCACACATGCATACATATGCGCGTGTGTTGAAGCCGCTATCCTGGCAGTGAAAGTGGAAGCATTAAAGGAGTGTTCGGCATGAAGTATAAGACAGGTATCAAGATCTTTTGCTGTCTGCACATCGGGTATTTCCCCGCTTAGCATATAAAGGAAGTTTGCTGCTACCCCGAGTGTTTCATCTGGTTTTCTTATGTCAAGATTTTTCCTTATCCTGTCCCAGTATGCCACCACAGTTGCCATTTTGGCCACAAGTCGTATAGATGTTTTTATCCGGGCGGCTTTCGTACTTACCCTTGCGTCATCATCAAAGTCTGCAAGCATCGGGATTACCGATTGGAGGACATCCATTGTATGGGCCGTCTTTTTCCTCTTTTTCATGTGCCTGACGATCCCTGCAGGGACTTGCCTTTCAGAGGCAAGCGTTTCTTTAAATATATCCAGTTCTTTTTGTGTGGGAAGAGTCTCGTAGAGCATCAAATAAACGGTTTCTTCATAAGTGGAATTTTTGGCAAGTGTCTCAATATCGTATCCCCTGTAGATCAATTTACCATTTATCCCATCTACTGCGCTTATTTTTGTATCAGCGACCGGGATCCCCCGCAGGCCGATATCTTTTGTTTCCGGCATATCACTAACCCTGCTTTAAAGAAGTACCCGACAGATAATAAGTTTTATTGTCCCGGAGCAGAATCTATTTAATTAATACGATTAATAATTGTTTTGAGTGGAGGTTAGAATGCATGGCAGGGAAAACCCTTTCAGAGAAGATAATCACAGAGCATTGCAGTAAAGATGTAAAAGCAGGGGAAGTTGTTATTGTTAATGTGGATTTAAGTTATGTGCAGGACGGCACAGGCCCACTCACAGTGCGAAGGATGAAAGAAATGGGGATAGAAAAAGCATATAACCCGAAGAAGACCATATTTTTCCTTGACCATGCGTCTCCCAGCCCCAGGATGGAGTTGAGCAATGACCATGAATTCTTAAGGGATTTTGCCACGAAATCAGGTATAATATTATCCGATGTCGGAAACGGCATATCGCATCATAATTCCCTGGAAAAATACGCATGTCCTGGCGATATAATAGTCGGGGCTGACTCCCACACATGCACGAACGGCGCCCTGGGCGCATTCGGGACAGGAATGGGAAGTACGGATGTGGCAGCAGCTATCACACTCGGAAAGACCTGGATGAAAGTGCCCGAAACGTTTCTGGTCGAGGTGGAAGGGAGGCTTCCAGAAGGGGTATATTCAAAGGACATAATTCTCCATCTAATAGGCACTATCGGAAGCAATGGCGCTACTTACAAAGCCCTTGAGTTCACAGGAAGCACTATCGATAGCCTGACCACTGCCGGAAGGAGTACGATAGCCAATATGTCAGTCGAAGCCGGGGCCAAGGCCGGGTTGTTCCCGCCCGATGGGGAAACACGGAATTTCCTCAGGAAAATGGGCAGGGAGGAAGCATTCAGGGAACTGGAATCCGATGATGATGCTGATTTTGAAAAGCGGATAGAGATCAACGCAGGCGAGCTTGAACCCCTGATTGCCTGTCCGCATCTTGTTGATAATGTCAAAAAAATAAATGATATCGGGAAAGTCAAAGTAGATGAAGTCTTTATAGGCACGTCGTGCAACGGCCGCCTTGAAGACCTCCACATTGCGGCATCGATTATGAAAGGCCGCATAATCCACCCCGATACCAGGGTTATCGTGACTCCCGCCTCCCGCCTCGTTTATTTTGAGGCTTTAAAAGACGGCACCATAGAAACGTTAATGGAGGCAGGCGCACTCGTCACAGCATCCGGATGCGGGGCATGCGACGGCGTTCACCTGGGCGTACTGGGCGACGGCGAGGTATGTCTTGCAACCCAGCCCCGGAATTTTAAAGGAAGGATGGGCAACCCGAATTCTTTTATTTACCTTGGCAATCCTGCCGTTGCCGCGGCCACCGCCCTGACGGGAGAAATTTCCGATCCGAGGGAGGTGGTGTAAATGGGAAAGGCCTGGAAGTTCGGGGACAGCATAAGTACCGACCTCATCGCCCCCGGACGGTATTTCCATCTTCGCTCAAACCTTCCCGAACTTGCAAAGCATGTACTGGAAGGAGCGCGGGCCGATTTTGCGGCGCAGGTTCGAAGCGGCGACTTTGTCGTCGCAGGTGAAAATTTCGGCCTGGGCTCAAGCAGGGAACATGCCCCTACGATAATAAAGATGGTTGGTGCAAAAGCAGTTTTAGCCAAGAGTTTTGCAAGAATATTCTACAGGAATTGCATAAACATAGGATTGCCAGCCATAACCTGCAATACGGATGAGATTGATGAGGGAGACGAGCTTGAACTGGATATGGAAAGGGGTGTGGTGAAAAATAAAACAAAAGGGACTGAAATGACTTTTCCGCCCCTGCCTGCTGTCATGAACAGGATATTGCAAGAAGGCGGGCTGGTCGCATATATTAAGGCCCATAAGGCTCTTGAGATTTAAAAGAATAGTATGATCGTAATTGCATTAAACCGGCTTTTATACTTTCAGGTAGTGTTTTATAATCGTAATTCTTATTAAATCAAAGGATATGTAAGATGACAGAGAAGAAAAAAAAACCAAAAAATAATATCGAGAATAATTCTGCCGCCCAAAAAAAGCCTGACTGTTTCGAAGATGCTGATGAGCCGGTTTCTCCTGCCCAGGATAACAGGGCATCCACTAAACCGGATGAAGAGAGCACTTTTCCTGTCGTTGGCATTGGTGCATCTGCGGGTGGGCTTGAAGCGTTAGAAAAATTTTTCATTAATATGCCGCCTGATAGCGGTATGGCCTTTGTCATCGTTATGCATTTTGACCCGGCTGCAAAAAGCGTCATGGCCGATATATTAAAGGGATACACAAGAATGGCAGTATTCCAGGTAGGGGATGGGATAACGGTTGAACCGAACCATGTCTATATCATTCCGCCTAACAAGGATATGGCAATACTGCACAAGAAGCTGCAATTGTACGAACCTGTACTGAGCAAAGGTGTCAGGCATCCTATCGATTTCTTTTTTCGGTCTTTAGCAGACAACAATAAAGAAAATGCCATTTGCATCATTCTCTCAGGGACAGGAACCGAAGGCACCCTGGGCTTAAAAGCCATAAAGGGCGAAGGCGGGATGGTCATAGTCCAGAGTATAGAGTCCTCTGCCTATGACGGCATGCCAAGAAGCGCGATTGCCACAGGGCTTATGGATTTTATCCTTCCGCCGGAAAAAATGCCTGAGCAACTGGTAAGTTACGTAAAACAGTTCTACTCTAAGAAAGGAATAAAACCTGAAAGGATGGTGACAGAGCAAACTGTTAATTACCTGCAGAAAATAATTATTCTTATCCGGACACTGACAGGGATTGATTTTTCCCAGTACAAACAGAGTACTATCATCCGCAGGATCGAGCGGCGGATGAGTCTCCACCAGATTAAAAATATATCCGATTACGTGCGTTATCTTCAGGAGAACCAGCCTGAGATCCAGATTCTGCACAAGGAATTTTTGATCGGAGTTACAAGTTTTTTCAGGGACCCTCTGGCTTTTGGAACTCTCAAAGAAAAGGTATTTCCTGAGATATTGAAAAATAAAAGCTTTGACCAGCCTGTCCGGATATGGGTTCCGGGCTGCTCGACAGGTGAAGAAGCCTATTCCATAGCCATGGTACTAAAAGAGTATATGGAAGAGTCAAAAAGCAATCTCCAGGTCCAGATTTTTGCTACGGATGTGGACAGGGAAGCTGTTGAAATGGGGCGTGCCGGTGTTTACCCGGCAAATATCACAGTTGATGTCTCTCCTGAACGCTTAAATCGTTTTTTTATAAAAAATCCCGAAACCTACAGCATTAAAAAAGAGATCAGGGAAATGGTGATCTTTGCACCTCAAAATGCCATCAGTGACCCGTCTTTTCTCAAATTAGACCTGATAAGTTGCAGGAACCTGTTGATATATCTGATTCCAGAATCACAGCAAAAATTACTGCTCATTTTCCATTACTCATTGAATCCGGGCGGGTACCTTTATCTTGGCAGTTCCGAGACGATAGGTGAACTTACAGAACTTTACTCTGTTGTCGATAAAAAATGGAAAATTTATAAACGTATAGGGGAGAGGGCACATTTGCCTTTGATAGCAGAACATCCCCGTATGTTGATCGAAATCCCGAAAATAGGTGAAATAAAGACCAGGGGGATCAGTATAGGTTTAAAGGTTGAAAAGATGCTGCTTGATATTTACACACCCCCATGCGCCATCGTAAATGAAAAAGGCGATCTCCTCTACATACATGGCAGGACAGGTAAATACCTGGAGCCGCCAGCCGGAAATTTCCGTTCCAGTATCCTTGATATGGCGCGTGATGGCTTAAGGACCGAGCTGAATATAGCTATTCACAGAGTTGTGACGCAAAAAAAGGAGGTCATTTTTAGAAATCTGAACGTAAAAACCAATGGCGATTTTCAGACAATTGATCTAACGGTCAAACCCATTAAAGAGACGGAAATGCAGGGACTGATTATTGTCACTTTTGAGGATGTCCCGTCCCCAAGGCCGTCAAAATCAATCAAATTAACCCAGCGATCAAAACAGGTCAAAGAGCATATTACAGAACTGGAGAATGAATTAAAATCCACCAAAGAAAATCTCCAGGCCACGATAGAAGAACTCCAGACATCCAATGAAGAACTCAAATCAACCAATGAAGAACTGACTTCTGCTAACGAGGAACTGCAAAGTACCAATGAGGAACTGGGCGCATCAAAAGAAGAACTCCAGTCGCTCAATGAGGAACTGGTAACGCTCAATGCAGAGCACCAGGCCAAAATCGGAGAGCTGTCAAAATCCGTCAGTGACCTGAACAATGTGATCGCAAGTACGGAAATCGCCACGCTCTTTCTGGATAACGACCTGCATATTAAGAATTATACGCAGGCGATCACCAAAGTAATCAAGCTTATTAAAACTGACATCGGGCGCCCTGTCGGTGACATAGTTTCCAACCTGGAATATGAAGACCTTCATGGAGATGTAAAGGAAGTGCTCGACACTCTTGAAGTCAAAGAAAAGGAAATAAGGGATAAAAAAGGTTTCTGGTATTTCATGCGAATCCTGCCCTATCGAACAGGAGACAACGTTATCGACGGCGCTGTTGTCACATTCATGGACATCACTGATTGCAAGCGGCTTGAGAAGCTGGAGAAAGACACACGAATGTACGCAGAGAGCATCGTGGAAACGATACAGCAACCTATCCTGGTTCTGGATAAAGACCTGCGGGTGATATCAGCCAATTCATCTTTCTACAGCACGTTTCAGGTTTCACCTGAGGAGACTGAAAACAAATTCATCTACGATACGGGTGATGGCGGGTGGAACATTCCTCAATTAAGGAAATTGCTGGAAGAGATTTTACTAACTAATAAACAATTCAAAAATTTTGAGGTTGACCATGTATTCCCTGCCGTGGGGCGAAAGGTAATGTCTTTGAATGCCCGCAGGATCTGTCAGGAAGGAATCGGCAAAGAAAAGATTCTCCTTGCCATTGAAGATATAACCGGGCGCAAGCAGGCAACAGAATGATTGACAGGTATTATTGGAGTATTTGTTTCAAGTAAAGAAAAAATGAAAAATCAGTTAAAAAATGAGGATCTGACCAGGGAGCAGCTCCTGGATGAACTGGCAAAATTGCAGCAGAAAACGGCTGATCTGGAAAAATCAAAAACCCTGCGCAAACATGCAGGAAGAGCTTTGAAACATCAGACGGATGATCTGAAGAATCTATCAGGGGAGGACGTCCTGCGCATAGTCCACGAACTGCAGGTGCACCAGATAGAACTGGAAATGCAGAACGAAGAGCTTCGCAGGACACAAAATGAGCTTGAGGAATCGCGCAACAGATATTCAAATCTTTATGATTTTGCTCCTGTTAGTTATTTTACTTTTGACAGAGACGGGCAAATCTTAGAAGTAAACCTTACCGGTGCTAATCTATTAGGTATAGAGAGGGAATATTTGATCAAAAAATCATTCTCCCGTTATATTTCTTTAAAAAGCAGAGACGTATTTTACCTTCACCTGCGGAAGGTTTTTGGAACCAAAACCAGGCAAATTTGTGAAATTAAACTCGTTGATAAAAATAAGAATAATTTCTATATCCAACTGGAGAGCCTGGCAGTACAGGACAGCGAGGGCAACTTCAGCCAGTGCCGAACTGTGATAGTAAACATTACAGAACTTAAGAGAGCCGAAGAAAAACTGCTAAAAGCGCACGACGAATTGATAATATCCAATGCAACTTTAAAGAATGAAATTATCGAGCGCAGGAAAGCCCAGAAAGCAGAACATGATGCCCATATTTATGCCGAGAGCATAGTGGAAACATTGCATGAATCCCTTGTAGTCCTGGATCCACAACTGCGGGTAGTGATTGCAAACCAGACCTTTTATAAGGCTTTCAAGGTGTCACTGGAAGAAACAGTGGACAAGTTCATCCATGACCTTGGCAACCGCCAGTGGGATATTCCTGAACTGCGAAAGCTGCTGGAAGAGATCATCCCGGAAAATAGCCATTTCCATGATTTTGAGGTTGATCATGAGTTCCCAAAGATAGGGCGAAGAACGATGCTGCTTAACGCCCGGCGAATCTATCGGGATGAGAAAGAAACCGAGAGGATCCTTCTCGCTATTGAGGATATCACGGAAAAAAAAATTCTTGAAGCACAGTTAATCCACTCACAGAGGATGGAGAGCATAGGCACCCTTGCGGGTGGCATTGCACACGACCTCAACAATTTACTGACGCCGGTGATGCTGTCTCTGCAAATGTTAAAAGAAAAATTCAAAGACGAGCAGAGCCAGAAACTGCTTTCGATTCTCGAAAACAATTCCCTGCGGGGAGCTAATTTGATAAAACAGGTCATGTCATTTGCACGGGGGGTAGATGGTGAGAGAAAACCCCTCAATATGAAACATATTATAGTTGAGATTGAGAAAATTGCAAATGAGACCTTCCCAAGAGAGATCGAATTCAAAAAAGATATAGCAAACGATCTCTGGACAATATCCGGAGATGTCACGCAGATTCATCAGGTCATGATGAACCTGAGCTTAAATGCACGTGATGCAATGCCCTATGGCGGGTTATTGAGCGTCACGGCTTCGAATTTTTTTGTTGATAAGGACTATGCCAGGATGCATACCGATGCAAAAGTCGGTTATTATATCCTGATTACAATCTCTGATACAGGAACCGGCATTCCCCCTGAGATAATGGATAGAATTTTCGAACCGTTTTTTACCACGAAAGAGTATGGGAAAGGCACGGGTCTTGGCCTTTCAATTGCTCATGCTATCGTAAAAAGCCACGGCGGATTCATTGACGTGCAAAGCGAAGTCGGAAAAGGAACAGCGTTCAGGGTATATTTGCCCTCAGTTGAAACCGAAATACAAAATATAGAGGAGCAAAAGCCTGAATTGCAGAGGGGAAACGGGGAATGGATTCTTGTCGTTGAAGATGAGGAATCGATTCGTGATGTTACTTTCTCCACATTGGAGATGAGCGGGTATAAAGTGCTTACTGCCAAGGATGGGGCAGAAGCGGTAGCATTATATGCTGAAAATATGGATAAAATCAAAATGGTTCTTATGGACATGATGATGCCGGTTATGGACGGTCAGGCAAGCATCCGGGCGATCCGGAAAATTAATCCTGAGGTCAAAGTTATTGCCGTCAGCGGATTAACAGAGAAAGATAAACTTAAAAACATTACAGACCATACGGCGACTTTTTTGCGAAAGCCTTACACTGCTGAGGAACTGTTGAAAATCATAGGCGAGGTTTTATGCACGAAATAGCGGGTCTCATTTTTAACGGGAAGGTCACCGTTATGTTTATATGAGGCTTCACTTATGAATAAATAATTATCTGTTGAAAAGTGGATCCAATTAATAATCGTGGTAAATTGGGGCAGAAATCACAGAATAGGAGTAAGCAATGGTTAATGCAATAAACAATGTAGAGTCCACTGAAGGACTGCCAAAATGCCAGACCGGGATCAGGGGACTGGATGAAATAACGGATGGAGGATTACCGAAAGGGCGCCCAACGCTGGTATGCGGCAGTGCAGGATGCGGTAAAACGCTGTTAGCGATGGAATTCCTTGTGCGGGGCGCAGCACAGTATGATGAACCAGGCGTCTTTGTGTCATTTGAGGAATCCTCAGAAGAACTTGCCCGGAATGTTGCATCCCTCGGTTTTGACCTGAATGAACTTACAGCGCGCAAAAAGATGTTTCTTGATCACGTTCGTATAGAGCGAAGTGAAATCGAAGAGACCGGTGAATACGACCTCGAAGGATTGTTCATCCGCCTCAACCACGCCATCGATTCCATCGGCGCAAACCGTGTGGTGCTGGATACAATAGAATCACTCTACAGCGGATTAGCCAATGAAGGCATACTTCGCGCAGAACTGCAAAGGTTATTCCGCTGGCTGAAAGAAAAAGGTGTTACTGCCATCATTACGGGAGAACGTGGCGAAAACACGCTGACAAGGCACGGGCTGGAAGAATATGTTTCAGATTGCGTTATCCTTCTTGACAACAGGGTTGAAGGCCAGATTTCTACCCGGCGTTTGCGTATTGTAAAATACCGCGGTTCTTCGCACGGCACGAATGAGTACCCGTTCCTGATAGACGAACACGGCATTTCTGTAATGCCGATTACATCACTCGGATTGAAGCACGATGTATCCTCTGAAAGGATTAGCTCGGGCATCCCCCGCCTTGATACCATGCTTGGAGGTGATGGATACTATCGAGGCAGCAGTATTCTTATCTCAGGTACAGCAGGCACAGGTAAAACCAGTATTGCTGCAAGCTTTGCCAATGCAGCCTGCTTGCGCGGTGAGCGGTGTTTATATTTTGCATTTGAGGAATCCGCAAAACAGATCACCCGCAATATACGCTCAATAGGCATTGATCTTGAACCGTGGCTTGAGCAGAGGATTCTGGATATCTATGCTGTACGTCCCACGATTTATGGACTTGAAATGCATCTTGTCAAGATGTACAAACTGGTAAATGATTTTAAACCTGAAGTGGTCATTATGGACCCTGTTACAAATTTAATCAGTGTTGGCAGTGAAACCGAGGTCAAATCAATGCTGTCACGCCTCATTGATTTCTTGAAAGCGAACCATATTACCGCTCTCTTTACGAACCTGTCGCATGCCGGGGGTACTCTTGAACTGACGGAATTCGGCATCTCATCATTGATGGATACCTGGATCCTGCTTCGCGATATTGAGCTCGGGGGCGAGCGCAACCGCGGGCTGTATATATTAAAATCCCGGGGCATGGCGCATTCCAACCAGATACGTGAGTTCCTGCTTACCAATAGAGGAATTGACCTGATAGATGTGTACATCGGGCCCGGCGGTGTGCTGACGGGTTCCGCACGGTCTGCACAGGAGGCGCATGAGAAAGCCGCCGAACTCGTGCGAAGAGAGGAGATTGGCCGCAAGAGACGTGAACTTGACCGCAAGAGGAAATCCCTGGAAGTGCAGATTACAGCTTTGCGTTCCGAGTTCGAAGCTATCGAGGAAGAGACGAATAAGCTCATCCGGCAGGAAGAAACGAAGGAGAAGGTTCTTACCAAAGACCGTGAGGAGATGATACGGCTTCGAAAGGCGGATGCTGATTCGTAGAAGGAAAAATGGCACGGCCAACAACAAAAAGTCCTAAGAAACCGGATACATGGGAGCTCGATCTATATGTTGCAGGACATAATCTGAAATGCAAATCAGCATTTGCCAATCTCAAAAAAATCTGTGAAAAATGCCTGCCCGGCAAATACAGAATCAAAGTGATTGATCTTTTGGAGAAACCACAACTTGCCAGGAGTGAACAGATACTTGCCATACCAACCTTAGTAAAAAGATATCCTTTACCTTTGAGGAAAACAATCGGGGATCTCTCTAATGAAGAGCGGGTCCTTAAGGGGCTTGATATGCCCTGTTGAAGGATAAATAGTGACCAGGATATTAAACGAAAGCAATTTTAGAGGGATACAAAATGAATAAGATATCAAAAAAATCTGAAAAACCTGATACATGGGAACTCAGGCTTTATGTTGCAGGAACTACGCCCAAATCCTTATTAGCCTTTGCCAATCTCAAGAAACTCTGTGAAAAACACCTTGCAGGCAAATATACAATTGAGGTAATAGACCTTTTGAAGAATCCCCAGCTTGCCGGGGGAGACCAGATTCTTGCCATTCCTACACTCGTCCGGAAACTTCCCCCGCCTTTGAAGAAGATAATCGGGGACCTCTCCAACACCGAGCGGGTTCTTGTGGGGCTTGATCTGCGCCCTGCAAAAGGATAAATGGGAGAGGAGATACTAAATGATATGGGAAGAGGAGGTTCCATGAAAGAAGCAGAAATAGAAGACAGCACAGAAGAATTCGAACAGTCGCTTCTTAAAGAGATGAACGAAAGATATGTTCTGCGTTTATATGTTACGGGCATGACGCCGAAATCCACGCAAGCCGTCCTGAACATAAAGAAAATTTGCGAAGAAAACCTTAAAGGACGATACGAACTTGAAGTTATTGATATCTATCAGCAGCCTGTTCTTGCCAAAGATGAACAGATAATCGCCGCACCAACGCTTGTCAAGAAGCTTCCTCTTCCTTTACGTAGACTTATAGGTGATATGTCAGATAAAGAACGTATTCTTCTGGGGCTTGATCTGAAGCAGAAATAAGGAGATAGCTTGAGGAATAAAGAAACAAAGTCAAAAGGGGAACTCCTGCTTGAAATTGCAAAGCTCAGTTCACGGTTAGCAGAGGCTGAGGAAACCCTGCGCGCCATCCGCAGTGGTGAAGTGGATGCACTGGTTGTCTCAACGCCGCAGGGCGATCAGGTTTACACTCTCAAAGGTGCCGAACGGTCCTACCGTGTTCTTATGGAGAAAATGAAAGAGGGGGCTGTAACTCTCTCAGAAGACGACACCATCTTTTACTGCAACAAGGGTTTTGCAGGCATGCTTAAGAAACCGCTTGAAAAAATGATCGGGACCGGGATTTCCCAGTTCGTTTCATCCAGGGACAGGCCGTTTTTTGAAGAACTGCTGCGGCAGGGCAGGGCGGGTAGCAGCAAAGGAGAAGTCACATTCCTGGCAGGGGACGGGACGGCCATACCTGCTCATCTCTCAGTTAACACCATGCTGCTGGATGGCTTATCGGTTGCCTATCTTGTCGCCACGGATCTAACCGAACGCAAACTGGCTGAGGAGGCGCTGCAAAAAGCGCATGATGAATTAGAAATAAAAGTTCAGGAAAGAACCGGAGAGCTTGTTGAAATTAATGAACAATTAAATGTTGAAATCGCCGAACGCAAGAGGGCCGAGGAGGAAGTGCGGGAAAGCGAGCAGCGCTATGCTACCACCCTGTCGAGCATCGGCGATGCGGTAATTGTTGCTGATGTTAATGGCAGGATAACTTTCATGAATGCAGTGGCCGAAGCACTGACCGGCTGGACTCTGGTCGAGGCTCTGGCAAAACCGGTGATTAAGGTTTTCAGCATCATGAACGAGGATACCCGTTCTGAAGTTGAAAGTCCTGTCATCCAGGTGCTCAGGGAAGGGACGATTTCCGGTCATGCTAACCACACGATCCTTGTCAGGAAGGACGGAACTGAAATCCCTATCGATGACAGCGGCGCGCCTATAAGGGGCCCGGATGGCAGAACCACAGGCGCGGTACTCATTTTCCGCGACATCACCGGGCGCAAACGGGCCGAGGAGGCATTAGCTCACAGCAACAAAATGGTATCTCAGATTCTGGAGAGTATCACGGATGGCTTTATGGCAATTGATAATGGCTGGAACTTCACCTACTTAAACCAGCGTGCTGCGAGCAATCTGGGATTTAAGCCCGAAGACCTCATCGGTCATAATATATGGGAAAAATTTCCGGCAATCAAGGGTACCGATCACGAAATATATTACCGCAGGGCAATGCAACAACATGAATCACAATATTTTGAAATGCACGGTGTGCTGACGGATAAATGGTACGAAATTCGGGTTTATCCTTCCGCAGAAGGGATCTCTATATTCTGGCATGATATAACGAAGCGCAAGTGGTCAGAAGAGGAAATCTTCAGGATAAACCAACGATTGCAGGCGCTGATGCAGGCGCTGCCTGTGGGGGTAAGCTTCTCGGATGACCCCACCTGCCAGAGCATCAAGGGGAACCCGGCAGCGCTGGCTCAGTTCGAGGTGGGGCCAGAGGACAACCTGTCTGCCTCCGCACCCGATAGCTTCGCGCCGGGCCGACAGGTGCGCTACTTCAGAGACGGGCGTGAGATCAGGGACTTTGAACTTCCGCTGCAGCGTGCCGTCGCAGAGAACCGGTTTATCCCACCCATGGAGCTTGAGATTGAATTGCCAAGCGGGCGGCGCTGGTTTGCAGAAGCCTCAGGTTCCCCCATCAATGACATGCAGGGTAATGTGATCGGAGGTGTTGCCGTGACCATGGACATCACTGGTCGCAAACGTGCAGAAGAGGCTCTCAGAAAAGCACATGATGAACTGGAATTAAAGGTCCAGGAAAGGACGCTCAAACTGGCACTGGCCAATAAAAGTATAAAAGCCGAAAGGCAGCGGTTCAATGATATCCTGGACATGCTGCCGGCATATCTTGTGCTTTTGTCACCGGATTATCACGTGCCTTTTGCCAACCGATTTTTCAGGGAACGCTTCGGCGAGTCCCGCGGCTTTCGCTGCTTTGAGTACCTGTTTAAGCGTTGCGAGCCATGCGAGATATGCGAAACTTATTCCGTCCTGAAGACAATGGCGCCCCATCACTGGGAGTGGACGGGTCCGGACGGCCGCAATTACGACATCTACGACTTCCCATTTACGGATGTGGACGGTTCCACCCTTATCCTGGAGGTGGGAATCGACATTACAGAGCGCAAACGGGCCGAGATAGCGTTGATGGAGAACGAAGCAAGCTACAGGGAGCTTACTGAAAGTATTGACGATCCCTTTTACGCAATGGATGGGGATTTGAGATATACCTACTGGAATAAGGCATCTGAAGCTCTTACAGGGATTTCGGCAAAAGATGCTATTGGAAGATCTCTCTATGAGCTTTTCCCAAATGTGAAAGGGACAAAAGCTGAGCAGTTCTATATAGAATCATTAAAAACTCAGCAACCCGATCGTCTTGAGACTGAGTACCAGCTTGGAGACAGGAAATTCATTTTTGAAATTAATGCTTATCCAACCAGGACGGGTCTCTCGGTTATCGCAAAAGATATTACTGAGAAGAAAATGCTTGAGGCGCAGTTATTGCGGGCGCAGCGGATGGAGAGCATAGGCACTCTTGCAGGCGGCATGGCGCATGACCTCAACAATTTACTGACGCCGATGATGCTGTCGCTGCAAATGTTAAAACAAAGATTCCAGGATGAGCAGAGCCAGAAATTGCTTACCATTCTTGAGCAGAACTCAAGGCGCGGAACCGATCTGATAAAGCAGGTTCTATCTTTTACGCGGGGGGTAGAGGGAGAACGTAAGGCTCTTCAGGCAAAGTACCTCATATCTGAAATCGAGAAGATCGCAAAAGAGACATTTCCAAGAAACATCGAGATCGGAACCGATGTAAAGGAAGACCTCTCTACTATCTCAGGAGATGCCACACAACTGCACCAGGTCATAATGAACCTGTGCGTGAATGCAAGAGATGCCATGCCGGATGGCGGAACCTTAAGTATCTCAGCCGAGAATTTTTTCATCGATGATAATTATATGCAGACGCATATCGAAGCCAAAGCTGGCTCTTACGTCGTCATTTCAGTCTCGGATACCGGAACAGGTATCCATCCCAGGATACTGGACAGGATTTTTGATCCGTTTTTCACGACAAAAGAGTTTGGCAAAGGCACAGGACTTGGCCTTTCAACAACACTTGCAATTGTGAAGAGCCACGGCGGATTCATAGACGTGCAAAGCGAAGTCGGAAAAGGGACATTGTTCAGGGTATATTTGCCCGCTGCATCAAAGACTGAAAAGCAGGAAGCACAGCCGCTGCCAGCTAAACCTGTCCGGGGGCATGGGGAAACGATTCTCGTTGTTGATGATGAAGCACCTATCAGGGAGACTACCTGTGCGATACTGGAAAAATATGGCTATGGGGCAATCGCAGCCTGCGACGGGGTTGAGGCTATCTCGCAATATATAAAGAACAGAAATGATATCAAGCTTGTTCTTATAGACATGTCGATGCCATTTATGGATGGTCCCACCTGTATTCATGCCCTCCAAAGAATTGACCCGGATATAAAGATCATAGCAGTAAGCGGATTGATGGAGGAAGAGACATTTTCGAAAGTTGAAAATAGTGTAATTGCCATATTAAGAAAACCTTACACGGCAGAGAGTTTGCTTGAAAACATACATAAGGCATGGCCTTAATACGCCGGAAAAGAAATATTTCAACAGTTCATCCGCGCCTGAGAAGTAGAACTCTGCAACACGATACGAATCTTCGCCTTCAATTCATTCAGGTCAAATGGCTTTGTAATATAATCGACCGCACCCAGATCCAGGCCTGCCATTTTATCCGACGCACCGGTCATTCCTGTCAGCATAATAATTGGAGCCGACCTGGTCAATGGATTTTTCCGGAGCTTATTGCATACTTCATAGCCTGTTATGTCTGGAAGCATAATATCTAACAGGATAAGGTCAAAAGGTTCGTTCTGCGCTTTCATGATTGCCTTTTCACCATTATGGGCTTCCACTACTTCATAATTGTCCAGTTCAAGGGCCATTCTCAATGTATCGATCGTACTTTTCTCGTCATCTACAACCAATATTCTGGTCCGGCCGTCTGATCGATCGTTTCTCATATTCCCTACCTCTATCCTTAAATCGTGTTTTGAATCAACCTCGATGTCAAATCAACATTTGAGTTCTTTTTAATTTAGCTTACTATTCGATATTAATTAACCTTTGCTATTCAAATTATTAATTCTTCTTTTTCAACATCCCTATCTCGCAGTGAAACTCTTGAAACCCTGAACCTTGACCCGTCAGCAAGAAGGGCCTCTTCGTGACCCTGCAATCTTGCTGCCGCAATCCTGCCCACTGCATCGGCTTTCATTATTCCGCTTCCTGAAGTCCCGCCCACCCATGTGAGATTGGCAACGGATTCAATGACAGGCGTCATGTCTGGCCAGTGATAATCATAATATCCCGCCCATTTGTGGGATAATATGGAATCCCGAAGCCCCGGGAAATAGTGTTTTATAACAGGTTCTATCGCGCTGTGGAAATAGAGTGTATCGGGTTCAGGATTTGTCATGAGATAAGGCTGCCCCAGGTCGTCTGCGCAACCGGCAATTATGATGTTCCTGTCTATTAACGGCTTTATATAAACTCCCCCCGCGGGAAGGATAATGGCAGGTCTTTTTGCCGGATTGGAAAGGAACTGTGTCGGATTCTCTATGTTTAAAGTGAAAAGCTGGCGCTTTTTGGGAAGGATGCCTGACGCAATGCCAATGGGAGCAAGCAGGTCATGCGTCCATGCGCCGGTCGCCATTACAAATTCTTTTGCAACATAGGTATTGGCTTTCTGGTCCACGATCCCTTCGACATAAACTTCATCCCAGGGCGCATAACGGCTTTTTTGCCCTGCCAGATTGAATTTCGAAATTTCTGTATTGAAACTTACTTCTCCCCCCATGGATTTGAATTCAGAGGCATAATATTGCGCAAGCGCCATTGCAGAGATGGAACCGCAGAGATGGCAGAAAATCCCGGCATGGACATCCGGAAAATGATCTTTTGCCTCGTAATCTATTCTGAGAATTTCGGATATCCCGTCCCTGTCCAGTATTTCAAATTTATCAGTCTCCTGATCAAGCTGCTGGATGGAATTCCGGGAGGCATTCCATTGTTTTTCTGAAAACAGCCAGAGGTATCCTATCGGGTCAAGTTTGATCTTATTACACAGTCCGAGATAATACCTGATAGAACTCCCTGCCAGCATCCGGCTTGTTCGTGATGAAAAAAAGTTCCTGTAAAGCGCCGCACTTCTGGCTGTATTTCCCGCACCTGCTGTGTGATTCCTGTCAATGAGCAATATCCTGCTTTCAGGCAGCGAGCTTTTTAAGTAATATGCGGTAGAGCTTCCTATGACGCCTGCACCGATGATTATATAGTCAAAGTTCATGAGCCCCTCGATAGCGCTATCACTTTATTTTTTTGCCATTTTTTCATAATATAATAATATGCAGAACCTGCTATAAGAACTATGCAACCTCTTATCCAGGCATCCCGTGTAAGGAAAAGCATCAAATAATCCAAGTGTCCTTTTTAATCCATTAACCATTTACCTCCCGCTTTTCAATACTGCCAGCAGGCGGATATGTTATGTGAATGCCATTCACCAGTGCAAAAGACGTAAGCGAGTGAGGTATGCGGCGATCCATGCTTATAATATGCTCAACACTGATACCATGAACCAGAAGTGCATCTGCAATAAGAGAACGATGACAGCGCCACTGAACGACTTCAGCGCACATCAATACGATTTTTTCTGACTTTGCAAGATGAATTAACTCTTCTAAATTTTTCTCAAATTCCTCAGTCTGCATATAGTCAGCAAAACCCCTGAAAGATAAATTATGCCAGCCCGTATTAGGTGAGTCTTTCCGCGCGTGACGAAGCCCGCCCAGCCCCAGCATATGTTTGTAGCCGATTCCGGCGGTGTACAGGCTATCAGGGAGCGTTTCCTTGTTGAACTGGGGATTATGTCCTGAGCGTGGGATCGTTCGGATATCTACGACCATTGTTATGGAGGGCGCACACAAAAGACTGGTGAACTCCTCCAGCGCTCTCGTGGAATGCCCGATGGTGAACACTACAGGTGGATTTCCATAGCTATTTTTCTTCATATACACCATCCTTCGCAAGTCGATCCAGCAACAGATGGAAATAAAGGAACCCGCCGTAAGGCTCCCATCTTGAAAGAATGCGCCTGACGTCTTCATAACTCATCGGCTCCTTGAGCTTTAGCCAGCGCTGCAGGTTCTTGCGGGCCCCCACATCATCACCCGGGAAAAGATGTATCCGTCCGAGACCACGAAGCAGGACATATTCGGCTGTCCATCGCCCTACGCCCCTCAACTGGCAGAGGCGCAAAAGGACAGCCTCATCATCCAGTGCTTCCAGGTCTTGCGGAATCAAACGCTTATCAACTATCATCCTGGCAAGTTCGATAATTGCACGTGACTTATTATTGCTCAAACCCAGACTCCGCAGGTCCGGGATTTCAAGTCCCGCCAGGGCTTCAGGCCCCGGAAAAGAAAAGACTGATGTATTTTCTTTCAAAAGGGACTTCCCGTAGTTCTCGGCCAGTTTATTGAGGAGGAGAATGCCTAAAGTAAGCGTTACCTGCTGGCAGGCAATCCCATTGACCAGCGCCTCGAACAATGTAGGGAAGAGGGGAGGTTTGAGCCCGCGAAATCTCATTGCCAGTTGTGCAAGCTGGGAATCGTCGGCAGCAAGCTGATAGAATCCCTCCAGATCTACCCGTGTACCAAGCATCCGTTCCAATGTTGCTGCCAGAGTGGATTTTACTTCAGGTGAAAGCCTGGAACATGCCACTTTGACATTAAGCACGGGATCATCCGGCTGACCGGTCTGGGTGACTGCAACATCCACGACCTGATTATCAAGCTGTAACAGCCGATAGTATGTTTTGCCATCCCACCTATCCACAATATTATTTGGCCGGCGGCGCAAAGCCCATACCGTCAAATCCAATCGAAATGGCGCCACAGGTTTGAGTCTGAAGGAGAGCTGTCTCGAAATCTTACACCTGTTTTCATCCATTGGCAAAATTCCCCATGATCAATTGTTTGGTATTTTTTAATAATAAGAGTTTGGGGAAGTCCATCCTGTTAATCCTGTTATCCTGTCCAATTATTGGATGGGCTCGAGTTTGGAGAATGTTTAAATAGCAATGTTTGCGATATAAAATGAGAGAATCAAAGGGAAGTTAGATGATATTATGGCAAAATTTAAAGTTGAGATTGAAAGACCATTATGCATATCCTGTGAAAACTGCGTCAACACCTGTCCTGAATTCTGGGAGATGGCGCCGGATGGTTTCTCCCACTTAAAGGGTTCAAAAAAAGTGGGCGAGAACGAAGAAAGGGAAATGGACGATGCGAACTGCAACATCGAAGCGGCAGATAGCTGCCCGGCTACATGCATCCACGTGTATGAAAATGGAAAGAAAATCATATGAAAAAGCTGTGCCAGTCATAAATTTAATAGCATCAAATTTTTTTTCACTCTCCTTTTTATGTATTGACAATATTATTGGCTGCTTACTCCTCCCTTACAAGGATCCCTTCATTTATGTCTTTAAGTGTATTGCATGAAGTCATTATCATCGCAATTTCCAGGTCTGTTTTTAGATATTCAAGAATCCTCTTTACACCTTCGACACCGCTTGAAATCACTTCTCTTGCAAGTGGTCTTCCAACAAGAACGAAATCCGCCCCTAAAGCCAGCATTTTGATAACATCAAATCCTGTTCTTACCCCGCCATCTGCCGTAATCACGATCCTTTTATTGTTGTCGATATCTCTTATTGCCCTTACGATTCCGGGAAGAACATCTGCAACTCCGAACCCGGAATCCAGAACCCTGCCGCCGTGATTGGAAACGCCTATGACATCGGCCCCGGCTTCAGCGGCCGCAAGAGCATCCTCCGTGCACATAACTCCCTTAATAATGAACGGAAGTCTCGTTGAACTTCTAAGTTCTTTAAGTTCATCTATCGTTTTCCTGTAAACAGGCTTTCCAGAAAGTGCAAAGTTCACAGAGCCCGCCCCGTCTATATCAATGCCTACAGCCACCGCTTTTTCATTCTCGGCCTGTTTTATCAGATCTATCAGGACTTCCTGCGACTGTGGCTTGAAAATGTTTATTCCGTGGCCGTTAACTTTTTTAAGAGCCATTATCGCAGGATGTATCATCTCGTAATCCCTGGATGTATTACCCGTACATCCGATAGTCCCTGCAACTTTGCATCCTTCCAGGATATTATAGGCAAAATCCTCTTCCGTTGTATTGCTCACGTAGCTTAAGCCGCTCATTGGAGCGCCCAAAATGGGCATACTCACTTTTGTTCCCAGGAACGCGGTCTCAATAATCGGCTCTTCATGCTTTGAGATAAGTCTTTTTTTCAACCTGTATCTTGACAGGGCCGAAAAATTGGCAAGATACGTTAAACCCTGGCCAATACCGCGCAGTCCCAGGGGCGTCCCGTATTCCTGCCTCATCTCAGGCACAGTTAGCGGGTTATCAACGCCGACCAGGATACTTCTCTTTTCCTCTTTCTTCTGCGTAAAATCTGTATAAGCCCTGGCTTTATGCCAGTATTCCTCTTCAGGAATGGAGACGAGTTTATCTTTTGTCGCCCCGCAGACAGGACATCTCCAGGAATCCGGGAAGTCTGAAACTTTTGTTTTAGGGTTGATACCGGTTTCGGGGTCTCCCGTTTCCTCATCGTAGACATAGATGTTGCAGACCGTACACAGCCATTTAGCCATATATTAAATGGTCTAATATTATTTCATCTTGGATTGCTCCATACCTGAACCCTTGAGGCAGTAGCGGTCCCATCGAAGAGCCATAGCCTTCTGGACAGGACAGCCGGGACACAGGCAACCTTTATCTTTGTTAATTATAGTGCTTTTTCCGATCGCACAAAAAGTGAGTTTCTTTTCCCCCGTTCCAGCATAGGTGGGACATTTTCCGCAGATACAAATCTTATCCAGCTCTTTTATCTTTGCCTGCACTTCGGCAGGGGACATTTTGCTCATTGCTTCCATGTTCTGTTCAAAAGTCTTCTGTGGTTCTTTTGCCATATATTAACCCCCTTTTAAATTAGCATATTATCTATTCCGGTTATCAGTATATAATGGTTTTTGCATCTCTGAAAAATTGTATCTTACAAATTTACCAGATAATTTACAAAATTCGGATTAAATAAAGCCCCCGCTCTTTTGTTCCTGATATAATTAACGATCTCCTGACCTCTCATCCCTTTCATCCACAAAATTACACCGTTGAGCAAACTTGCCCGGTTGATCCCCTTTTCGCAATGAACCAGAACCTTCATTTTCTTTTTATAAACCAGATCGTATCCAAAAGATGCAATGAAGTTTAAAATGTCCAGATCCGGCAATCCTGCATCTTCTATTGTCCACTTTAGATAAATTTTGAAGTCGCTCGCATCCGGGTCTATGCCGCCCGCCAGGTCGATGCAAACATCAAACATCCTGGCTCTTTTTGCATCGTCTATCATAGAACTCTGATATAAATTTTCGTCAATTTGAAATATTTCCATATCGATTAACCCCACATTCCGCACATGAGACCGTTGATTTTATATAATTAAAACAAGAACGCACTGCCGTGGAATATACAAATAAAAACTTAGATCACCTCGGCATAGTAGCCGGAGTATGCAAAGAGATCGGACTGATTCAAGAGATAGATAACCTTGTAGGCATAAATGGAAAACAAATTGTGACTACCGGAGAAGCAGTTACAGCAATGGTAATAAATGCATTGGGCTTCGTAAATAGGCCGCTGTATCTCTTTCCAGAATTTATGAGAAATAAGCCTGTTGAACTCTTTTTTCGCGAAGGTCTGAAACGGAAGATTTCAACGATGATACGATTGGAAGAAGTTTAGAAAAGGTATTTGAGAATAACCCGACAAAGATATTCATGCACATTGCTCTTAAAACAGCCGATAAGTTTGGAATTGTGCGAAAGTTTCTCCATCTGGATACTACCACAATAAGTGTACATGGAGAGTATAAATTCGAAGATATTGATCAGGTTCCAATAGCAATAACCAACGGATTCTCAAAAGATAAAAGGTTTGATCTGAAGCAGTTCGTTATCTCTCTTATCACCAGTTCTCAGTCTGATTTTCCGGTGTGGATGGATGTCTTAAGTGGTAATTCTTCTGATAAAACGCATTTTCGTGATGTGATAAAAAGGTTCTCAAAAGAACTTTCAAAGCAGAATGAACAGACATATTTTGTCATGGATTCTGCCATGTATACCGAAGATAATGTTAGAGAGATTTCGCCTCTGGTTAAATGGGTAAGCAGAGTTCCAGAGACAATCTCTGAAGCTAAAAAGTTAATAGAAGAAACAGGTATTGAGGAAATGAGTAAAAGCAGCATCGAGGGCTACCGTTATAAGGAATATATGAATTCATATGGCGGAGTGGACCAGAAATGGCTTGTTATTTTCTCAGAGAAAGGTTATGATAGAGAGATCAAGACCTTAAATAAAAATATAGACAAAGAAAAAGAAAAGGTAGAGAAACAACTGTGGCATTTTATGAATAACGAATTCAACTGCCAGGAAGACGGGATTTCAGAGCTTAATAACCTTGTAGCGAAGTGGAAGTACCATAAAATTAGAGATGTCAAAGTTGTGGAAGTTAATAAGACAGGGAGAAAGGG
Source organism: Candidatus Methanoperedens sp. (assembly GCA_036567605.1). GTDB lineage: Archaea > Halobacteriota > Methanosarcinia > Methanosarcinales > Methanoperedenaceae > Methanoperedens. The sequence goes on along the minus strand of DATCUE010000123.1, from coordinate 5,533 downwards.
AAGACCGAAAAAAGATACGCAGGGTTTAAAAACGGTCTATAAGATAAAAACCGGGCTTGAGAGAGATGAAGCTAAAATAGAATGCGAAAGAACCAAGAAGGGCAGGTTCATTGTTGCTACAAACGATATTAATCTGGATAATAACGAAGCTTTGAAGGAATATAAAGGGCAACAAAGTGTTGAGAGGAGTTTCAGATTCTTAAAAGACCCTTTGTTCTTTGCATCTTCTGTATTTTTAAAGAAACCTGAGAGAATCGTGAGCCTGGCAATGGTAATGGTTCTTAGTTTGCTCGTTTATTCAGTTGCCCAATTGAAGTTAAGAAAGGCTCTGTCTGAACGCAATGAAACTATTCCCGACCAGAAAGGAAAACCAACAGCGATCCCAACAATGAGAAGGGTTTTTCAGATCTTTGAGGGAATTAGTCTGTTAATCGAATCAAGAGACGGAGATGAGAAAATCGTGGGTATGATGAACCTTTAGAGAAATACACAGGGAGATATTGGCACTTTTAGGCTCAAGTTATGAGAAAATATATTTGTGTTAGGGGTATCTGCGGAATGTGGGATATAATATCTCCTTAATTCAGTTCTTCTCAGCAAGGGTCGCAATAGCAAATTTATGCAGTACCCGCTCAATCTTTATCGTTACATGGTCTCCGACCTTCGTACCCGGCACAAAAATCACAAAGCCCTCTATCCGTGCAACGCCGTCTCCCTCTCTGGCAATGCCTTCGATTGCTACATCGTGGACATCGCCTGCCAGGACAGGAGAATTTCTATCTTGTTCTGTAAACATCTTTTACCTCTGTTTATTCTTAATCAATCTACCTAAAAAAGCAAAAACAGAGGGGACAACCCCGCGCTCTATAACTTACCTTATAAGCTAATTGACATAATATAGATGCAACCTGTTCATATATAACTCTTTGTAGCATCATGCGGATGGAGATACAAAATTAAAAAAGTTAGAACATTATTTTTTCAGGTGGCCAGTATTATATATAACATCATCCTTCCTGAATATCCAGCCAAAAATGACCGAAATAAATTCTTTACATGATATCAGAGAGCATCTCATTCGACTTGGTTATAATGAAGCAAGAATTGATGATATCGTAGGCCAGCTTGATGATTTATTCAACGGGATAAAGTTCGATGAAATCAAACAGGCAGCGGCTTCTGCAACAGGATCGAAGGATACTGGAAAATTGATAACATTGTTAAAAGACCTGATGAAATCCCTGGAAAACAGAGGCTACTACCGTCCTGATGCTCCCACTGAACTGATAAGGCTCCTTGTAAACGGCCTCAATCCCAGGAACGAGGATATTTTTGCTGTCCTTGATAGGGCAAGTATTCCTGAAATAGAAAAAGATAAAGAAAAGGAATTACTCGCATCCTGCGCTGCCATCACCCAGCTCGGATACATACTCACAGGCAAACTTGTACCCGATGTAAAAGCTGCAAGCGCCGGAGTGCACGTATTTCTTATAGTAGATGGTATCACACCCGGATTGATGGTATTCGTGGATTTCAGTATCGATTCGATCATCGAGGTAAATACCATGCAATATCTCCAGAAAGAAAATTATTATTACCTGAAAAATCCCGGAACAGACGATGAAACTTCAAAACTCCTCAAAGAGTATTACTCCTTTTTCCAGGCGACAGCAGGCACAGGTCTGTCCCATAACATCCACAACAACCTCGGCATCGCCTATGATAGGATAGGCAGGTACGACGAGGCCATAGAGGAGCTTCAATGTGCCCTGAAGCTCGATCCCGGTTATATCGAGGCCCATAACAATCTCGCAATCATATATGAACACACGGGCAGGATTGATGAGGCGATAGCAGAACTGGAGCATGCCCTCAGGCTGAATCCGCAATTTGCCGAAGCGCACTGCAACCTTGGCAATGTCTATGCGGGAGCGGGCAGGCTCGAAGAAGGCATTAAAGAATTAAAGGAGGCACTGCTGATAAAGCCCGGTTATGCTCCTGCCCATAACGCTCTCGGGAATATCTTTGCCGAACAGGGAAAAGAGCAGGATGCCATAGAAAAATTCCAGGAGGCGATAAAGATCGATCCGGCCTATGCCCCTGCCCGCAATAACCTCGGGAATATCTATGCCGGTCAGGGAAAATACGACGAAGCTCTCAGGGAATTTGAAGAAGCTCTCAGGCTTGTCCCCGAATTTCCCGAAGCTTATCATGGCATCGGGTCAGTATATTACAGCCTTGGAAGTTATGACAGGGCTTCCCGTGCGTTCGTGAATGCGGTTTATCTTGCTCCTGAACTTCTTGATGCCGTCCCACCGAAATTGAGCCTCAAGGTAAGGCAGGGTATAACAAGGATGAAATATGAATGAAATTTCAAAATATTCACATCAGATCATCACCGGGATTTCCTTTGGCGTGACATCAGGGGTGATCACTGCTCTCGGGATGATAGTCGGGTTACACGAAGCCACATCATCAAAAATTGCCGTCCTTGCAGGGATAGTGATCATGGCAATAGCTGACGGTCTTGCGGATGCAGCGGGTTTTCACATCACAGAAGAAGCCGAATTTGAGAATGGAAAACCCAAACATACACCAGAGGAGGTCTGGATGACCACTGTTTTTACTTTCATTGCGGTGTGCGGCTTTATATTGACATTTGCGGTCCCCATTCTGGTTTTTCAACTTCAGACCGCCATTATTGCGGATATTGCCTGGGGTTTGCTACTGCTTGTCCTTCTCAATTTTTATATTGCCAGATTCAAGAAGGAGAACCCGGTCAAACTTACTGTCGGGCACGTTTCACTTGCTTTATTTGTTATCTTTGTTTCTTATCTGGCGGGCAATTTGATATCAGCATGGATCGGGTAAGGTTTTTATAAAAAGAATTTGTTCAAGTGCCAAAAACGTATGAACATCGGAAAATTGAAACTGGATGGAAACCTTATTCTTGCCCCCATGTCGGGTGTGACGAACCTGCCATTCAGGCTTCTCTGCAAGAAGTACGGAGCAGCGCTTGTATTCTCAGAAATGACATGTTCTGAAGCTATTGTCAGGCAAAACGAGAAAAGTCTGGAACGGGGTCTTACCTGCACGGAGGAGAGGCCGATGGGGATCCAGTTACTGGGTTCCGACCCTGATGTCCTTGCCAGCTCTGCAGTTATCATGCAGGAAACCTGCAGGCCCGGTCTTATAGATGTAAACCTGGGCTGTCCTGACCAGGCTGTCATTAAGAACGGCTTTGGCGCGGCGCTTTTAAATAAACCTGAAAAAATCGGGGAAATCATAAAAAAAATTTCGGAATTCATTGATGTGCCCGTGACTGCAAAAATAAGGATATTGAACAGCCCTGAAGAGACATGCAAAATCGCCCGCAGAATTGAGAAAGCAGGCGCAGGTGCGCTTACGGTTCATGGAAGGACACAAAAGCAGGGGTACTCGGGAAAGTCCGACCTTGATGCTATCAAATATATCAAAGGCGAGCTATCTATCCCTGTTATAGCAAACGGCGATATTTTTGATGAAAAACAGGCTCTGCATGTGCTTGAATATACGCAGTGCGACGGGCTTATGATAGGCAGGGCTGCAATAGGCAATCCGTATATATTCCAGCGCCTTTCCCATTACCTTATTAAAGGGGAACTATTACCGCCCAGGACTTTTGAAGAACAACTTGACGATTTTTTCGAGTATGCCCGGCTTTGCCGCAAATATGACCTGCTGGCATACAGCGATTTGAAACTCAAAGCCCAGTGGTTTCTTAAAAACAGGGAAAACATAAAATCGGTGCGTGAAAAGATAAATGATGCAAAGGATATTGATTCGATAATGGGCATTATGAGAGGTGATAAATTAATGTCATCCCTCACTTCCAACCGGTTCGGGAACCACTTCTGACTGCGGGTTTTCCTGGATGTCCGGCCTTTCCTTCCTGTAATCCTTCATCCTCCTGATTATAACTTCACCTAAGAACAACAGAAGTGCCGCAAGAAGGAAAGGCTCTTTCTGGCTCATTGGCTCCTGTACTGTCCGTGTTGATTTTTCCTTGATATCTATCAGCAGCAGGCCTTCGACTTCATTATCGTTATACACGCGCCCGCCGTTTGCAGGTATGACGGTATCGAGCTTTTCATTGAACCCTATCTCTCTGTATTCAAGCGGATAGTTCACGGCTATCCCGTATCCTGAGAGGTCATGGAACCCGGCCTCCCCAAGATTTATTGCGGTTTCATACGTGGTCGGCCCGGTTCTTGAGAGCGGAAGCGGGTTACCATCAAGTTTTACCTGCGGCAGGTCGGGCGAAGTTATTATAGCCCTTCCGGGCGTGCCGCCCCAGATGTCCTCGGCCTGGATAACCACGCCTTCCTTCGGCCGCGGGTCGCCGATGGCCCAGTTTATCATGGATGAGATAAGGCGCGAGTTCTCGCCGCTGTAAACAGCCGGAGCCCACATCGTATCTCCCGCGCCGTTGTCTGTCGTGAAAGCCGCTACCCTGCCGAGGCCGAAGCCCCAGGTTGTGAGAATTGGTTTCCCGCGAGTGGTTGATACAAGGTTGTCGCCACCGAGTTTTGGCGTCACATCGTTATATCCTGTCACCTTGGCTGTTATATTGACATATTTTGTGATGAAATGATCCGGATTTACTGTTGTGAGAGGATATTCATAAGTGATTTCAGGTGTCGGTGTTGGAGTCGGTCCTGCCGAAGGTCCCTGTTCAACAAGAGTGCTGGCCCTTTCGTCCGGATTGAGAAGTAACACCTGTCCACCAATGGCCTTGGCCAGTTCATCGTATGATGGCCAAGGTTCTTTATATTTTTCAGGGGACGTAAATACCTGTACAAATTGGATTTTGATATTTTCATCTTTTAGGTCTAAGACAGTTTTTCTTGTTTGATCTAGAGCTTCCGGATCTATTTTGCCATCTGATATCACAATTATTTCTTTCGTACTACCCGAACTTAATAATTTTTCTGCAGCACGAAGTCCTTTATCGAGATCAGTGGGATTTTCGCCTCCTTTTGTATCAGGTCCAATTTTATTGATGAACGCTTCGAGTTTAGCTTTGTTTTCTTCGCTGCTCATTGAAAGCATATCTGTCTGTTCCGTGATTCCGCTGAACGCCACCACACCAACGCGTGAGTCGCGCGCTATGTTCTGGAGGATACTTAAAGCGTTTGCATCAATAAGGCCTATGAAAGTAATTCCTGTAGTTTGATCTCCATAAGCTGTGCTCCCCGACGAATCAATAAGGATAACAAGGTTTCTTCCTCCCTGATATTCGGCAGCCCTCGATATTATAGGGAGTATGGATTCAACGGGCGAATTATTATAATTCCCCTTATCAAAAGACGAATCCCCGCCCACAACGACCAGCCCCCCGCCTCCACCCACATATGTCCTTAAAGTATCCGCGCTCAAAAGCGCCGCGCCCTGATTGTCAATTATCACGGCTTTGTACGGTTTTATATCATCAGGGATTGTATCCACAGTCGTGACATCATAAAGCCCGGTTGCGATCTTATAAAGTGGTGAA
>DATCUE010000122.1:0-11166 GCA_036567605.1 Candidatus Methanoperedens sp. | reverse complement strand
TTATTATTTATGAGTGGTATAGCCGTCGGTATATATGTCGTTGACGAATGGTTTAAAAATATCAACCATATCCCCCTCACTATTCTTGCCACTCTTTTAATAGTCACGGGAATCCAGATGTTCATTTTTGCGATACTGAGTGATCTGATTGTGTCGGTGCACAGGGAAAACATGCATTTGATGCGAAAAATCTTAAAGGATAAATAAAGGTTGACGTAATATATATTAAAGAGTATAACATTAATAAGAATAAAAGAAGGAGATATTATGAAAATAGCAATACTGGGCGGTACCGGAAGCATCGGAGAAGGATTAGCACTAAGATGGTCTAAAAAACACGAGGTTATCGTATGTTCACGCGATGAAGACAGGGCGGTCAAAGCGGCTGATGAATATTCTGGCAAGCTTTCAAAAAAGGGAATGATATGCTGCGGGATTACGGGGTGTTCGAATGAGAAAGGGCTCAAGGATGCGGATATTGTTGTCCTCTCAGTGCCTTATGATGGCGTGGTGCAATTATTGAAGGGCCTGAAGCCTTTTTTTAAAGACCAGATCGTTATCTCGCTCGTGGTACCGATGAAAAAAAATGACTGGTTCGAATATACGCCGCCCAGACAGGGCAGCGCGGCCCTTGAAATCAGGGAAATCTTGCCGAAAAGCGTGAAAGTGGTTTCAGCATACCACAATGTCCCGGCAAAGAAATTGGGCCAGCTCGATGTTATTCTCGATTATTCGGTCGTTGTTTGTGGGGATGATAATGAAGCAAAAAGTATTGTGAAGGAACTGACACGGGAGATAAAAAACCTCTGCCCTCTTGACGGGGGACCGCTTGCGTCCTCGTACATGATCGAATCCCTGACGCCCTTCCTGATAAACCTCGCGATCCGGAATAAGCTTTCGGACCTTGGCGTCAAGTTTGTATGAACCAGAAATTGATTAGAGGTCAGCAGAAAGAAAGAATCATTTTCTTGTATAAAAAACTCCTGAAAGAGTTCGGGCATATGGAGTGGTGGCCAGCCGATACTCCTTTTGAAGTCGTGGTCGGGGCTATCCTCACCCAGCAGACAAAATGGGAGAATGTGGAACGGGCAATCAGCAACCTTAGAGAAAGGGGACTTCTTGGAGCAGGATTGATATCTGAAGCACCTCTTTCTGAACTGGAAGAACTGGTAAGGTGCACAGGGTTTTACAGGCAGAAGGCAAAGAGGCTTAAAAATATTTCAAATTATTTTTCCAAAAATCCCGCTCTTCTTGAAAAACCGCAAGATGAACTTCGGGATGCGCTTCTTTCTTTGAATGGGGTCGGGGAGGAGACGGCAGACAGCATCGTATTATACGCAGCAAACAGGCCTAAATTTGTTATCGATGCATACACGAAGAAAATTTGCAGGTGCCTGGGAGTCGAGGGCGATTACGGTAGACTGCAAACGATATTTGAAGATTCGGTTCCCTGCGACGTTTTGCTGTATAAGGAATTCCATGCGCTGATTGTTGAGTACGGAAAGCAGTTCTGCGGGAAAAAACGATGCCCGGAGTGTGTACTTGTTGCGAACGATAAGATGTAGGACCGCACATACCAGTTGAGATATTTCTCGATTCGGATTATAAAACCTCTTCTATGCGCCGCAGGGCTTCCCTGATGCGCTCCTGCGACGTAGCATATGATATCCTGATAAAATCGTTGCCTGCTTCGCCAAATGCTGCGCCGGGCGTGGCTGCAACGAACGCCTTATTAAGCAGGATTTCGGCTACCTCTTCGCCGCTTCCGAACTTGCTCACATCTGCAAAAGCGTAGAAAGCGCCCTCGGGTGTTGCGCATTTGATGCCGAGCCTGTTCAATCCCGCAACGAGCAGGTCCCTTCTTGATTTGAATTCCTTCACCATGTCGGTTATGCACTTCTGGTCCCCCTTAAGGGCTGCAAGACCTGCATATTGCACAAAGGACGTGGCCTGGCTCACGGAATGTGAATGAATCTTTAACATCTGTTCATAGATTGGCTTTGGCGCGCTCACATACCCGAGGCGCCATCCTGTCATTGCATATGCTTTTGAGAAGCCGTTCACAGTTATGGTCAGATCCTGCATCCCGTCAAATGAACCGATGCTGAGATGCTCACTGCCGTAGATTATTTTCTCGTAGATCTCATCCGATAAAACCATAATGTTATTATCAATTGCAAGGTCTGCTATCTCTTTTAGAGTCTCCCTGCCGTACACCCCGCCTGTGGGGTTGCACGGGCTGTTAATCACGATGAGCTTTGTCTTCCTTGTTATGTATTTTCCGGGATTGTCCGGCCTGAAACCATCATCGCGGACAGTGGAGGCCCAGACGGTTTTTGCGCCTGCAAGTTTAACACACGGGTCATACGACACCCATGCAGGATCGAACAATACTGCTTCATCGCCTTCCTGAAGCACGGAAAGCATGACTTCAAAAATGGCCTGTTTGGCTCCCGGAGTGACTATGATAGTGCCGGGTTTTGCTTCGATATTATTCTCTTTTTTCAATTTTTCCGCTATTGCCTGCCTGAGTTCAGGTATCCCGGGCGATGGCGTATAATGCGTCTCGCCGCGGTCAAGGGAGGCCTTTGCTGCATCGACTATGTGCCCCGGCGTATTAAAATCAGGTTCACCGAGGCTGAAGCTTATTATATCCTTGCCCTTGCTTTTCAATTCGCTGGCAAGATTGGATATTCGCAGGGTTGCAGATTCAGTGATATTTAGCAGTCTTTTTGCGGTCATAAAGAATAATCCACAGACACTTTCCTGATATTTAAGCCATTCTGAAAAATGAAATGGCACTTAAATTTGGTTAACTCCCGGTTATCATCTTCAAAGTATCTATAAATATTAAATTATTGAACATTATAATTAATATCTATGATATATATCCATTTTATTAGCGTAATATTTATATACTACTAATTTAAATCATTATAATACTCATTATGAATATGAGGCAGAAATAGCTACGATGGAAATTAGGAGATGTACAGGATGAGCGAATCAAACGAAGTAGTTCTTTGGATGGAAAAATGCGCACCAGAACGGCTTACAGCAAACAAAGTGATGCTGTGCACCAGGAACATATTTTTGCTCCAGAATATGCGGGATATATTCGTTGACGAATACAATGCGATCCTGCAAAGCAGCGGTAACGCCGGAATAGTTAAATTGTAATCTTTCTATGAATAAAAAACGCTGCAAGGGCTGTATTAGGCCGGTCTGTCAGCGCGTTCTGACACTGAGAGGGTGCAGGCAAAAAAGAATGGAGGAGATTGTCGGGATTCCGCTGAATCCTTATTCAATGCATGATTTGTTCACGAACGGCTAAAAGGAATTCATTCCTTTAACCTTTTGACCATTTTTACGGCGGCTTCGACTGCACGCTTTGCATAATCCACACGTTCGTGGGCTTCAAGCCTGCTCATTCCCGGGCCTGATATCCCGAGTGTTATTGGTTTATTGTATTCAAGGGCAAGGTCCGCTATTTTCCGTGAGGCGTGCTGTATCACAATTTCATCGTGTTTAGTGGCCCCCTGTATCACGCATCCTATGGTCACGATGGCATCGATATCCGCATCTCCCGCAAGTTTTTTCACAGCCAGCGGCATATCAAAGACCCCCGGCACGTATAATATTTTCTCAACTGATGCTCCCAGAAAAGCAGCATGTTCTTTTCCCAGGATTTCCATCTGGCTGGTTAGGTCACGGTTAAATTCTGAAACAACAAATCCCAATTTGATATCGCTCATTTTCGCACCTGATTGTAACTAATATTCTTTGGATTGTCTATATATTTTGCCATCAGAAAAACGTATCTACTATTAATCCCAATACTACGTTGTGGAGGCTAAATGACAAATATCCTGTATGTCCAGACCAGTGGAATCGATACACCTGAACGCTTGTATTCTCCTTTTATCCTTGCGCAGACCGCTAAAGCAATGGGGATAGACCCAATAATATACTTCCTGGGAATGGGGATAACAGTTGTAAAAAAAGGGAATGCTGAAAAAATAAAGATCGGAAATTTTCCATCCCTTAAGGACGTAATGGAGCAATCTGTGAAAGCCGGCGTAAAACTCATGGTCTGCGAACAGAGCTGCCAGCTCATAAACCTTGCAAAAGGAGATTTTATTCAATCGGCTGAAATAGTGGGAGCGGCCACGCTCAACGATCTCGTACTTGAAGCAGACGGAACTATGTGGTTTTAGGGGGTATTTATGAAAATCCAGTGGAAATGCTCGATGTGCGGATACCAGTTCGAAGGCACCTCGATGCCACCTGAAAAGTGCCCAAGTTGCAGGGAAGTGTGTACATTTATTGATGCGACCTGTTATATACCCGAATGCGAAGGGCCGGAAGGAAGGGACAGGCGTATCTGAAAATATAGAGAGAAAAAATGAGACCGGTTTACATGGATTACGCTTCGGCATCGCCCGTTGACCCGCGGGTATTTGAAGTCATGATGCCTTATTTTGATAAAGATATCGGGAACCCGTCTTCGCTCCATTCATTCGGAAGGAAGGCCAAAAGGGAACTCGAGGCGGCACGCGGGAAGGTTGCAGGCCTTATCGGCGCCCAGAGTCCAAAAAACATTATTTTCACTTCCTGCGCCACGGAATCGAACAATCTCGCCCTGCGCGGCGCAGCAATGCGATATAAAGATAAAGGGAACCACCTAATCACATCGTCTATCGAGCATATGTCGGTGATGAACACCCTGAAAGACCTGCAAAGGAGCGGTTTTGAAGTCACATACATACCGGTTGACAAAGACGGGCTGGTGGATCCTGAAAAAATAAAAAATGCCATTACAGACAGGACGATCCTTATTTCAATGATGTACGCCAATGGCGAGGTGGGAACAGTGCAACCGGTTAAGGAAATAGGCGATATCGCATCCGGCAGGAAGATATTGTTCCATGTGGACGGGACTGCTGCTGTGGGTAAAGTCCCTGTCAACGTCGAAGAGGAACATATCGACTTTTTAACGGTTTCCTCAAATGACATGTATGGCCCGAAAGGGGCAGGCGCTCTTTATATCAAACAGGGCGTAAGGATAATGCCTTTCATGCTTGGTGGAGGGCAGGAAGCTGGTATGCGAAGCGGCTCGGAGAATATTCCCGCGATAGTCGGGATGGGAGTTGCTGCTGAGCTTGCCGGGAAAGAGATGGTTGATGACGGCGCGAGGCTTATCAAAATGCGTGACAGATTGATCGACAGCATCCTGAAAACTGAGTATACCTATCTCACAGGCCACAGGACAAGAAGGCTCCCGAATAACGCAAGTTTCCGCTTCAGCTTTATCGAGGGCGAAAGTATCATATTGCAGCTTAACGACCTGGGAATAACGGCAAGCACAGGCTCGGCATGTTCAACAAAAACGCTTGAGCCTTCGCATGTGCTGATAGCTATGGGATTAAGGCATGAAGAAGCCCATGGTTCCCTTCTTCTTACCTTTGGCAGGTTTAATTCACCGGAGGATGTTGAATATGTCATTGAATCCATACCGCCGGTGGTAGCAAAACTCAGGTCATTATCACCGCTTTATCCAAAACAGGTGAAATAATGGAAGAACAATTCGAATACTCGGAAAAAGTGATGGAACATTTCAGGAATCCGCGAAATGTAGGCGAGATAAAGGATGCGGACGGTGTAGGGAGGGTCGGTAATCCTGTATGTGGCGACCTGATGGAGATCCAGATAAAGGTCGAGAACAATATCTTAAAAGACATAAAATTCAAGACCTTCGGCTGCGGCTCTGCGATTGCCACAAGTAGTATGATCACGGAGATGGCAAAAGGCAAGACGCTTGAGGAGGCGCTTAAAATAACACGCGGGGATGTGGCAGATGAACTCGGCGGTCTCCCGCCGATCAAGATGCACTGCTCAAACCTTGCTGCTGATGCGCTGCATGCTGCGATCAAGGATTACATGACAAAGAAAGAAGAGAGGGCGAAGGTCGAGGCAGAGAAATATGATTTTGATGTCATAGTCGTAGGCGGCGGGCCGGGTGGCCTGACGACAGGTATATTATGCGCATACAGGGGACTTAAGACCGCAATATTTGAGGCTTCAAGCTGGGGTGGTGTCCTTTCATGGCTGTGTCCTGATAAGACAATTGAGAATTTTCCAGGTTTGTGTGAGAAGACAACTTGCAGCGATCTTATTAAATCATGGGTTGATGAGGCGGAGAAACTTAAGGTTGAATTGAAAAAGGAACGCGTGAACGAGATAACACCCGATAAAAAAGTGGTCACAGAAGGCGGAGAGTACAGGGGAAAAGTGGTCGCGCTTGCCACAGGCAGTTCCCCGGCGCCTGCGGGTGTTAAAGGCGAAGATAAATTCAATAAAAGCGACCGCGGCGTGTATTATTACGTCGCAAACCCCGCAAAATTTGCCGGAAAACGTGTTCTCGTCGTGGGTGGCGGGGATTCTGCGGTGGATGCGATCCTTAACCTTGCAGATTCCGCAGACCTAATTACCATAGCGCACAGGCGCGATGAACTGCGGGCCGTCCCGCATAAGGTTGAGCGCTTAAAAACACTGGACAAGGTAAAGATCCTTTACAGCACCGAACTTGTCGAGATAGCAGGAACGGACAGGGTGGAGAAAGCAATAATGCATGACCTGAAAGAGGATGAGACTATCCAGCTTGCGGTGGATTCCGTAGTGCTGGCTGTTGGGCTTACCCCGAACACCGAGATTTTCAAAAAGCTCGGGCTTGAGATGGATGAGAAAGGGTACATAAAGACAGATAAGACACAAAAGACCAGCATTGATGGAATTTATGCGGTAGGGGATATAGCCTCGGATCTCCAATTGGTCGTGGTCGCCGTTGCGCATGGGGCGACAGTGGCGCATCATGCGTATATTGAATTGAGGAAGCCTTACTGGAGATGAGAACATATGTATAGAAGAAAATATATGAGTCATCCATTAATCCCTCGATTTAGTTTCTCCTTTTTCATAGAACGCGACCACCGATCCGTATAAATCCGTGCACGTCTGTGCAATCCGTGTTCAAATTCGTTTGCTCCTGTTTATGCTCAGGGCGGAGTGAAAATAATAAATGATAAAAACCATCACTGGTGCCTCTGAGTGTTGCTTCATATATGAAGCCTGTCGCATGCGATTTGTATAGGAATCAAACGCAAAATGGCGGAACACGGGTTTGCACGGATTTGACGGATTGTCACGGATTTGTTTTTATCAGCGTTCAATAATTGATATGCAGCAGCGAAGAGGTCTTATTCCGTTATCTTCACAGGTCTTATCCCGCCATCCCAGATATAAGCTCTCATCCCGTCGGCTCCCGCAATAAGCCACACCGAAGGAGCATTTTCCATGGTCTCCCTGTCCCAGAGTGAAGGTACACAGGATGATACGGGATGGGTATGATACACACCAACTATCTCCTTCCCATTTTTTTCGGCATCATCCCATGCTTTATAGAGTTGCTCAGGGTCAAGTTCAAAACTCCTCCTCGTGCGCTTTACATTGGTTACAGGCAGGATTTTCTCTACGAACGCGGTGCTGCCATCCACGGTCCCTATGAGCACACCGCATGCTTCGTAAGGCTTGTTGGCTTCGAGTTCGACCTGTATCAGAGCCAGATTATGGCTTGAAATTCTCACTTCTTTAATCATAAATCAATGTGCGGATTCAGGTCGCATCCCGTGCACGGGAGGCACATGGTCTTTGCCCTGCCTGCATCAAGCCCGTATTTATCCAGGATCCTCCTTGCCATTTTCGCAAGCTTAAGCAGCCTCTCTTTTGTGGGGCGCTCTGCCTCCAGTTCGCCGAACCTCAGGGGATGAACGCCAACTGCTCTTATTATGGGGATTACGCCCATTTTTGCAAGTTCTTCATAATATTTCTCAACCGTTTCATCAGTCTCTCCGAGCCCAACTATGAAGTTCGTGAATACATTGTTCTTCCCGAATATCCCGACTGCATCTTTCAGGCATTCAAGCGTAAAATCAAGCGGCGGTTTCTTGCAGTATTTATTATATATCTCCCTGTCCATGGTCTCGACATTGTATTTTATCTCGCTGGCTCCCGCCTCTTTCAAAATGCGCGAGGAATCTTTTGTGGGATAGACAGAGACGCCTATCGGGACATTGTATTTACGAAGCGCCCTGACAAGTTCTGCAGCTCTTTCCACTTCCTTTTCAGGCGATACCTCAACTCCTGATGTTATCGATATACCTTTCATATTACCCAGGTGATGCGCCTCTTCAACAAGCGCCAGAAGCTCCTGTGTGGATTTGACTTTGCCTTTCAGTTTCGGGACAGGGCAAAACTTGCAGTCGTAGATGCAGCGCTCGCTCATTGTGATGTATGCCTGCTCAGGGCAGTGGATAAGTTCTTCTTCTATTGTCCCCCGCACAAGCTCCCTGCCGCCTTTTAATATCACGATTTCCCCATTATCCCTGACCGCGCGCAGGGGCGATCCTTCATCGACCACAAGCCTTACCCTGTGCTTTCCTGACCTGAAGAAAAAAGCCTTTCCCCCGGCCCCCGGACCCGCTGTGGGGATGGTGAGCCGGCCAAGAAGCGACGGGTCGATGTCAATTGCCCCGATAGAGATAAGTTCGGCTTTTATCTTCGCGTTCATTTTCATAATGAACCAAGATAACGTTTTAATAGATAAAAGATGTTCCTGCGTTAATATGTACGATTTTACAAGCCCGGAATTTTTTTCCTTGATAATTCTTCCACTGCTTATTTTTACCGCACGGGTAATGGATGTGACTCTCGGGACCATCCGCATAATCTTTGTTTCAAGAGGAAGGAGATTCCTCGCCCCTTTTTTCGGATTTTTTGAAATAAGTATATGGCTTCTTGCGATCGGACAGATAATGCAGCACCTGACGAACATCACATACTATTTTGCATATGCAGCGGGCTTTACCACCGGGATTTTTGTTGGTATCTGGATTGAAGAAAAAATGGCGATGGGTACTGTTGTAGTCAGGGTCATTACGAAAAAAGAAGCAGGTGAACTGGTAGAATTTTTAAAGACCGCAGGTTACGGGGTAACAAGCTTCGACGGCCAGGGCGCTACAGGCCAGGTAAAACTCATATATACAACGATAAAACGAAAGGATGTGCATGATGTCGTCGAAATAATCAAAAGATTCAATCCCAAGGCATTCTTTTCAGTTGAAGAAGTACGCCTGGCAAGCGAAGGGATTTTCCCCGCTTCAAAACAACAAAGCAGGATTTCCTTTGACTTTTTCAGATTATACAGGCAAGGAAAGTGATCTCGGGGTAAAGTTTTAATATGCGAAAAGTTCAACTTTAACGATAACCATGGGGGTCAAAAAGAAAACTAACAGGCTCTTTTCAGAAAAAAGCCCTTATCTTCTTCAACATGCATACAATCCCGTGGACTGGTACCCGTGGGGGCAGGAGGCTTTTGAGAAAGCAAAAAATGAGGATAAACCTGTATTCCTCTCTATCGGATATTCATCCTGCCACTGGTGCCATGTAATGGAAAGGGAGTCATTTGAGGATGACGAAGTGGCAAAGCTCATGAACGAGACTTTTGTGAGCATAAAAGTTGACAGGGAGGAACGGCCTGATATAGATGGCATCTATATGAAAGTATGCCAGGTGATGACGGGGAGCGGGGGATGGCCGCTTAATATCCTCATGACCCCGGATAAAAAGCCCTTCCTTGCGCTGACTTATGTCCCGAAAGAGAGTAAATTCGGAAGGGCAGGGATGCTGGAAATGATACCCAGGATCAGGGATATGTGGAAAAAGAATAGACGTGGGGCAGAGAACTTAGCTTCGCAGGTAATCTCTTCTCTTAAGGAAGTACATGCGCCCCGCGGAACGCTTGATAAAGACGTCCTCAATACGGCCTACGAACAGCTCCTTGAAATTTTTGATGAGCGATACGGGGGTTTTGGCGAGGCCCCGAAGTTCCCGACGCCCCATAATCTCACTTTTCTTCTGCGCTACTTCAGGCGCACCGGAGATATAATGGCCCTCCGCATGGTCGAGAGGACGCTTACAGGAATGCGTATGGGGGGCATTTATGACCATGTCGGCTTCGGCTTTCACAGGTATTCAACAGATGTCGCATGGGTCGTGCCGCATTTTGAAAAGATGCTCTATGACCAGGCATTGCTTGCAATGGCCTATGCGGAAGCTTACCAGGCTACGGGAGACGAAGAATACGGTAAAACCGCCCGCGAGATACTTACATATGTTATCCGGGATATGACTTCAAAAGATGGTGGATTTTACTCAGGCGAAGATGCCGACAGCGAAGGTGTGGAGGGAAAATTCTACTTCTGGACAACGGGAGAGCTGCGGTCAGCACTGGGTGAAGAGAGCGGCCTGATTGAAAAAATATTCAACGTAAATGAGGAGGGCAATTTCAGGGATGAAGGAAGACGCAATGGGAAAAATATCCTGTTCATGACAGAGAACATTTCTGAAATCGCTTCCCACTTTAAGATGCCTGTGAAAGAGCTCCAGAAAAAGCTGGACACCGCCAGGCTGGAATTATTCAATGCCCGCGAAAAGCGTGTACATCCGGGTAAGGATGATAAAATACTGGCTGACTGGAATGGACTGATGATAGCAGTGCTTGCAAAGTGTGCGCAGGTCTTTGATGACAGGAGTTATGAGGAAGCGGCAAAGAAGGCGGCGGATTTTGTGCTTTCAAAGATGACGGATGCAAACGGAACGCTTTACCACCGCTATCGCGACGACGACATTGCTGTTCCTGCTTTTCTGGATGATTATGCGTTCATGGTCTGGGGATTGATAGAACTTTATGAAACAGGTTTTGATGTATCTTATCTGCGTACAGCACTCGAACTGAATAATATCCTGCTGGAACATTTCTGGGACAAAGAGAACGGTGGCTTTTACTTCACGTCCGATACGGCCGAAAGCTTGCTTTTGCGTAAGAAAGAGATATACGATGGCGCTGTTCCATCAGGCAACTCCGTGGCAATGCAAAACCTTGTCCGCCTCGGAAGGATGACGGCCAACCCTGAACTTGAAAATAAGGCGGCAGAGGTCGGACAGGCCTTTTTCGGGAGCATCCTGCAAATGCCGGTATCATACACCCACTTGATGGTGGCGCTGGATTTGGCAACAGGACCTTCATGTGAAGTGATCATTGCAGGCGAT
>DATCUE010000121.1:0-21901 GCA_036567605.1 Candidatus Methanoperedens sp. | reverse complement strand
ATCAAAAATGCGGTCTCTATTTTTCCTCATACGCCCCCCTGACTAACTCACCCGGATTTATGTATGCTCCACATGCTACTGTCGATCCCACATTGAACATGCTGTTTATACCGGTATGGACATCATCCCCCATTATAACTCCAAGCTTCCTCTTTCCGGAATCGAACTTCCTTCCCCCGAGTTCCACAAGCACCGTCCTGCCGTCATGCCGCAGGTTTGCAACCTTTGTCCCTGCTCCGAAATTGCACTTCTCCCCGATGATGCTGTCACCCACATAACTCAGGTGGCCTATATGGTTTCCACTCATTATAATGCTGTTTTTCAATTCAACGGCATTGCCTATCCTGACATCGTCCCCGATGCTCGTTCCCGGCCTGATGTAACAGTTGGGCCCGATATCACAGTTATTCCCTATGATCACAGGACCTGTAATATAAGCCCCGTTTCGGATTATAGTGCCTTTGCCTGCAGCCACATTCCCCTGCAGGGTCGCATAATACTCGACCTCACCCCGTATCTCCCATTGTATATCTTCCCCACTTTTTAACATTATTTCATTTGCTTCAAGCAGGTGCCATGGGAATCCGATATCCTGCCATTTTTCAAGTGGCGAATAGTTCACTTCTTTCCCTGAATCTATCATTGACTGTATTGAATCCGTGATCTCGTATTCACCCCGCGGGGAAAGATCTGTATCATCTATGGCGTCAAATATCGAAGGCTCAAAAACATAGATGCCGGCGTTTGCAAGGTCTGATCTGGATTCCCTGGGTTTTTCAACAAGCTTCTCTACCTTTTTTCCATTTACGAATAATATGCCATACTCCTGCGGTGATGCCACCTTTTTGGCTGCCAGAATCACATCTCCCCTTGCATTTGCGATTTTCCTAATATCCGAAATGCCTGCAAGCACATCTCCGTTCGTTACAAGGAACCTTTCATGTATCGAATTTCCTGCAACCATTATGGCATCGGCTGTTCCTTTCTGGGCCTTCTGTTCAATATAATCTATTTTGACGCCAAACCCTGAGCCGTCTTTGAAATGATCAGTTATCTTTTCCTTGAGGTACCCGACAACTATCAAGAATTCCCTTATACCTGCCGCTTTCATTGTTACGATTATATGCTCAAGAATGGGCCTATTGGCTATCGGCAGCATCACCTTCGGCCTGTTCTCTGTAAGCGGCCCCATCCTGGTCCCTTTTCCTGCTGCAAGGATGACGGCCTTCAAAGTATCGCCTTCTTCACAATCCCTTCTGCCATTGCGTACAACTCATCACACCTTTTTGCTGATTCGACCATGATCCTGATTTTCGGCTCTGTGCCGCTCGGGCGCACAAGTATCCATCCATCTTCCATATCAACTCTCACACCATCAAGGGTATTAATGTCGCCAAGTTCTCCCAATTTATCGGCAACTTCTGCCATTGCCTTCTTTTTATCCGAACATGGAAAAGCTCCCCTTCTCACGGGATATTCCGGAATTGAATCAAGAAGCCTTCCAAAATCCCCTTCATTTTCCACTATTTCAACCAGCCTCGCTGCAGCGTAGATACCATCGGGGCACAGGGACATTCCTGGAAAGATCCATGCCCCTGAGGGTTCACCGCCAAATTCTCCATGGATTTTATTCAATTCTTCTGCGACATACACGTCACCAACTTTTGTATGTGAGATTTTTATTCCAACAAGCATGTCATCAATTACCCTTGAACTATCAACCGGCACAGCTATTGCGTTTTTTGCCTCCCTTACAGCAAAAAAGGCAAGCATCCTGTCTCCGCTTACATACCGCCCCCTGCTATCCACTGCCATCATCCTGTCAGCATCGCCGTCATGCGCAATACCAAGGTCGGCACCTGCAGCTTTTACTGTGCTTTTCAAAAGACCCAGGTTCTCTTCGACAGGTTCTGGGTACCTTCCCGGGAAATGACCGTCAGGCTGTGAATTGAGAGTAAGTACATGACATCCCATTTCCCTCAGGACGTAGGGCGTGATAACAGAAGCTGCGCCGCATCCGCAGTCCACCACGACTTTCAATGACGACCTTCCAGCTTTATTAAGAATAGCCTCCTTATGATTTTTTACAGCATCTGGTTCTATATCCACTTTCCCGATATTATTCCACTGCGCTGTCTTCCGTTTTGAATTCTTCATTACCGATTCAATTTCATCCTGCTGCCCGGTGTCAAATGCCATGCCATTCTTATTCCATAGTTTTATGCCGACATATTCCGGCGGGTTGTGCGATGCCGTAATCATAATGCCGCAATCGTATTTTCGTGCCGAGAATGCAAGTGTCGGGGTAGGCACCAACCCTGCAAGGTTCACGCTACACCCCGCCGACAGGAGGCCCGATATCAGGGCATGTTCTATCATTTCCGCAGATGTTCTCGGGTCATGCCCGATGACGGCGGAATCATACGAAGAACCCACAGCGTACCCCACTTTAAGCGCCAGTTCCGGAGTTATTTCCGTGTTTGCAAGTCCCCTGATACCCGATGAGCCGAATAACGACATTTTTCACTCCACTGTAACGCTTTTTGCAAGGTTCCTCGGCTGGTCGATGGGGCAGTTGCGGGCTTTTGCCGTATAATACGAGAGTAATTGCACGACAACCGTTGACAGCATCGGCGAAAGTATATCCACAGTCGTCGGAACCCTTATCACTGCATCCACATATCTTTCTATCTCGCTGTCTTTTTCATCTGCGATGGCAATGACAGGGGCATCCCTGGCCTTAACTTCCTTGATGTTATTAAGCATTTTATCATATGTCAATCCTTTTGTCGCGATTGCAATAACGGGTGAATTTTTTGTGACAAGCGCAAGCGGCCCGTGTTTCAATTCACCAGCCGCATAGCCTTCAGCATGGATATATGAAATTTCCTTGAGTTTCAGGGCGCCTTCGAGTGCGATGGGATAATTAAGAGTACGCCCGATGAAAAAAACATCATTCGATGATGAATATGAATCGGCATATTTTTTTATGAATTCTTTATTGGCAAGGATCCGCGTTATCTGTCCCGGGATCTGCTTAAGGGATACAAGCATGCGTTTCATACTGTCCGAACCGAGTTTTCCTTTACTCTTCCCGAAAAATAAGGCCAGAAGATATAGGATTCCGATCTGGGACATAAATGTCTTGGTCGCAGCAACGCCTATTTCGGGTCCCGACCTCATATATATGCTCCCTTCCACTTCCCGTGTGATAGTGCTCCCCATCACATTTGTAATCGCAATACTCCTGCCGCCAAAACTTTTTGCCTCTCTTAATGCTGCAAGTGTATCCGCTGTTTCCCCGGACTGGGATATCGCAATAACCAGGGAGCCAGGGGAAGAATGCGTATACCTGAATTCCGAAGCGATCTCGACATCAACGTGAACGCCTGCAATGTGCTCAAAGAGGTATTTGCCAAGCAACCCGGCGTTGTACGAAGTTCCGCATGCAATTATGCTTATCCTGTTAATATCTCTCACCTGCGGTTCTGTCAGATTAAGACCGTCAAGGGCGATAGTTCCTTCCAGTTCAGAAATTCTCCCTGCGAAGGTCTCATGAAGCGCCTTTGGCTGCTCATGTATCTCCTTTAGCATGAAATGTTCATATCCAGATTTTTCGGCAGCCTCCATCGACCAGTCAATGACATCTATTTTTTTCTCTACAGGTCTTTTACCCGTGTTAAAAAATGAAACTTTATCCGGTGTGATATATGCAACTTCCATGTCATCCAAGAATATCATTTTCCTTGTATATTTTAATATAGCAGGTATATCCGAGGCTATGAAATTCTCTTTTTCACCAATTCCTATGACAAGCGGGCTGTCCTTCCTTGCTGCAACCAATTCATCACCGCAAAGCACTGCTATAGCGTAAGATCCTTTGATGTCATTAAGTGCCGACAGTACCGCATCTGTGAGATCATTCCTGTAATAGTGGTTGATGAGATGCGCTAATGCCTCGGTATCAGTTTCAGAGGCAAATACATACCCTGATTGCGCGAGCTTATTCCTCAATTCCTGGTAGTTCTCGATAATACCGTTATGAACAACAGCTATTTTCCCCGAAGTATGGGGATGTGCATTCACTTTATTTGGCCTGCCGTGCGTCGCCCATCTTGTGTGGCCTATTCCGATATTACCCGGTATGTCCGGAAGAACTTTTTCAAGATCAACGATTTTTCCTTTATCTTTATGGACTTCAACAGTACTGTTGTTAAAAATGGCTATCCCCGCCGAGTCGTAGCCCCTGTATTCCAATCGTTTGAGTGAATCAATGAGTATCGGAGCCGCCCGCCTCCCGCCCGTATATCCTACAATTCCGCACATGTCAGACCACTATGGACCCCGGTGGAATATCTCGATTTACTGTTACCCCGGCTTCTACATTACAATCGTTTGCAATCATTTTGCCGGCTTTTATTAAGACCCTGTTAGACAGCGCATTATCGTCTCCCATCACGGTTCCCAGCACCTCGGCGCGGTGCAATATTCCCTTCATTTCTATCAGAAGCTCCCTGCCCACTTCCGTTGAGAATTGAGGGCCGATAGTATTGTTTGCGCCTATGATGGAATTGGAAATGTAAGAACCGCTCCCCACGCGGATATCATTCATAAGAATGCTGTCCAGGATCTCAACCGAGGAACCTATCGATGTGTTATCCCCTATCGCGGTTGAAGGCAGGATAACCGTATTTGGGCCTATATCACAATTCTTTCCTATTGTCACAGGACCGACAATATAGCAGCCGGCACGGATAATGGTATTTTCTCCCACAATGACGTTCCCTTTTATTGTAGCTCCATTCTCAACAGTCCCTGATAAATATTTTTTGCAACTTTCAAGAACAACTGCATTGGCTTTAAGAAAGTCCCATGAATGAATGGCATCCATCCACATCGACTTTGACTCCACCATCCCCACATTCTTTCCATCAAAGATCATCTGCTGTATGGTGTCTGTAATTGCATATTCTCCCGTTTCCGAAAGCGGAGTCTTGTCGATCTCAGCAAAAACCTCGGACGAGAAGAGGTATACTCCGGCGTTCACAAGATGGCTCACGACTTCCTTGGGCTTTTCAAGTATTTTTACGACTCTTCCCTTTTCTGATAACACGACCCCGTAGCCTGTAGTCTGTTCCCTTTCAACTGCGAGAAGGGTAACCGTACCGCTACGGCCATTCAGGAGATCGGCAATAGTATCTTTATCGATCAGGTTATCGCCATTAATTACAAGAAAATCGCCATCTATATATTCCTGCGCCTGTTTCACGGCATGAGCTGTTCCAAGCTGGGCTTCCTGGAAAACATAATTGATTTTCACCCCGGATTCCAGGCCGTCGCCAAAATAATCCATTATACGTTCTTTTTTATATCCCACAACCAATATTATATCTTTTATTCCATTTTCCGCCACGGCATTAATGATATGTTCAAGTAATGGTTTGTTCGCTACCGGCAGCATCACTTTTGAACGCGTAAGCGTGAGGGGGCGGCAGCGCAACCCTTCCCCGGCTGCAAGAATAACTGCTTTCATAATTCTATTGGAATGGTCTACAAGGTTTATTAGCTTAACGAATAATATTATCGGGAATATACCAAAAACTAATATAATAAGGTAGAGGTATAGATAAATCACATGAGGATCTCCGTAATCGGAACCGGATATGTAGGGACGGTCAGCGCAGCATGCTTTTCTGAACTTGGCCATGAAGTGATCTGTGTTGACATAGACCAGTCAAAAATCGACCGGATAAATGCAGGCATCCCCCCTATCTATGAAGAGGGGCTTTCAGAGCTCCTGAAAAGACATGCCGGGAAAGATCTTTCTGCGACTTCAGATTACGATTTTGCCGTAAAGAACACCGATGTATCGTTTATCTGCGTGGGAACCCCTTCTGATTCAAGCGGCAACATCGACCTCGGCATCGTCAAAGCTGCGAGCGCAAACCTTGGCGACTCGCTTGCAAAGAAAAAAGACTACCATGTTGTAGTGGTAAAAAGCACGGTTGTGCCTGAGACGACCGAGAAAGTGGTGCTGCCAATAATAGAAGAACATTCCGGGAAACATACTGGTGAATTCGGGATTGCCATGAATCCCGAGTTCTTAAGAGAAGGCAAAGCAGTCCATGATTTCATGCACCCTGATAAGGTCGTCGTAGGCGCGATCGATAAAAGGTCAGGGGATATCGTGGCATCCCTTTACAGCGGCCTGGAATGCGAAGTGACAAGGACGAATCTTCGTACTGCTGAGATGATAAAATATGCCAATAACGCATTCCTGGCTACGAAGATATCTTTCTCAAACGAGATAGGAAACATCTGCAAGAAACTTGGTATAAATACCTACGAAGTGATGAGGGCCATCGGCAAAGATTTCAGAATTGGACCGCACTTTTTGAATGCAGGAGCAGGTTTTGGTGGTTCGTGTTTCCCGAAGGATGTGAAAGCGCTTATCGGCAAAGCAAAAGAGATCGGATACGAGCCGCAATTGCTTAATTCGGTAATAGAAATAAACGACAGGCAGCCGATAATGGTTGTGCAACTGTTGAAGGATAAACTTGGAAGCATAGATGGAAAGAAAATCGCAGTTCTCGGGCTTGCTTTCAAGAACGATACGGACGACGTCAGGGAATCAAGGTCAATACATGTTATTAAAGAACTGCTTGAAAGCGGGGCAAGAGTATCGGCATATGATCCCATGGCTAACGATAATATGAAGAAAATCATAAGCAGCGTCGAATACCATATTTCGGCAAAAGATGCGCTGCAGGGAGCAGATGCAGGTCTGATAATGACGGAATGGGATGAATTCAGGTCGCTTGATAAAGAATTTGATGTTATGAAACGAAGGCTTATAATAGACGGGCGGCATATGCTCAGCCCGGGAAAGGATGTTGAATATATTGGCCTGTGCTGGTAGGTAAAATTTATAAATTCGAGGAGATGTGAATATAAAGTCAATAATACTTGCAGGGGGCTCGGGCACACGCTTGTGGCCGCTGAGCCGTGAAAAGTACCCGAAGCAGTTCTTAAAATTCGGCAAGACCTCCCTCTTTCAGGATACACTTCTGAGATGCCTTGAAATATCGGGCATCCATGAGATTTTTGTAGTAACAAATGAGCCTCAAAAATTTTTTGTATATGGGCAAATAGAAGAACTGGGATTTGACATCCCCCGGGGAAATATATTGATCGAACCTGCTGGAAAAAATACACTGCCGGCAATATTTCTTGGAATGAAAGAGATCGATAAGAGATACGGCAGATCCACCGTGGGTGTTTTCCCATCTGATCATATAATGGAAAAAACCGCCATGAAAACAATCTCAGGGGCAGAAACATTAATCTCAGATTACCTTGTAACCTTCGGAATAGTACCCAATTCCCCGCACACAGGTTACGGTTATATAAAACCTGGCGAAGCAATTGGAATCGGATATAAAGTATCTGAATTCAAAGAAAAACCTGTACTTGCAGACGCCAGAAAATATGTAAAGGAAGGTTGCCTGTGGAATAGCGGCATGTTCCTTTTTGACACGGATATCTTCTTTACCGAGGTAAGAAACCATGCGCCATCGGTCCATGAAGCATTTGAGTTTTCGAGCGATTATAAGACTGTTTATACCAGCGTGGCTGCAGTTTCCATAGACTATGGAATCATGGAAAAATCCAATCGCGTGGCTGTCGTAAGGCTCAACGGGAAATGGAGTGACCTCGGGAATTTTGATGCGATGTATGAGGAACTTGAAAAAGACGGCAAGAAGAATGCTGTCTCGGGCTGTGATGATGTCCTTATGGGTTCTTCAGGTAACCTTATTTATTCAAAGCCTGGGAAGCTGGTCTCCCTTATCGACATCAATGATATGGTCGTTGTGGATACCCCCGATGCGTTGCTCGTATGCCCCAGAAACAGCAGCCAGAAAGTGAAGGATGTTGTGGCTGCGCTTAAAAATAAGAATGATGATAGGGCGTACCTTCACGACACGGTTTACAGGCCGTGGGGTTCGTACACGGTTCTTGAAAGCTCACAAAGGCATAAAATAAAGAACATTATGGTTATGCCTGAAAAGAAATTAAGCCTCCAGTTGCATTATCACAGGAGCGAGCACTGGGTTGTCGTAAAAGGTATGGCGGATGTGCATGTAGATGGGCAGGATTTTTTTTTGAGGCCGGGTGAAAGTACTTTCATAAGGGAAGGCATGAAACACAGGCTGTCCAATCCCGGGAAGATCCCGCTGGAAATCATCGAGGTGCAGCTTGGAGATAGTGTTGATGAGAATGATATCGTAAGGTTTGATGATGAGTATGGGAGGTCGTAAAAGCATGAAAGTCGTCATACCGGCTGCAGGGGCAGGAAAACGCCTTTTTCCCCATACGTACACAAAACCCAAGCCCATGGTATATATCGCGGGCAAACCCATAATCGGGCATATACTCGACAGGATGAGAGACCTTGAGCCTGAGGAAATAATAATGGTGGTAGGCTACAGGAAAGAACAGATAATGTCTTATGTGGATAAAAATTACTCGAGTGTTTTCAAAATCAGGTATGTGGATCAGGAAGAACAACTCGGTCTTGGCCATTCTATTTATGCTGCAAAGGATGCTATCGGGGATTCGGACATGATGATCGCACTCGGGGATATGATATTCAAAGCGGGTTATCTGGAGTTTTACAGGCATCAATTGACCAATGGTGAATGTTCAGGTTCGATTGGTGTTCGCAGGGTAGATGACCCCAGAAAATATGGTATTGTAGAACGCGAGGGCAAGTATATCAAAAGATTAGAAGAAAAACCTGCAAAGCCAAAATCAAATCTTGGAATTGCGGGAGTTTATTTCATCAAGGATACAGCAGTTCTTTTATCGATACTGGAGGAAATGATCAAAATCGATAAGCGTACTCGCGGGGAATACCAGCTTACAGATGCATTGCAGGAAATGGTGAACAGGGGATATCATCTGAAAACATTCCCGGTTTCAAGCTGGTATGACTGCGGGCACTCGGAATCCCTGCTTGAGACAAATCGCGTGCTACTGGATGAGAAAGACAATGAAGACCATATACATCAAATTAAAGATTCTGTCGTCATAAAGCCGGTCGCTATCGGGGAAAATGTGACCATCATAAATTCAGTGATAGGGCCTCATGCATCCATAGCAAGCGACTCGTACATTGAAAGCAGTATAATCTCTGACAGCGTAATCGGTTCACGCTCCCATATATCAAAAGTAAACCTTCAAAAATCAATCGTTGGGGACGATGCCAATGTCCAGGGAAAACATAATTCACTTAATATAGGAGATTCGTCTTCAATTGAATTTTGAGGACTGTTTCAAATTTTGCAGATAACGTATTTGCCGTAATAAGGCTCTCTTGATTCAACTGTCTTCTTAAGAAGAGCCCCAATCTCCTCAATTGTTGCTTCTTCATTAATATCTATGAGGTTGTCGTTCCTCATCAGGCAGGGTTTCAGCTTCCCGCCTGAAGTCAGGCGCAGGCGGTTGCAGTTTGCGCAAAAACTCGAGTTGTCTATGGGTCTCACAAGTTCTACCTCGACCCCGCCTATGAAATATTTTTTTCTCCTGTGCATCCTGCGCTCCTTGACGAGTGAAGCTCTGGATTCGAGCATTTTTTCTATACTGTCTATATCAACCATGTACCGGCTGGTATTTTTAAAATTCATGAGCTGGATAAGCTGCAATATGACATTCCCATCGTAGCTTGCCGCAAAACGAATAGCTTCATCGATCTCATCCTGGTTGATGCCTTTCAGCAGCACCATATTGAGTTTGATCGGGGTCAGTCCGGCATCCACCGCCGCTTTGATTCCATCAATTACCCGGGGGAGGGCATGAGAAGAGCCTGTTATTTTTTCATAATGTCGGTTATTCAGTGAAGGAAGGCTTACATTCACACGGTCAAGACCGCTTTCTACAAGCGATGCCGCCCTCTTTGCAAGCAGCACGCCATTCGTGGTAGCTGATACGTCCTTCAATTCAGGCAAAGCCGCAATTATCTCCTCAAAATCGTCTCTCAATAATGGTTCCCCGCCTGAGAATTTCACTTTATCGACCCCGAATCCGGTCGCGGCTGTAACAGTCTTGACTATGGTATTGAGTGATATCTCACGCAAAGAATTGCCATCATCCCCTTCCTGATGGCAGTAAATGCAATTCAAATTGCATTTTTTCGTTATCGAGATACGAAGGCTTGTTATTACGCGGCCGTAATGATCTGAAAGCATCTTTCAGCCAATATGCGGTTTTCATGTATAATTCTTGTGAATACAGAAATGTATTTTATATTGAAGTATCATGTAAAACCCCATGTCCAACTTCCCAGTAGATAAACCGGTCGTAGTAACCTGCGGCCTTCCATATGCTAACGGCAAATGCCATATCGGGCACCTGCGCACCTACGTTCCCGGGGATATTTTCGTAAGGGCGCTCAGGAAACAGGGACAACGGGCCGTTTTTGTCTGTGGGTCCGACGCTCACGGGACGCCCATAGTTGTAAATGCTGAGGAACTGGGCATTACACCGAAAGAACTCGTAAATAAATACCATATTCATTTTGAGAAAATTTTCAAGGCGATGGAAGTGGAATTCAGCATCTTCGGGAACACGGATTCACCCATAAACCATGCCAGGACAAGCAGTATCGTCGAATCTTTGATAGAGGGAGGGTATGTATATCCCCAGGTCATAAGGCTGGCTTACTGCCCGCACGATCAGCGTTTCCTTCCCGACAGGTTCGTGGAAGGTACCTGCCCTTATTGCGGGAAGCCGGCGCGGGGGGATGAATGCGACCAGGGATGCGGAAAGCATCTTGAACCCGGTGAAATAAAAAACGCAAGGTGCCGCATCTGCGGGAACCCCGCCGAGTACAGGGAGCAGGAGCACTTCTTTTTTAAATTATCGGCATTTAGCGGTTATCTCCAGGAATACCTGGAAACACTTGGAGGCACGGCAAATGCGATAAATTATGCCAGAGAGTGGGCCAGGGAATTGAAGGACTGGTGCATCACAAGGAACCTTGAATGGGGCGTGCGGTTTCCGGGTCATGACGACCTCGTCGTGTACGTCTGGGTGGACGCTCCGATAGGATATATCTCCTTCACCGAGGAATGGGCGAATAACAAAGGAGAGGACTGGGAAAGATACTGGCGGCAGGATTCGCGCATCATTCATTTCATCGGCGAGGATATCACCTACCATCACTGTATTTTCTGGCCTGCGATGCTGAAAGGGGCGGGTTACACTCAGCCCTGGGCAGTCGTGGCGTCGGGCATGCTGAAGATTGAAGACAAGAAGTTCTCAAAAAGCCGCGGATATGTTGTATGGGTTGACGAAGATTACCTTGACCACGGCTTCCATCCGGACCTTTTGCGGTACTACATCGCGAACTATACATCGCATACGAAAGAACTGAATTTTTCATGGAAGGTCTTCCAGGAGAAGGTGAATAACGAGCTTGTTGGCGCACTCGGCAATTTCCTCCACAGGGCGCTACATTTTACACATAAGAACTTCGGCGCTATTCCACAAGGCAGTGTTGACACGGAGATACTTGAAAAAATCGAGTCAACAATCGGTACGGTAATATCAGCTTTTGATGAATATGAATTCAAGAAAGCCACCGATGCAATGATGGAACTGGCGCAGTACGGGAACGCTTATTTCCAGTCCAATGAACCATGGCAGCTCATTAAGAAAGACAGGGAAGCATGCGGGCGCGTTGTGAAAAATTGTCTTCAGGTAGCAAAGGCGCTTGTCCTGCTGTTCGAACCCGTACTTCCGGGGAACATGGAAAAAGCGTGGAGGCAGCTCGCACTCGAAGGCGATGTCCATGCGGCACGGTTTCAGGATGGGCTTGTCGAGATTGAGTCCAATAAGCTCCCGGCTCCTGAAATATTATTCTCAAAGCTTGAAGATAAAAAGATCAAGGAAATGGAGTCCATCCTTGATAACAGGATAAAGATAGCGATAGCGAAAGAGAAGAATAAGCTTGAGGCCGGGAAGGAGAAAGCCGAGATAACGTTCGAGGAATTCCAGAAATTCGATATCAAAATCGGCACTGTACTGACTGCCGAAAACATCAAAGGTTCTGACAAACTGCTGAAATTGGAGGTGGACATAGGGGAGAAGCGACAGATTGTTGCAGGGATCGCAAAATCCCATAAGCCTTCAGAGCTTGTCGGGCGGCAGGTAGTTGTGCTGGCAAATATGAAACCGGCGAAACTTTTCGGCGTTGAGTCGCGCGGGATGGTGCTTGCAGGGGATGTTGAGGGTGCTGTGCTGCTTTTGCCTGAGAAGAAGGTGAAGGAGGGCACAAGGGTAAGATAGCAGAGTGAATTTGTTGTTCTTTCTTATCCGGATTATTGAAAGACATATGTTGTTCCCACAGTATTAAGGATGAACTGTTCAGGCATCTCCATAGCAAATTGATTGATGGCTTTCCACCCGGTGCAGTGCATGGGCACTACAAAATCCGGGGCAATCTTTTTCATCTCTGTAATGGTTGGCCCGATGATTGGCTCAAAAATCGGTCCCGTGAGGTGAAAACCACCCAGAACTGCATGAACCTTGCTCGTTCGCGCAACCTTCTGGAAATGTTTAACCGTATTGATGATACCTGCATGGGAACATCCACCGATAACTACCAGTCCCCGGTTCTTCACATTGACCGCTATACCCTGGTCATCATAAAAAGGATCAACAACCCATTTGCCATCGATTTTCGCCTCAGCCCAGGGAAAACCTTTCTCAAAATCCGTTACTCGTTGCACTTCTCCCGAAACAATGATCATATCTGATGCCAGTGTAGAAGCCTCTTTGGCTTTATGAATCATCACTCCGGTTTTCTTCAGGTCTGCTTCATCTAACGCAGGTAAGTCTACTACTCCCATACCGGGGATATTAAGGCGGCGCTTGAGAAAAGCGTCCGGATGCAGGACGAGGGATATTTCTTTGGCAGCACCCTTTAGAAATTCTACCAGAGCGCCAAAATGGTCGAAATGACCGTGGCTTATAATCACAGACTCAACTTTGCTCAGGTTTGCATTCAAAACATCTGCATTGTGAGAGAGGCAGGTCGTTGACACACCCGCATCCATTAGCACTACGTGTTCCTCTGAGCCGGCGCAAACCTTGAGTAGATACGATAATCCATGTTCTGCCAGAGGCAGATTCGGGGGAGGAGTCTCCGGTCGCTTTACTGTGTCTGTACTCTGAATTAAGAGCACATCGGTATAATTGTCTACCAGGACTGTAACTTCCAGTTTGTCCGCTTTTAACAAATTCAATTCACTCATCGAGTAGAACCCCCGGATCAGATTTTCCCAACTTTTTCCATTATCTCCCCTGCGAGCATATGCGCACTTTCAATCTGGATAATTGTTAATTTACCGCTGACCATTAATGCAATGACCAAACCCTATGCAATGTGCTCTTTATTTATGTTGTGCAGCACACGAATAAAGCTTACGCTTAAATTTTTGAATTTTGGCTTCCTATCGCTTTTCGAGAGAACGAGAACGAGCGCGTGGAGCAGTAACGAACTGGCCGGATTGGAAATCCAACGCATCTGGATAATACTCAAAGGTTTATCGGATTGCTACTTTCTTGATTTTAATTCAGGTATAAGCATGCAATTTAAACACCATTATTCTAATATGAAAATTTTCAAACTACTCTCATTTACGGTATTTGCAATCACAATCAATGACTTTGAATTTGTATTAATAATTCTTTTAGCTTTCCAATTTTCTCTGTCATAAGAGATGGTATGTAAACTCCAATATCTGGTTTAGATTCATAGATAGGAGTATTTACTATTTCTATACCGTATTTATGAAATTCAACAAGATAATTTATCTCATGAATTAGACTGTAAATCTCTACCAACTTTTGTGCATTTTCTTTGAGGACAAAAAGAAGTCCAGAACTTGTTATTGTATTCCAAGCATCTGAATAAAACGGTATAAAAACGATTGCCTTCGTTGTTCTGGATTTACTCTATAGATTTTTTCGATAAATTTTAAACTCAAAATACACAATTCAATATTCTTACGTATCTCAAAATGAAGCGATTCTTTCAATCCCTTTCGAAATATTGCATCTTTAACTTCATAGTCTTCCATAGGGATTGATTGGAAGTTGTAGCGTCTATAATAACGATGATTTGCCATATGTGGGGCATCTGGACTTTCAGGAATATTAACCACAAAGATAGCTTGAGAAGAGTTATCTGGTTTAGAAATAGGATTTATTATTACATCTCTCAATCTCGGTTGAATATTAGATAAGATTATGTTTTCAAGTCTCTCTTTTGTATTTATTCCCTCTAACCAATTTATTGATATCGGTTTTTGCCCATCTTCTTTGTCTTCTTTTATTCCATATATTATTATGCCGCCAGATGTGTTGGCAAAAGCTGATATATCCTGAGCGATATCAGAACTCTTATTACCCATCTCTTCTTTATATTCAAGAGTTAAACTCTCTTCAATTTGATTTTTAATCAGACCTTCAATATCCTCTAAAGATTGTATTGGAATCATAATATTAATATTATACATTGTATTTTTAAAGGTTGTTACTATAATCTTAGGGATTTGATTTTTTTAATTCCTCATGGAAGCATGAGAACGAGCGTGGATGCAATCACTACCCCGGACTCCGCTTCGCCAAAGTCCGAGGCATCAACAGGGTGCATGAGATTTTCCATATCTTATTTGGTTGTTTTGGTTATTGTCAAATGGGGAGAGGGCACAGAACAGGCATATCGCTTTACTGTGCTTCTTTTGTCCTTGTGGATATAAGGTTAGTAAATTACGTATGAAACCGATCAGTTTGGCCTTTTAGTTCATACATCAGCATACGAAGATGAACTCTCTGGCGTTGATTGCGTAATGTTAATATATGATTTGGTCAAATATTAGTTAGTAATAAAGGGGGGATAATAGAAAGCATCAAGAGGAGAAATACTGGGGTCGAGACCTTTATAAGTTGGGGCGGGCCCGAGCCCAAAAAAAAATCTTATCCCTATCATCTAACTCATACCCATGAACACAATTCTTATCCTCGATAAAGACGCCAAAACTGGGCTGTCGGAAGATCTTAAAGAACGGATTCTTAGGATACTGAAGGAAAAGGCGCATCGGGTCGAAGTGGTCGAGCTGGGGAGGAATGACGTTACGCCCTGCTTCGGTTGTTTCCTCTGCCTCACCAAACATCCGGGAATTTGCGTCACAAGGGACAGGATCGCCGAGATAAGGAATAATGTTAATCGATACGATATGACAATTTTCTTGACTCCCGTTATATTCGGGCATTTCAGCTCGACGGTGAAATGCGCCATCGACCGCGGCTGCGGTAGCAATAACATCCAGGTTATGGTCGGATACGGAGACGAAATCGACGATGAAGAGAAAAGCACATTCATCGACCTTATCCGTAAGCACTGTGGAAAGGCGGATATCGTACATCCCGGCCTTGTTAAACAGGCGGATGTATATCTGACCACTTCTTCCGAAGATAGCGATGCAATCTGCGAAGCATTCAAGAAATACGTCTAGGTGGAAGCTATGAAAAGTATCTGCTTCATAAACGGAAGCCTTCGGGGAAAAGAAGCTTCCTCGCTGGTCTTCCTGAACTCCATCAAGGACATGCTGGCCGATACTGAATTTAATAAAGATATCATCAATGTCAGGGCAAAAGTTAAAGAAAGCTACCCGGAAGATATTCTAAAGACCATCTCTCGCTCCGATGCGATCATAATGGTGTTCCCGCTTTTCACCTACAGCGTCCCTGGGGCTCTGATGCGCCTGCTGGAAGACTTTTACCTGTATGCAAAAGCCAATGGCTATAACAAAGCTGCCGGGATTTATATTGTCGTAAATTGTGGTTTCTATCGACCGGAAATCATGACTGAACTTATCAGAGTGATGAAAAACTTCTGCAGGAGATTATCTCTTAATTGGAGGTTCGCCATTTGCATGGGAGCTGGCCCAGTTGCCGCAGAGACCGTGAAAATCCCCCTGCTGAATATGAGGTATAAAATGGCTTTCTTGGCAATCGCCTCGGATATTAAAAATGGCGATACAGGGCAAAAGGAAAACTATTTCATCAAGCCCCTCTTACCCGAACCTTTCATACTATGGTGGAAAGCGCAGTATGAAAAGAAAATGAAAGCTGGAGCAGCCAGCAAGTAATACTACATACCCTTTATTTCTATTTTTATTCTTTGTGGTTTTATTCGTGCCCATTTTTGGCACCACGATTGTCATTCTGAATCAGAATAGCATGATGGATGCACAAACCCTTATTATCTACAGTCACAAACCCCAGACTTAAGGCCTGGGCCTGCTAATAGCGTTTTTGCCAATAAAGCTTTTCCGGAAGCTTCGAATTGAATACCTCAATTTCCAGCTTGTCCTTATGGATTATTAGGAGAAAATCCTGGGATTGAATGAAGGATACTACTTAATGAAAATTTCGTAATGTTCAAAAAAAGCGATATGAGCCGATATTGAATGGGCCCGCTGAGATTCGAACTCAGGACCTCCGCCATGTCAAGGCGACGTCATAACCGGCTAGACCACGGGCCCGGTTCTTTCCAGTAGTGAATAATTGCTATTAAAGGTATCGATAAAACACCCGTTATATGGAATGGAATCTCAAATCAAGATAGTCCTCACTCCAACTTTATAGAATGTTGGTCAAAAGAAAAAGAAACCGAAAAACTGCACATCTAATGGAGATGGGCGCTGTTGTCTTTGGGCTCCATTATATTGAACCTATGCCCTAATTAACTTCTTGATGTCAAAAAGCGATATGTGATATTCCCTGGATACATAAATTTCTGCTTTCTTTAAGGCTTCATGCTCGTCTATACCGCTATGAATGAAAGCTTTCTTTCTCTTTAAGAGAACGGTCAATACTTCAAATATGTCCATGTCTAACCTGCCTCCGTTATTGCCATGTATTATCTTCCACAACTTAAAACTATTTGAGAATTAATAATAATGAAAATTTTTAATTATGATAGAATCCGCTGAAAAAGGAATTCCCGCAATTATTTTTCAGTCCTGGAACTTCTTATGGTAAATTATATGCAATCAGCAGACCAAACTTCAATAATCAACCATGGAAATAAACTCACTCTTCAGCGGCAACAGTGATGCCCTCTGCATCTTATGCCGGGGTGCAAAGTTATTATGCGGGAAACAGAGGTGTCCTGTTCTTGTAAAATTCTATTCAAACGTTAAGGTAAAAACGCTCACCGACAGCCTGAATATAGACGGTTCATCCCCGCCTGGGGTATTCGTGGGAAGGATAGGCTATCCCTACATCTCGGTCGGGCCCCTTATCCCGCCGTCGCACGGGGATACAAGCCTGCTTGACACCCCGGAGATGTGGATAGGGAAAACTATCGATGACATTGTGGATTTCCGCTCGCAGCTTGTGCGGGGAAAGCACCTTGTGCACATAAGAGACCTTGAAGGCAGCCGCATCATAGAAGCAACGCGCGAGATGGCGCTTTGCGCATCCCCTGTTGATGTAGAGGCAGAGTTCCTGAAGAAGCCCCATGCAAGGCTGGTGCTCGACGACGAGGTACAGCCCTTCGGACCCACGGCGCCTCTTAAGAAAATAGACATCGGCAACACCAAATTTGACCACAGGATGGAAAAGGCGTATAACGATACCGACCTCAAGGCAAAAGATGCGGTGCTTGAGCTTTACAAAAAGGACACACTTGTTTCAAGCATCCAGAAAGCTTTTTCAGTCGGCTCTTTCGGGGAGGGAAAAGCGCGCCGGTTTGTTCCCACGCGGTGGAGCATCACAGCGGTAGACAGCATGATAGGCGCCCATCTCATGGAAAAAATGAAGGATTTTCCGTTAATCAACGATTATCTAGTCTTTGAGTCATGGCAGCTTGACAACAGGTTCTTGGTCCTTATGATGCCGCGCGCCTGGAGCTATGAGCTTATAGAGGCCTGGTATCCCAACACAGTTTGGAACCCGTTCGGCAAGGATGTAGCGATAATGGCATCGTCCGAAGGATATGAAGGAAGGACGACATATGCGGAAATAGGGGGATGCTATTATGCGGCGCGGCTTGCGGTGAACGAATATCTCGTGAAAGAAAAAAGGCAGGCGCGTGTGGTGATACTCAGGGAAGCGCATCCCGGCTACATAATGCCTGTCGGGGTGTGGAACGTGAGGGAGAATGTGAGGGCGGCGCTTCGGATGCAGCCCGGGAAATTCGCTTCACTGGATGAAGCTTTTGAGTATATCTCCACGAGGCTTGTTATCCCGAAAACCCGGTGGATAAAAGAGAGCACGGTTCTGAAAGATACATTATTCCAGCGCGGGCTTGAGGATTTTTTCAGGATTTAAATCAGTACCCAAAATGCATATGCCCGATAACATGGTGGTAATGCGCAGGCGGCATCAGTGAATGGAATGCTCTCTGCACCACCTCGCTCAATGCAGGATGAATGTGCATGCCCTGGATAACCGGAACTGCGCTCCCATCCTGGGTGTACATGAGATTTATGATCTCATGTATTAGTATCGAGGCATGGGGCCCGATTATATGCGCGCCGAGGATCATGCGGGAATCATTTTCCACGATTACCTTTACAAAATAATCTTTCACATCCATCGCCTCGCCCTTTGCAGTATTCTCATATTTTTCAAACCCGATGAGAACGCCATTTTCTCCATATTTTTCAATAGCTTCAGCTTCTTGCATTCCTACGCTTGCGATCTCAGGATATGAAAAAACAGCATGCGGTACCGCATGATAGTCCACTTTGATTTTTTCTTTCATTATTGCATTATAGAAAACAACAGTGGATTCATAATTCGCAACATGCTTGAACAGGTATCTTCCGTCCGCGTCCCCGAATGCCCATACATTTGGCTGGGAGGTTTCCATATACTCATTTACATCAATCCATCCAGTGCTGTCGGTTCTTATCCCTCCTTTTTCAGGGTGGATATCGTTATTCGGCCCCCTTCCCGAAGCCACGAGTATTTCATCCGCTTCAACAAATATCTCTTTCCCGCTGCTTTTGTCCCTCGCAATGATCTCCTTCTTTCCTTTACCGTTCTTTCGCACCCTGAGAACTTCATGGCCTGTGATGATATTCATGTATCTTGACATTTCACTTTTTGCAAGCGTTGAGACCTCAGGCTCTTCTTCTGGAATGAACCTGGGATTTCTTCCGATAACTGTGACCTTTGAACCCATTGCAGAAAAGAAATGACCGTATTCTGCGGCAATGTATCCCCCTCCTATTATGGCAATGCTAGCTGGAAGTTCTGTCATTTCAAGCACCGTGTCGCTTGTAAGATAACCCGCCTCATCCAATCCCGCCACATCCGGTATCGTGGGCTTTGAGCCCGTGCAGAGGAATATCATTTTTCCCGTGATCGTTTCCCTGCCAACGGTCAGCGTATATGAGGCGGAAAATTGTGCGACCTCGTGATAATAATCCAGGTTCGGATTGCCGGAAAGTCCTTTACGTATCATGTTGATGTCCTTCGAGATCAACGTCCGCATCCGTTCCATTATGAATCCGAAATCGATGTTCCTGAGTTCCACATCTATGCCGAATTTACCCGCGGTCTCTATTGTCCTTATAAGTTCAGCTGGATAGAGCAAAAGCTTGGAAGGTATGCATCCGCGCGTGAGGCATATCCCTCCGGGTTCGTCCTTATCAATGACCGCAACTTTGAAATCAGGATTCCTTTCCATGATTGTGCCAACATAATTCATGGCCGAGCCTGTACCCACAACGATCAGGTCATATTCTTTCATTAAAACCCCAATTACAGGGATGGTATTTATTTTATATATCGTTAACCCTTTGATAGAAAACTGAATGATAAAGGAAATAAAAGTAAAAACCGCGCTCTCCCCTTCAAGACTCCCCGGTCTGGACTACGCCCTCAATCCCTACAGGGGCTGCGGACATGCGTGTATATATTGCTATGCCCCGAGCGTTGTCCACTGGGATAAGGGAAAGTGGGGGGAAGTGGTGGAGGTAAAAATAAACCTGCCGAGAATACTGTCCAGGGAACTGAGGACGAAGAAAAAAGGCGTTGTGGGGCTCGGGACAGTGACTGACCCTTACCAGCCGGCAGATAAAAGATATGAGATAACGCGCAGGTGCCTTGATCTCCTGCTGCTTCACGACTTTCCGGTATGCATCCAGACAAAATCTTCTCTTGTGCTGAGGGATATGGACCTGTTGAAGAGATTTTCAAATATCGAAGTGGGTATTACGCTTACCACTCTTGACGACAGGGTGAGGGAAAAAATGGAGCCCGGAGCTTCAGGTGTTGAGGAGAGGCTGCATGCGCTTTCTGAACTTTCTAATAACGGGATCAATACATGGGTTTTCTTTGGGCCCGTGATGCCTTACATTACGGACGTAGAGGCACTGATAGATGCCGTTGCGGCTGTGAGGCCGAATTATGTACTTGTGGATAGGCTTAATTTAAAAGATTGGGTCTGGGATTGTGTAAAGGAGTTTATTAAAATGCATTATCCGGAATTGCTTCCCGCATATGAGAATATATTTTTTGGCGGTGATGTTTCATATTACAGAGACATTTTTGGGAAGATTACGGGCAGGTGTAAGGAGAAGGGATTAAGATGTGAGATCAATAAGCCATGGAATGAAATTTCGTAAAAACATTCACGAAAATTGATTTATATTATCAAGGCGTGAGGACATTATTATGACAACAAAAAATGCTCTATCAAAGGGTCAGGCCCTTGCCATATCAGGCGGGATTATCTCGATCATCGGTGTATTCCTTCCCTGGTACTCTGCAAGCATGACCGCCTCGGCAATCAGTTTTGCATCCGCCATATCCGTTAACGGCCTGGGGTGGAAAAACGGGGAAGGCCTGCTTCTTGGGATGATAAGCGGTGATGTGAACTGGCAATTCCAGGGCATAGGCGTCATCGCCCTCGGGATAGCGAGCATCGTTGTTGCCGTGATCCTGACAGAAAGGATACGGAGCATGGCGATGCTGGCATCCGGGCTACTGATAATTGGGGGTAGTGTCGTCAACCTCCAGAGCATCGGCTCATTATCCGGGAAAATCCTGGGGGCGACAATGCAATCAGGCGCAGGATACGGGCTTTATGTAGTACTACTCGGAGGCGCGGTTGCTGCTGCCGGGGGGCTTATCGCATGGAGAGACTTCCACCAAACCAACGTTTGAGAACTGATTTTCCGGTACTGCATTTTGGCAGGGTGCCTGAATTTGACAGGAAAACATGGGATTTCCGCATCGAAGGGCTTGTGGAAGAACCTGTAAGGCTGTCGTATGACGGATTACTGGCGCTTGAAAAGACCGCGGTCGTGAGCGATTTCCATTGCGTAACAGGGTGGAGTAAATTCGACCTGGAATGGGAGGGTGTCAGTTTTATCGACTTGGTAAAATTGGTAAGACCAAGAAGCAATGCCAGATTTGCCACGATTGAGGCAGACGGCGGATATACAACCAGTTTGCCCCTTATTGACCTTATGGAGCCTGATGTGATACTTGCCTATAATCTTGAAGGGAAACCGCTTGAGCCGATTCACGGAGGGCCGCTTCGCGTGGTCGTCCCGAAAAAATATGCCTATAAGAGCGCAAAATGGGTGAGAAGAGTGATGTTCACTGAGGGGCAGGAACCGGGTTTCTGGGAACAGAGGGGATACAGTAACAGTGCGGACCCGTGGAAAGAGGAAAGGTATTCTTATTGAATATAATGGGAATGCGGCCATATTTACAGTACTTCCGCAAGTAAATCTTAGATTCCACTTTTTACAGTAAATTTAGTGGTTTGTTATGTTTCTCATAAATGTAATTTGTTTGAATAATGCAA
>DATCUE010000120.1:0-59802 GCA_036567605.1 Candidatus Methanoperedens sp. | reverse complement strand
ATGCTGCCGATATTTTTCATTAAATAGCCTTGAAATGTATATCAATTGCATTATTCAAACAAATTATATTTATGAGAAACATAACAAACCACTAAATTTACTGTAAAAAGTGGAATCTAAGATTTACTTGCGGAAGTACTGAACTACGAATGGATTCGTAATTTAAGAAAATCTTTTATGAGTAGATAAGGTTTCTTAGGCATGAATGGTGTAAAAAATGCGTAAAAACTACGAATCGATCCCACTTCTGCTTGCTGTTTTCACTCAGGTTTTAAAGCAGATTTTCGGTAAAAGAAAGGGATTGAGATGATGCCATGTCGGTCTATCAATTTTTAGCAAGTTTTATATTATCAATAGATTATTTCATGGTAGGAAATCCCCCAGATACGGCAGGGTGAATCTTGACGAATAAAATAAACAAGTGCGGAAAAATAACTATTGTTATGGCCTTGCCCCCGGAGCGGTTGTTAACCTGATGGGGAATATCAGCATCCAGGTTGGCAGTTCCGACACAAACTTGTCATTCCATCTATTCAAAGTGAGGAAGCCATGAGATCAATACTACTTATCATCCCGGCATTGAGCATCCTGGTCTTATCAGGAAGCGCAGCAGCGTGTTTCAGCCCCACGGATTCCTTTGCCAGCGAGGTTTTGTTGAACAGGGCCGGAATAAGCTACGATTTGAGCGGCATAAAACCCCCTGGAACCTTCTTTGTTATTGAAATGGATAATTATTTAAAAGTTTAAAGTAAACATATTATCAATGAATAAATACCAGATGAAAGAAATCATTAAGCTTCGATTGGCAGGTCTGCTGGTCGGTGCAGGATTGGTAGCGGGGATAAAGCTGATCGGCACACTGGATCATCCAGAAGCGTCATTTTACAATTTCACTATTATCGTTTATTTCTTAACAGGTCTTATTCTGGGCTTTCTCAGGCCAAAACTTTCATGGCAATGGGGAATCTGGTTAACTATGCCCTGGATTGTCTGGATATTTTATAATGTTGCGAGTACCGGGTTTAAGGAAGGGATGGGCAGTATTTTATTAATGATTTTCTATTTTTTCCCGATTCTACCAGCCTGCGCAGGAGCCTATCTTGGGGCCAGGATATTGAAATCATCATCAAAAACCCTGTCCAGCATATAATTTATATCCTTATCCAGTAAGTTAGATGCATGCGCATCGGAGTCATTGCGATACAGGGAAACATCGAAGAGCACGTACATGCTATAAATGAAGCATTAAAACAGGCAAATCGTGAAGCTGAGATAGTAAAAATAAGACATAAAGGGATAGTTCCGACATGCGATGCTTTGATACTCCCGGGCGGTGAGAGCACTACAATAGGCAGGCTCATGGAGAGGGAGGGGATATCCTCAGAAATAAAAAAGAGCTCACACAGCGATATTCCAATAATGGGGACATGCGCGGGGCTTGTGCTGCTTGCAAAATACGGAGACAGTCAGGTGGAAAAGACTAAACAACCCCTTCTTGGACTGATGGATACGCACGTCAATAGGAACGCCTTTGGACGCCAGAAAGAATCATTTGAAGCGCTTTTGGATTTTAAGGGTCTTACTTCACCTTTCAACGCTGTATTTATCAGGGCGCCCTGCATCACAGAAGTGAGCAAGGATGTGGAAATCCTCTCAAGATACAACGGATTCATCGTCGCAGCAAGACAGCAAAATGTGCTTGCCATCGCATTTCATCCTGAATTGACCGATGATTTACGCATCCATCATTATTTATTGGATATGATAGGATAATTTACCCTAGCTTTTCTATTTTTCTTTTGATTTTTTTGACTTGCTTCTGATAGGATTCCCGTTGCTCCTCATAATCTTCATCCAGAAGGTCCCCTGAAGCATAATCATTATCCAGCTTGCTGAGTTTTGAAATAAGTTCTGTCTTCTTTATCTCAAGTTCATCTTTTGTCATTTTCTGGAATTCATCGTCTTCTTCCACCACAGGTTCTTCACCAACTTCTTCCGGGATTTCGGAAGAAACAATGGCTTCAGTGCTTTCTTCTATTTCCTCTTCACCGGTTTCCCGGTGTTCTCTCTTCAACGAATTCCTTAATTTCTCTTCAATTGATTGAAGTTTTCCACTCCTTTTCCTCAGGACCGGATACAAAAGCACCAACAATATCACAGCACCAATAATAACATAACCTGCAATCGTAGCCGGTGAGACCGCGGGTTTTGAAATCTCAATATTCAGCTCTTTAAAAACCGGCGCCTCCCAGGCATACATAGTACTGTTTCCTTCTACTTTCGAGCTTCCTGAACCTGAGATACTATTTCCATTTTCATCTGTTACGGTTATACTCTCTCCCTCGTTTGTCGTAACTTTGAGCAGGATGTTGTTAGATTGTTTATTGATCCATGTGGATGCAAGCATTTTTGAAAAGTGTTTTGCCCCCCCAGATTCAGCCGCTACTGCATATTCCAGGGTATAAAGAGGAGATAGAGGAGTGTTCGCCTCGATGGAATCCTGCCAGCTAAGGATGTTTTCATTCAGGCTTGGTGTAAGAGCATATTGAAAAGTACCATTCATCATGTAATTTCTTGAAATACTTATTTTTTCAGTGCCGTCAGGCACCCATGTCCTGAGCTGGCCGAAAAAATTTTCCGTCCCGGTATTCTTAAAAACCAGGGTTTCACGTACAAGTAGCTTATTCTCAGACTTTAATTGAACTGTATCGATTTCGATAAGATGGATGATCAAAACGATATCCCTGTCGGATTGTGTAAAATTTCCAAGATTTTGTGTGGCATTATTTGTTTGCGCAGTTGTATTGTTTGAGGTCATCCCTTTGAATCCGAATGCGGGATTGACAAAGAAGATGATCAAAAGCAATATAATTAGATATTGTAGATTTTTTTTCATGAATTCACTTGCTTCCAATATAGTATTTATGCGGATAAATTTTTTGTATCAATTTTATCATAATAATGATTACAATGATAATTATTTTTAATAGACGATATATTTATATAGCTATGAAACAATGTCTAATAAAAGTCAGGGATAAGGGAGGTATAAATGGAGGAGATAGAGTTGAAAATTGTTGAAGTAAAATGTGAAAATTGCAGCAAGAAAATATATATTAGAGAGGAATATAAAAGAGAAAAAATGTTCTGTACTCTTGGATGCATGGATGCTTACAGGGCATATGCTTCCAACTGAAGAATATTTTGTTGATGATAGTTTTTCAGGCAGCAGCCTTCCTCTTTACTTTCTCTGCTTCTTTCAGTATTGTATCGATGCCCACTCTCACCAGTTTTTCGAACTTCTCACCACGCATGCTTGCCCTGTTAAGGGTTTCACCAAGATCTAAAGGAAGCGCAATATCCACCCAGTTGTCGCGTACCCTGTGAAGCATGGGTTTCTCCAGCATCTCACTTGCTTTTTCATTCACTTTTGAGGCAGTCTCACTATCCCTGAATTTGACAGGTATGTGCAAAGTGAGCGAGGTGATTTTGCCGTCCCTGTCTTTGGGAGTGTACAACCTTACAATCTCTTCCCCGAATCTTCCGAAGAACTGGTCGGTACCCTTGCCGAAGCCTATTTTTTCAATCGCGGCAACGGCTCCTGCGGGAATATCGTCCATAATACAGCCGCACAACGCGCTTGTTATCTCTTTCTCTTCCGTACTTTCGGCAAGGCGAATGAAATCGTCAAGTGGGAAACCCATTACTATTTCATCATCCCTGTAGCCCGAGAACATTCTTGCCCCGTTGCACAAAAGCGAAAGGTTCACTTTTTTCTCCATATAAGGTATCGCCGTACATTCACCGCATACTGCGAACTCACCCTTGAATTTTGCCTCCACTGGCCGTTTTTCATGAAGCTGGGAAAGTACCGTAGATACACGCATTATCTTGCGAGGCGTTCCGATTATTATCACAGTGTCAGGTTTTTTCTCAGTTTTCTCAAGCGGCGAGATACTTACAAGCTTTGTATTCGCGGGTTTAATCCTTGGATACACTTCCCCGTATGAAGGTTCCGTGAATCCGAGAGCAAGTTCCCCGCTTGTGCATGTGAGTTCTTCAACACCGAATATAAAACTCTCTCCATAAAAAGCGCTTTTTCTTACCATTTCACAAAATCTCATGGGCTGCGCACTGGTTTTTTTCTCCTGCGAGCTATCTGTGATTATCCTGATTGCAACCGGTGATGATGGCAGTTCAAAAAATTTCCTGAATTTTTTTGAGAATTCATCGTATTTCATTTTTAATCCTCGACTTTTATCCCGTTATCTCTTGCGATATCCTTGAAAGCTTCCGCCACATACTTCACCTGCTCCCATTTAAGTCCGTAGGTATTTATCTTGAAATTCTTGCTCATTCCAGGATGAAGCCCCACTATCTTTCTCTTTTTCAGTTCATGATACAGGAAATAGCCCCTTCGTTTATCTTTCTCCGCAATCTCATGAAGCGGCAGGCTTTCGATATTCATTAGCGTATGCTGTTTTGGTTTGACTCCCATCTGGTGGAAACCATCGATTTTTTCAAGCTCCCCGACGAAATAGCGGGCTTTTTCGACCTCTTCGTCCCATTGCTTTACGCGTTCAACGACAGTTGGGAACGATGCCATAAGAGTGGCCACAGGTGCGCCGAACACGGGAGAGCAGCCAAACAAGGCGATCTCTTTCTTAGTAAAGCCACGGCCGCTCCAGTCGCCGCGCAAACTGGATTTATTAAAAACCTTGCTTGTCCATTCATACGTTGTAGCGAGTATCCCTATCGGCGCTGATGCAGCCCAGCTTTTGTGCCCTGAGCCGCACAGGAAGTCCACATGGAGCTTTTTCCCGTCAACTGGCATTATGCCCGATGAATAAGCGGTATTCAGGAGGAAAGGCACGCCGTATTCCTTGCATATACGGCCAACTTTTTCGGCATCTGCCAGGTTCCCGTACCTGTAATCCACATGCGTAAGTACTGCCATCGAGGGAAGCTTTCCGGTTTTCTGCTCAACTTCTTCAAATTTCCTTGCATATCCTTCAATATCTATCTCAAAAGTGGGATAACCGTTATGCGGGACCTCGACAATATTTAATTTGTTCGCCTCGGCTGCAAGATATGATGTATAGTGGGCAAGGGCATCGATCACAACGGTATCGCCGGGTTCGCATACCATGTGCATGGCAGCCCATTTTGCATGACGGCATCCAGCCGTGAACCTGACGTCATCCATATTGAGGAACTCTGCCACATCCTGTACAAGGTCATGAACGGGCGGGTTATCCACAAGGTCCACCCTCGCCTCGAAGCAGTAATCACACACCGAATAGCCATCGCCGAATTCAAGGAGGGCTTTTCGCGCCTCCGCTGTCAGCACGCCGCCGCGCTGGATTGGATGCACGTTGACGTAGGTATCGGAAACGCCCCGGGTGATATTCTTATATTTTTTTGTGTCCATGCCTGCTCAAAGAGTTTATTAATGAACTTATAATTAACGGAAAAGGCAAGTCTTATGAAAATATTTTGCGCTTTTATTTATTTTAATTCCATGCGATCTGCAGAAATTTTCAAGCATGCCGTAAAAAAGATCATGCTCGCTCATCCTTATCACGGCTGCATCATGCGCCCTCATCAGGATATCGGGATAACTGCCGCGGATAACACATTCTGCCCTGATGATATCTGCGATTTTATCTATCATTCCTTCCCCATGAACCCATGCGGGAAATTCAACACGCCCCGGAAGACCGTTACCCAGCCTCATGTAGAAGAAAGCTATATCATTCCTGAATCTGCCATAGCTGTCAAGGACTGATTTCGCTTCCTCACCGCGCCTGTCATCCCTGTCACAGATAAAGGCAACGGTTCTTTCACCCCACGACAGGTTTGAAAAAAGATGCGTGTCTGAGAGTTTACTCTTTTTCAATTTGAAAAGGAAATGCATCATAAGCGTAATGTCCCGGGGCATTGTGGTATCTATGAAACCGATGACAGGATTGCCCGTTCTTTCACTGGTTTCAAGCAGTTTCAGTATCGCATTGATGTAGATTTTCCGTATGTTCGTATTCAACACGTTCACATGGGAAAGGATGAGCGCACCGTCAAGCAAAACATAAATTTTTTCATGCTCATCCATGAGGCGCTCGATGTTTTCGCATTCCATCGAGAACCGCCGCGCATCAACATATTCGCTCCCGAATGAAT
The DNA here is from genome assembly GCA_036567605.1 of Candidatus Methanoperedens sp. Lineage (GTDB taxonomy): Archaea > Halobacteriota > Methanosarcinia > Methanosarcinales > Methanoperedenaceae > Methanoperedens. The sequence continues at coordinate 53,625 of DATCUE010000120.1, read as the reverse complement.
ATACGCTTGCGGCTTCGAATTCGTTGGGAGTGATTATCGTTGCATCTATTTCCTGTTTATAATCGCCGTTATCTGTATGCCTGTTGGATATACGCGAAGTCTGCAAAACTGCCAGGGGTATCTCATAGTTCTTATCCGAATATATCTGGCTTCCGTCAACGGCCCCCACTGCAATACCTGAAAGCACGGAGTCAACCCATTTCATGGCTTCATGCCTGTTTATCCAGTTAAAGGAAAATGGCCGGATGAGCTTTCCGGATTCAAGGAATTTAGCACCGCTGTATGAAGACAGCTTCTCGTTGGATTTAATATCTATAACCTTCAGTTTTTCAAGTTCACGCCCGTATTCCTGAGTTAATTCCGAGCGCTCGGCATCATAAGATATTATTGCAGAAAGCCTTTCATCGAACTGGAGAGAGATGCTTTTTAAGTTGAGCATGGCACAACCCTGCTTTCACCATCTATCTTCTGGATCTTTATCACATTGGCGTATTTTTCATTGAACGTGTCGTCGTGCGAGATGACGAACACCTGTTTGAAACCCTTAATGTTCATGATCTCCTGCGAGAGCTTTTCCCTTCTTACCTCATCCATATTCTGGGTAGGTTCGTCGAGAAATATGAAATCGCAGCTTGAAAGGGCCTTCAAAAGCGCAAGACGCACAGCAAGCGCCGCACTCATACGTTCACCGCCGCTTAACTGCCTGAACGACCTGACCTCACCGGATGATTCTATTTCAATATCATAATCATTTTGCCATTTAAGCCCTGTTGAATAGTCATTCATTATCTCTGAATAGATGTTGCCTGCTTCCTGGCTTATCTCCCCTATGAATTCATCGACTATAAATTCCGATGAGTTCTTGATGGTATCCCTGATAAAATTCGAGAACGACAGGAACTGCTTTTCATTTTCAAGGTTTTTCTCTATGTCCTTTATTTTTGAGTGCTCAGATTCCATGGCAGCAATTTCGCGTGAGAGCTTATCGATGTTCCTGGTCTTCCCTTTGACCGCTTCTGCCAAACTACTCGCTATTTTTCCAAGTTCTTCAAGCTGAGAGATCGTCTCATTAAGGATTGACTCATCAAATTCAGATAAAAGCTTCCCGTGCTTCTGGATATATACGCTCAAATTAGAGTTCATGGCAGATATTGTCCCATCAAGTTTCCTACACTCCTCTTCATATTCACTCACTTTTAAAGCAAGCGGAAGAGCCTGCAAATATTTATTATGTTCAGGTTCGAGTTTCGTTATCTTATCCTGTATGAAGGCGATCTTTTCGTCAAGCTCATCAAATATTAGAGATTTAGAGGCAAGCATATCCCGCTCGCGTCTTTTCAAATCAATGGAGCCGGGGACACTTTCAAGGCTTTTCAGTTCTTTAAGGTTTTTTTCTTCAAGTCCACTCAGTTTTTCTAACTCCTTATCAGGTGAGTTAAGAGCCTTAAGTTCTGCCTTCTTAGAATTCAGAATTATAGTAAAGGACTTCCTCTCTTCTTCGGTTCCTGTCAGAACTCCTAAATTCAGCGCCAGATATGATGATGCCAGCTTTCCAAGTTTTGCCCTGCACGAGCTGACCTCGTCTGAGTAACCTTTGCAGGCTTTGATATCCTTATTCTTGGATTCAATGATTGCAGCCATATCATCACGTTTTTTCCTGGGATTATCAAGTTTTATGAGTTCATTTGAGATAAGGTCAAGCTGCGCCTTTATTTCGTCCAGCGCTCCTGTGTGCGCGTTTATCTCTTCATTGAAATAACCGGTAAAGTCATTTACTGATGTGCATTTTATCCCGCTGAAAACCGGACATATGCCGCGCGTTCCTGCAAGTTTTTTGTTTTTCCGGATCTTCTCAAGCATGGATTTTACGGATGCCTGGCGCTGGAGCAGTTCCTGCTGTTTATTTTCGGATTCAGTTTGCTGCTTGATAAGCGGAAGAAGAAGAGTGATGTTATCTTCAAGCTGACGGATTTCTGATTTCAGCGAATCAGCCCGCTGTTCCTTTTCAAGTGCCTGTTTTAATTCATAACCAAGATGAATGAGTGAGTCCATGAAAGATAAGAGATTCTGGATTTCATCCTCCAGGGCTTTTTGCTTCTCGACTGCGGGAATTAACTTTTTCTTCAGCTCTTCAAGTTCCCTTTTCTCGGCAGAAAGTCTTGATATGCGCTCAAGCTTATCAGAGAGGTTCCTTATGTCAGAATCAAGTTTGCCTATATCCTCTTTTAACTTATCCCTCTTCCCGCGGGCAGCGTTCAATTCTTTAAGGGCAGCATTCTCTTTTTTAAATGATTCCTCAGCAGGAAGCAGGTCATTTACGATCTTCCGGGCTGATTCAGCACGCATGAGGTCTGATTTCACTCTTTCAAGCTGCTTTATGTTCCCCTCAAGACGAATGCGCTCATTGGCTATCTGTGAGGAAAGATCATCCAATTGAGCTTTTTTGGCTTTTAGTTCTTCTTTTTTCCCTGCCAGTGATGTGATGTCTGAATTTATTTTCTTGATCTGGGCTTTTAGTTCATCGCTCTCTTTTTGCAGTGCCTCTTTTTCTTTTTTCAATTCAGGATATTTCTCTGTGCGGGTGCGAAGTGGTATCAGCTCCCTGTCCATTGAATCTATGGTCTTTTCAATAGCGGTTGTCACTTCCCGTAAATTAGTATATGCGGCCTTATATTCCTCCACCCGCAGGATATTGTCAAATATCTTTTTTCTCGGTTCGGGGTTTAGCAGGAACGCGGTTGTGAATGTGCCCTGAGGGACCCCGACTGCATTCTCAAAGATGGAGGGCATATCTTCAGGTGACCTGATGTTGTTCAGGAGGTTGGACGCAATCCAGTTCGTGACATCCTTTTTGCCTTTGATCTCGCTGACCGGGGTCTTGATATAGTATTCACTTCCCCCCAGTTTCCTGTATATCGTATAATCAATTTCGTCCTTTCCTTCCACGGTTACGGCGACGTAGCCCGACTTTTCGCCATGCCTGCGAAAATCATCAATCTTTTTATAGGGAGGATAATCAAAAAGCGTATATCCTATCGATTCAAGTATCGTGCTTTTCCCGTGACCGTTCTGGCCGCAGATGCCGTTGATGCCCTCGAGGAACTCGATAGTTTCATGAGAATAGGATTTTACGTTCTTTAGTTCCACTGATTTGATAAGCATCTACGCATCCTCCATGCGCGAAAGAAGAGTGGTAAGTGTTTTTTGTCCAGGATTTTTCTCGAAAGTCTTGCTTTCGGATTTGATCTTTTCAAAACACCACCTGAGTTCTTTCTGGATGGCGCTTTCTTCTATCCCCGCCGCAGCCATCTTTTTAACTTCGATCATTGTTTTCACGATCTCTTCCACATAGTCCCTGTACCTTCCGTCAAGTTTCACCCTGTCGGAAAACACCCGGAGTTCTATCTGCTCCCGCGTCAGCCCGCGCACGTCCCCCTCGTTGAGCGTGTATTGCGAACTGCTATTCAGGATTTTGACATCACTCCAGAGGGGTTTGAATTTCTCCGTGATCATGGATTTTATCCTGTCCATGTTTATTTCTGATTTCGGGAAATTCATGGTGCCGTAGAGCAGGAGTTCTATCAAAGGGTCTGACGGCGCCGATGGTTCCCTGTCAAGTCTTGAGTCGATATCTGAATACAGTTCATCAGGCTTTGATATACCGCTTATGTCAAGTTTTATGCGCCTCAGGGGACGCGTGATCGGAGTTATGAGTCTGGCGCCGCTGTCCCTGACGTGATAGAAGCCTTTTTCCAGGCCGTACTCGTTCATCGCGATCATTTCAACGCTTCCGGGATTGAATACCCAGCCGTCCAGTTCATAATTCATGTGATAATGCCCGAGAGCAAGATAATTCACCGCTTCTTTCAGGGGCAGAAGGGAATTGTAATGTATCTCGCCCGGGGCCTCCTGCCGCATCTGTCCTGCCATACCGAAGTGCATCATCAGGATAGTGTATTTTTCCCCCTGCGCCGCAGTTATTTGTTTTATCTCTTCTGCTATCTGCGGGAGCACAGAAAGGGTGCTTGAGCCAAGATATCTTACGCCGAATATGCGGACGTTTTCAAGCTCCACGAAGTCGCCCATGAGCTTTGCGTCGTTTGCTTCTTTCAGTCTTATGAGCTTTAGAAGACCCTGCGAATTCAGTATCTCAAGCCAGCTTTTGCCGTCCTGGTGGAACGCAAGGTCGTGGTTGCCCTCGATGGCATAAACGGCAGTGGAGGGGCTTTTATCTTTCAGTTCGGAAAGCACTTTATATGCCTGCTCATACGTCGGCGCGTTTATGTTGCGTTTGTGGAACAGGTCGCCTGAGATAAGGATGAATTCTGCCCTGTGGTCGATGGCGTAATGGATGACCGTCCGGAAGGCGCGGGCGTAGTCGCGGAAGCGCTCGATGAGACCGTATTGTGCGTACCCCAGATGAAAATCACTGGCGTGGATGAAATTCATGGATAGTTAAGAGGGCGTTAGGGGTTAAAAATGGTTGTGGGAGGGGGGTGAAAGTGATGGGGATGTCGGGAAATCCGATGGACTGATCTGCAGAGGCAACATTGATTCAAAAGGACTGAAAGTAAAGAATGGAGTAATACAAGATGTGAAATCATTACTTCCGATCCTGAAACGCCACGACAGACAAACCGGGAGATGAATCCAGAATTATTTTCACCCTGCTCTTGCAGAATAACAATATAATTATGTGAAAATTACACCATTTAATAGAAATGAACAATAAGAAACTGGACCTCCGCCACGACAGGCATACGGTATCATTGCTGACCGATCATATGGTGCTTACACCAAAATACCGCGGAAAAATCCTGACAGGTGAGGTCGCTTTTATCGCTGAAGGAGTTATCAGGGCCACATGCGCTGAAATGAGTATCAAGATCATAGATATGGCAGTGAACTCTGACCATGTTCATTTGTTCTTCCAGTATCCTCCCAAATATTCCTGAGCTTTATCGCCAAGAAGATCAAGGGCCGATCAAGCAGGATATTAAGGAAGGAATTCCCACATCTTCGGGAATGGTGTGGTGATCATCTGTGGGCTTCCGGCTGCTATCACGGCTCGGTAGGGCAGGGCTAGGAAGTAGTGGAGAAATATATTTCCACGCAGAACTGTGAGAAAACTTTATAGGCAAAAACGCTATCAAGCCCCGTATCCTTCAAGTACGGGGTATAGTGACTCGAAGCATAAGAGAGAAAGAACAAACAACAGGACATAAAAAAACAGTAATGGCATCATGTCCTCCAGGGTGAAAATCCCGCCATGCGGATCTGCTTCCGCACGAAGAGAAGGGAAGTGTGTGCGGAGTTCCCGTATCGGCAGCCAGCCCGAAACAAAAGGTTATTGAGGCGTCATGCATCCACCCATGTTCGCTCTGCCCTTCCGGCACATTACCCATCGCCGCTTCCTGCATCCCTCCGCTTCCGCTTCAACCTCCTCAATGCCCGGCAGGCCGGACCCCAGGTTCCCAGGCAGGGCGCGGGTCAGTTCATACCCGGATATCTCAATGGATTTATGTATGTCCCACAAGGCATACCCGGCAAGTATCCTGTCACTGGTCTGGCACAATATCAGCCCGATGGCAGCGTTATCGACCGGGTGCCTGAGGAGATCATCAACAGCGGAACTGTAGAAATTGACCTGCTGATGCGCGAAAAGATAACTATTTAACTTGAAAAAACATATAAATATTCAAGTGATCCAATACCCACAACTGTTGAAATAAAAGGAGAGTTCGAATTAAAAATAAAGCGTTTGATAGATGCGGGATTATATGGGAGCATAGCTGAAGCCGTTCGTGACGCGCTGCGCCATATGCTCAGGGAATATGATGAGAAAGAGATTGCTGTGGGGCTGTACAGGCAGGAAAAAGTCTCACTTGCCAAAGCTGCAGACATAGCGGGGGTCTCAATAATCAGGATGAAAGAAATCCTTATTGAGAAAGGGATTAAACCCAGAATTGGAGTGGAAGGAGTAAGAGAACTTTACGAGGACTATGAAACTTTGAAGAGGACAGAAGATTGATAGTCCTGAATACAAGCGTCATAAAATATCTTTTCAAATTGCATGATGGTGAAGCGGGTGTTATTGCGCAGGCAAAAGAACATAGCTTTATAGCTGCTCTTGATGATCTTGACGCAAGGAAGATTGCCAAGAAAGAACATGTGAAGCTCACAGGCACATTGGGATTGCTTAAAATGGGGTATGAACTCTGTCCGATAAAAGATAAATCTGAGTTGCGAAAAATAATTAATGAACTGGAAGGTGTTGGATTTTTTATGGCGCCAGCTATCGTAGAAGGTATTCTGGATACAAAAAAGAAACCGAAAGGCAGAGAGGGGTAGATTGAATGAAGGGGCTATTATAGATATCCGATTTTTCGCTTTCCGATGCTAAAGTGCGGGTGATCGCATAACTCCGAATCCATTTGCAGTTTAAGAAAATATTTTATGAACCGGAAGCTTAAACTATTATATTCAGAAAAGGAAGAAATGGAGAAAATCAGATGAATAAAAATCTACTCATCCTTGCCGTAATAATCGTCGGAGGCATTATTGTGGGAATCGCTATAAGCACTTTATCAACCGACAGCCCAAAACCTCCCGCCTACAAAGACAACAAAACTGGCAAATTTATTTATGGCAACGCCACGGTCGAGAGTATTGAAATAATGGTTCTTGAGTCATTTCCTGTCCTGATAAAGGTCAATGCCAGGGGTTATCTGCCCGATGGCTGCACCGAAATCGATGATATAGTGAAAGAAAAAGAAGGAAACACATTTCTGGTCAACATTAAAACGGTTCGACCTGCGGATACTTTTTGCACTGAAGCTATTGTGCCCTTCCAGGAAGTAATTTCGCTTGACGTTTATGGACTGAAAGCAGGAATATATAATGTGGATGTCAATGGCGTAAAAGGAACATTTGAACTAAAGACTGACAATATTATAAAGGGATGAAAATCATGGGCAAATGTATCGAAGTTTGATTTCCATTAATTCAAAAAAAGAGGCTTATTTTCTCTCTTTAGCGTATGCCACTATAGCCTCTTTAATTCCCCATTTAAATGCTACGACCACAGCAAATCCCCATGCCAGCGGCCCAAGGAATGTATAGAAAATAGCAGTTTTGATAAGCATGGAATCCAATGCCAAAAGGAGCACTACGAGGAACATGAATCCTCGCAATATCGGGAGAATTACATCTGAACCTTCTACCTTCATTCCTTCCATCATTTTTTGCAGATAATCTGCAATGAAATCAATAGATAAGAAACCGATTATTAATATCAGGATTCCAACGAAAAGATTTGGAAGATAATTCAAGACATTATTCAGGAACTCTGCAAGTCGATTCAGTTGGAGGATTTCAGTAGCAGCGAGGATAAATATCAGATAGCCGAATAATTTTATTACTCCGGAAATAATGCCGGAAATAGATGTATTTGTCGCCTTCAGGGTCTCCCCGACAGAAGTTTTCAAGAATTTTTCATCAACGCCTGTAGCTATCAGCACTTTGCGGATGAGATCTGTCAGGAAATCAACTATCAGTAAGCCTATAATTAAAACAATGAGGGCGGAAATTATTAGCGGGATGTAGAGAATTATTCTGGTTAAAAATTCTGTCAAGATATTTATATTCAAAATATCTATAATTATCATTGCAAAGATAATATAAACAAACCATTTTATTATGGCTTCAAATAATCCTACGGTGCTCATTCCGGCCTTTTTTATCATTCCACCGATTGATGTCTTTTCGATCAGATCATCAAGACCGATTTTATCCAAAACTTTTGACCCAAATCTTCCAAGCAATCTGCCCACTATCCATCCAACTATTATTAAAACTATAACTGCCACAAGCGTTGGAATAAACGCAATGAACTGTTGCCCCAGGTTGTATAAACTATCCAATAATGAATCCGCCATTCAAAACCACTCCATAATAAGAATTGTCCCCTGTAGTATTTAAAATTTGCCATTTCGCATTGCGCACGGATTTCGTTTCCACGATGAAAACCTTTAATTCCAAAGAACGGCTAAACACTTTGGAAAAACAAAAATGAACAACAAAATGAAAGAGCACTGGGATGAGATATATGAGGCGCTGGATGCTGATGAGCTGACCTGGTACGAAGAAATACCCGAGCCATCTATAAGATTACTATCTGGGTGTCATATAAATAAAGACGAACCTGTATTAGACGTGGGGGCAGGCGCATCAACATTCATAGATTATCTTATTGATCAGGGATTCAGTAATATCATTGCCGCCGACATAAGCGAAATAGCCCTCGGCAAGCTAAAAGAAAGATTAGGCAGAGAAAAGGCCTCACAGGTGAGATGGGTAGTAGATGATATTACAGAGCCGGTTCACATCCAGGATTTAAAGGACATCGCCTTGTGGCATGACAGGGCAGTATTGCATTTTCTATTAGAAGAGGGCCAGCGGCGCGTGTATTTATCCCTGCTAAGAAATGCGGTTAAAAAAGGCGGTTATGTCATCATTGCGGCTTTTTCGTTAACGGGAGCAAAAAAATGCACAGGTCTTGAAGTCAGGAATTATGATCACAATATGCTGGCGGAATTCTTAGGGAAGGAGTTTATCCTTCTTGATCATTTCGATTATACATATCATACGCCTGCGGGCGTGTCGAGGCCGTATGTGTATACGCTGTTCCGGAGAAATTCGTGAAATATCGCGAAGAATGGAAACCCGGAAGATCAGTGGACATTAACACTAACCCCATCAAAAATCCGTTTCCACATATTGGTGGTCAATTATCGTATATGATGGGACGGGGCGCCTGATGGATCTAGGAGGTCGGGCGACGCTGCGAACTACGCAGAGGCGCTTTTTCACATTCACAAAAGGTTTGAGGTATGTTTGATAAGTTTCTTTTGGCTTTGAACAGACATATTCGAGAAATGTGCCGGCCACGCGAAATAAATCATATTTTCAGAAATGGTCTAAGTGAATTATATTGAACCCGCGCTCCTTTCTGATGTTTTGTGGTAGAGGTGCCAGGAGAGAAAGAACGTTATTATTAAAAAAACGGATCCACCTATCAACCAGAATGAGCCGAAGAGCGCGGAAAAATTATATGATAAATGTAGAGCCGTGGCGAGCAGGTAGAACGGTATAGCCCTGTCCTTTGCAATGCCATAGGCTGTAATTGACGTGCTTGCAGCGTGGAAGAATATTCCTGGCAACCTGATATATACTGATGCTCCTCCAAATACATAAAAGAAGAATTCAGTGATGCCGAATCCCATGCCGACCAGAAAACCGAGAATAAATATTGATTTTTCAGTTTCCCCATGGCGATAGAAAAGAGGGTAAGCTTTTGAAAATTCCTCAATAAAAGGAGCGAAAATACCAATCGCGCATAATTCAGAATAAAATACCGGCAGCAGGAAGCACAGGTGGCTTGAGAATATATTTACAAAGAACGTAATAGGAATACTCACTATTATTCCAGATAACAAGAAGAAAGATTTCTCTTTCAAACCGGGTTTATGCAGGGGAATTATAATTTTGTTATCGTTTACCACATTAAGAGAACCTCTTCCTCACCAATCATAGTAATAATACTTCATTTGATATGTATAAATGCTACCTATAGCAATAAGACTGCGCATAATTTTTATAATGCACCTTTCTTTAAGCCCGGGCATCAATGCAGCACCTTATCCACAACACCCGGATCCTTCACCCAGGCGCCTTTAATTCCGTAATCCTTCCGCAGCCGCAAAGGTACGCAACAGCAGGGGCAGCAGTTGCATATCGCATAAAAATCGTCCCTGCATTTTATAAGGCTTTGCACAAGTCCATGTTTTTTGCAGTCATCTATTATCTCAAGGGCTTCATCCCTGCTTATTTCTGTGTACTCATCTTTTCTCACTTCTGTAAAAACATCAAAGCCGACCCCGAAAACAATATCGGCCCTGATCGGGCTGTCGCAGTTGTGAAAGACCTTCCTGCATTTGCAGTCTCCCGCAGCAATGCTTGTCGCCGCGCCTATAACTTTCCTTACCTCGTTATGCGTTAAAATATAAGCAGCATGCTGGGTCACTGCATAGCGGTTAATCAGACTGGCAAAATATTTTCCAATAAGCGGCAGATTTGTGAACTTTGCGCCGAACATGTAAAACCTGAGCACAAGCTCCTGGTGGGCGCTGTAAAACCGAAGTACATGGTGCAAGATTTTCCCTCTCAATCCGGGAATGTTACAGGGGAAAATCCTATTTTTTCATTAAAAATCCTTTCTGCCTGGATATCAGTCTCTATTATGAATATCTCAACAACCATGAAAGCTTCCGCATCTTTCCTGATGCAGCCCATGACCATTCCTTTGCTGTTTCCTGCTGCGCCATGAAGGTGAATCTTGGGCGCGCCGTTTTCCCAAAATATGTTGCCGGCACCGATTATCTCGCGCGCATCATTGAATGATGACCACACAGTATCAGGGGGAATTGATTTTTCTTTTGGCCCTGTGACAAGCCGCGCGCCACCCAGGGCTCCCAGCATTATGAAAAAAGCTGACCTTATGTCTTCCTTCAGTGCTAATTCCGACAGTTCAGACAGTAAATCTTCACCGTGATCGACTCTTGCCACGAATAAGCGCCCGATAGAACCTTTCCGATAATCCATGCACTGATTACATCAGACATAATTTTAAAACTTTTCGTAAAGAAACCTATAAGGGATTCAAATCAAATTAAATCCCTATGAACTTCCAGATCCTTGACGCCGATTACACATACAGCGACGGCAGTCCCGTGGTAAGGCTCTACGGAAGGGATGAATCTGGAAGCAGCGTATGCTGTTCCATACCCGGTTTTGAACCGTATTTTTATGCAAAAGCAGAACCCAAGACAGCAGCAATTTTGCAGGAGAAGTTCAGGGAACACATAAAAAGGATCGAGATTGTCAAACGTTTTGAGCCAGTCGGATATTTCAAAGATCCTGCCGTCATGCTCAAGATAATCCTTTACGACCCGAAAGGCGTGCCTGTCATCAGGGACGAAATAAAACAAATGGTCGAGGAGATATACGAGAGTGATATACTGTTCAGGAACAGGTATCTCGTAGATAGCGGGCTTGGAGGTATGGGATGGGCGAATGTGGAGAATGCGGGAGTTTCGGTTGATTCCGAAGTCAAGAGCACCATCAAGATAACGCATGCAAATGTGCAGCCTGTTGATATACTCAGGAATGCACCTCTTCGGCATCTTGCCTTTGATATCGAATGCCTGCCCCTTGATGGCGCCATGCCAAGGCCCGAGACCTCGCCCATTATCCTGATGAGCCTTGCTTTCGCGCCTGAATTCAAGGGCAAAAAGACACTTGTCCTTGTGGGTAAAAGCGCGAATGCGGAAGGAAATACAGAAAGCTGCGGCAGCGAAGAGGCGATGATATCGCGATTTTTTGAAATTATAAAGGAATACGACCCCGATATCCTTCTGGGTTACAACTCCAATAATTTCGATATTCCGTATATCGTTGAAAGGATTAAAACCCTTAATAAAAAGGGAGCAAGGATCGACTCAGGCGTGGGAAGAGATGGTCGGTCGCTCTATTACAGGAAAATTGGCAGTATGACGCGAATAACCGCAATCGGGCGCATCACAGTGGATGTCCTTCCCCTGCTTCGGAGGGATTTCAGCCTCAAGCAGTACACACTGCGTAATGCGGCAAAGGAACTGCTGGGTTCCGAGAAACTTGACATCCCGTTCCTTGAAATGGAAGATTACTGGAAAGATAACGGTGAGAAACTTGCAAAATTCATCGAATATGCAAGAAGGGATGCGGAACTTGCGCTTCTTTTCCTTTTGAAACTGCGGCTCGTTGATAAATATATAGCTCTTGCAAGGGCCAGCGGCACGCTGCTTCAAGATATACTTGATGGTGGGCAGACACAGATGGTTGAGAATATTCTCCTTCGCGAGTACATGAAACACAACCGTGTGCTTCCGGCCCGGCCGACTGGTGAAATATCCGATGAACGGTTTGACGAAGGAGAAGAACTCAAAGGCGGTGAGGTACTTCCACCAAAGAAAGGACTGCTTGAGAACATCGTGATACTTGATTACAAATCGCTTTATCCCACCATAATGATGGCGCATAACCTGTGCTATACCACTGTGGTGGTGAATGAGAAACCCGAAGACGTAGTTGTGGCTCCTTCGGGCGGCGTATTTGCCTCCCTGAAGGTTGTAAAAGGCATCGTGCCTTCGATACTTGAGGATCTCCTTTCCAGGAGGCAGGCGACCCGTGAAAAAATGAAGACTGCAAATGAGGAAGAGTTAAGGGTGCTTGACGCCACGCAGCTTGCGCTTAAGATCCTTCTTAACAGTTTCTACGGTTATTCGGGATACGCACGGGCGCGGCTTTACAGTCTTACGCTTGCTAACGCTGTCACGAGTTTCGGAAGGGAGAACATCCTGCGAACCAAGGCACTGATTGATGATAATATAAAGGAAATAATTCTCGATGGAGGGGGAGCTTTTACAAAAGACGAGGCAGCAGCAGGAAGAGCGATCAGCTTATCCGTCGTGTACGGTGATACTGACAGTGTCTTTGTGAATCTTCTTGATAAAGAAATCACGCTTGAAGATGCGGAACTCGTCGGGAGAAAGATAGCAAAAATCGTGACATCTTCGCTCCAGAAACCTATGGAACTAGTGTTCGATTCTTTCGGGAGGAGGGCGATATTCATAGCCAAAAAACGCTACGCTGTCTGGATCTTTGAAAAAAACGCCGCCGGCTGGAAGGACAAGATAAGGGTAAAAGGCATGGAAACCGTCAGACGTGACTGGTGCGGCCTGACAACAAAGACCGTGGACAGGGTACTTGAACTCGTGCTGAAGGAAGGGAATGTGGATAAGGCTGTTGAATTCATAAGGGACACCATAAACAGCATCAGGTCAATGGATGCCAGGAGGGACAGGGAGCTGTTCGAGAACCTGATATTAACAAGGCAGTACACGAAAAAAACAGAAAGTTACAGGAGCAGGCAGCCGCATACGACGGTCGTTGAAAAATTGGAAAAGCGCGGGATAATCGCCAGCATCGGGGACAGGATACCGTTCGTCATCCTTGCAGGCAACGGCCTGTTCGTGGACAGGGCGGAAGATCCCGAATACGCAAAGGAGAAGAATCTACCTCTTGATGTTGATTACTATATCAATAAGCAAATACTTCCCCCGGTTGAGCGCATATTGTCGGATTTCGGCGTGCAGGGGGAAATGTTAAGAGTGATGGGAGAAAAGAAGGTTCAGGTAGAAACAAAACAGCGCTCGTTATTCGAGTTTTAAGGAGACAGAATTGAAAACACATCCAAGATGCGCACCCTGCCTGTTGTCCAGGGTACAGTTCGAGGCCGAGTTATCAACAAAAGATATAACTCTGCAAAAAAAAGCAGTGCTTGCAGGCATCGAGGTTCTCAGGAGATACTTAGTCGATGGCGCGCCGGCGACGCATATAAGCACGAAGATACACAGGGAAGCCTACAGAATACTTGGAGATATCGATCCCTATAAAGACAAAAAGGGACAAAGCAATAAAGCCGCAATAAAACTTTTGCCTTCAGTACAGAAATTCGTGTCAGAAAAGGATTCATTCAGGCGCGCGGTACTTGTTGCCATCGTGGGCAACTCGTTTGATTTCGGTGTGCTGGGGTACGATGCTGATAAAGAAATAGCAAAGGAAATCATACTGAAACAACTCGGAAACGGCCTTGATGTCGATGATACCGAAAAGATAAAAGGATTATTGAGGGACGTGGTTTACCTTGCAGACAATTGTGGTGAAATAATATTTGACACCCTTTTATTTGAGGAAATAAAAAAACTGGGCGGGCGGATCACCCTCGTGGTCAGGGGCGCGCCGATATTGAATGATGTCACCATGAAAGAGGTAGCCGAACTCGGTCTTGACAGAGAGGTCGACAGGGTTCTCACAACCGGTTCGAACGCCGTAGGCGTGTGCCTTGAGGAAGCTCCGCCCGAACTTGTCGAGGCGCTTGAGAAGGCATCGCTTGTAATCAGCAAGGGCATGGCTAATTACGAGACCATGTCTGAATATGATTTCAGGCCGATAGCTTATCTTTTGAAGACGAAATGTGATACTGTGGCCGAGGCTTTTGGGCTTCGGAAGAATATGAATGTGGCGAAGGTAGAGGAATGAGGGAATTATTTCTTGGCATATGCGACAGCCAGCGAGCCATCAGGAAGATAAGCAAAATGTATTAGGCATCCGTTGGATGCTTCATTTTCCCCGGTCGCATCGCTGTGGTCAATAGCTACGTAATGCGGTACTTTATATTCTGCTGCCAGTTCCTCGATTACTTCAACAGATACTTCAAGCCTGGCTTTTACGATATCAGGATTCTTAACCCAGTTTTTTACAGGCCATATACGCCTGTTCTGGTTATCGAAACTCCATTCCGGTAGTTTTCCTGCTTCGGTCGACATTTGTTGCAGTATTTATTAAAATCATGTATATAAACAGAGTTGTGAAACAGGTGTGATATACACGATTCTATATGAGGATTTATTTCCATCAATTCTCCCATTACCTTAGGGTATAATCCCACAGAGAGATTTTCACCACTGAAACCGCAATAAAACTGAGCAAGTAGAAGGTGATGGAAGAATTGATGCTAATCAGCATTAAATTATTTGTCTAGATGTGAGGCTTCCATTCAGAACACCTCATGAGTACTGAAGCGTTTTGAATGAAAGCTTTTTCCAATCAAATGGTTCTTCTATGCTTATTCATTCATTTTTCCTGTGTTTGTAAACCTTTTTTCTCTTTATCATTCGGGTTGTAATATAATATCAAACCAGGCAGCATTGATCTCACATTAGATGCAATGGTGATTATTTACGCAATTAACTCCCTGTATGACCTCCGACCTTTTCGAGGATGCCTATGAAGTATACTTCGGAGAATCCTGCCAGGAAAGCGATGAGCCCATAAACTTCTGGTCCTAATTCTTTCATTCCTCCTATCTGAAGCAGTCCGGCTTTGAAAATTAGGAATAGTACCAGAGCAGCGGTAGCACCGATGACTGGTTGGGCAATAAAGACCTTCCACTCAGAAATAAGTGCCCTTATTCCAAGAGGTTGCTCATGGATTTTTTCTTCAGTCTCCGCGTGCAGGGGCTGCTTGCCCAATTTAAGTGCATGGCTGAGTACGCTTCCTGCAGCTCCAGAGAGAAGCACAACAAGAAGCAGGTATGTAAGATTGTCCTTCCACTGGGTAGCAGCGATATAAAAATAGGAAAGAAAAGGAAGTATCAGAACAAGTATCAGCGCCATGCGTCCAAGGTAAATCCCGCGAAGTTGGGCTTTTGCCCTGTCACGGCGGTATTCAGAGACCTGCTCCTGACGGAGGTGCTCGAGGAACCGTCTGGCTTCAAGGAGATGCTGGCAATTGTCAAATTTGCCGCAGTTATAACTATCAATAAGACTATAAAGATCTCTGCTTTGAAAATGCTTCTCCCATCTATGAGGATCAGTATTATCGGCCTTTTGCTGGGCTTTCAAGAGCATATAGATATAGACGGGGTCTCCCAGCCTGATGAGTTCGATTTCAAGCATGTCAGCGAATTCCCACGCATTGTTTGATGAAATGCAGCATGGCTTTTGTATCTGTCCAAGAATCAAGCACAGTGTTTTTGTCTTCTGTTCGATGAAACACGGTTTGTCATCCTGAGATTCCAG
The DNA here is from genome assembly GCA_036567605.1 of Candidatus Methanoperedens sp. Lineage (GTDB taxonomy): Archaea > Halobacteriota > Methanosarcinia > Methanosarcinales > Methanoperedenaceae > Methanoperedens. The sequence goes on along the minus strand of DATCUE010000120.1, from coordinate 37,885 downwards.
GAAATTAAGAATACTGTGCAGGTGACCCGCAATCTTTTCAAGGTTCTTGATTCTCACGGGGTCTTCTTGTGAAAGCCATTTGAATCTTCTTTTTCCCAGACGGTCAAGATAATCACGAATATTCTGCTCTATTTTCAGGATTCGTTGGAGTAAGTTTGCGGTCTCTTCATTCATTTTATGGACTCCCGTACGATAATCAGCAATCTAATAACTCAAGTTTCAAGGGATTTAGGTCATTTTCATAATCTATTTATTGCGATTTGATAATATTTTATATATTTTTTATCATTTTTATCTGATCTGTAGAAAGAACATATCTTGCTATTGTCCATATAGATTTTCTCCTTCAATTCAGAATCAGTATCTTGTTTTCATAATCACGCCACACATGCCATTTCTCATTATCCCGACAATCGAATCCATGCATGGCGCTGTTCGATGTTCACTCCTTGTGAACCTGTATATATCTCAAGATGAACACAGTAGCCATTTTCACCGTGAGCAATAAGATATGGATGCTCAAATTCCCATCGGATAATAATTTCCTTTTATCTTGTTTTGACAGGACGAATGGTAGTTTGCGGCATACGGTTTTGCAGACAAACAATCTTGGCGTATCGATACCAAGAAAGCTAATTCCGAAATTGCCTGCCAGCGCCATAAGCTAATTATTTGATTACCTCATTAATGGTTTTGGAGAATTTTTTCGTACTCCTTCCCCTCTTTGTTAAAGAGTGAATTTAAGAAATCATCAAAGCCGCTGTCTCCAAAGCTTTTACTTATATCTTTATACAATTCCCTCCCTTCGCTTTCTTTATATGCCCATAACGAAACTATCAAAGTGATTAATCCTATAATTAACGAAGCCGGATTAATTTCCACCTTTAAGTCGTTTCCATAAATACTGATAACACTCGAAAGAAGTGCGATAATAGCAAGTGTAAACATTGGAACGAAATAATAAAATTTCATATACCATGCCATTCCACGTTTACGCGAAAAAAGCATCATCAGTGTCCCTATAGGAGGTATGAAATTATAGCGGTATTCCATTCTCAGTCTTAATAGAAAAACTGCATTTAGTAATCGGTGATAAACCTTTTGGTCTAAAATAAACAAAACAAGCAAACCCAGGGTACCCATAAAACTCACCAGAGCTATCAGTATTTTTGCATCTATCCGGGCGCTTTTTGAATCACCTGGGCCATCCAAATAGATTAGTTTGATTATAAAGGCAATTGCTCCGAGAGTTGCAAGTAACCAAATTGAAGCCAATTTTCGAATTTCATTTTCAATACTATCATACTGTTCTTCATATTCCCTGATCTGTTGGTATTTTTCAGATATATCAGCATTTTTCTCTGCCGGAATATTGGATACAGCAGGATTTTCACCCGGTATTTGTTGTTCTGACATATTCTACGCTGATTGCTTTTTCGTCGGTTAAATCATTATTAATATATACATAAGAACCATTGAAGAGTCTATTTCCCTCCTGCGCCCTTTCCCAGCAGGCGCTGGATAAAGGCGTTACCCTCCCGCAACTGGAGGATTCTGATGATCTGCTGGCGGAGGGGTGCGTTCACGGGCTTTGCGAGTTCGGGGCTCATCAGAAGCTTTACAAGTTCGTCGGTTCGAATGGTTTGAAGCTGCTCCATGGTTGGAGGGCGGGAGAATATCGGGATTACTCTGCTAATTGGTTTTGTTGGCTTTAATTCGAATTCTTTTTCTGACATGAGTACCTCAATTTATTGGAAAATTTGATGGATAATATTTTTATTACGGCACCTTTATAGTAGCCTGACCAGCATTCGTTACTTCTATTATCCCTGCCCACATACACATCAACTTGGAACTGTCGTTAAGGGCTGGCATGTTAGCGACCATCACAGTCGGGGAGCCCGGTGTCCAGGGAGCAGTTGTGACCGGGATGCAGGGCATAGGCGTTAAAACTCCCATGGCTGCCGATGTGGCAGATGCCACGGATGGATTTGCCAGTGATCTGCACATCCCGAAGGGCATGATATTTACCATCGGGATATTGTCCATAATGTTGGCAATAGGCGTTGCAGTCTTGACCCTATTTTTGGGGAGAACTGTCAGAGAACTGGGCGTCATACCAAAACTGCATTTCAGCATTGCACCGCTACACACGATTAATCCCATTCGTTATACCTCCTTGATAAATATCCATTTTTATGATTGGCAGATTTTTACTGATTATAGTCTCCTATGTAGCGCCTGCCTGATATCCCCACCCACAAGTGGGTGTTCCTTCCAACGTTCGTACATTCTCTCAAGCGTATCAAATGCTTCTTCGCTACCTAATTCCTCAAGTACAAAAACAATTTCACGAGCCAGCACTGGATCCGGTTCGTCCGCGTATGCTGATACTGCAGGGACAGAGGCAATATCACCAAGTACTGCCAGTCCTTGAAGTGCAGACGAGCGAGTAGATGGTTCGACCAGCAATGCTTCGAGTGAAATGCGTATCTTATCATCTCGAAGCCGCCTGCCTAACCTACCAACATATTGTGCAGCAATATCTCGTAACTCAGCAATCTCACCCTCACTTTTAGAGTGCCAGCCAGGTAATGGACTCGGATGCTTCACCCATGCCAACAACTCAAACGCATCATCAATTGTTAACGATTCGACCCATTCTTTTTCATCCTTTTGCCGTGCATCATAATCATCCCAGGGGCCAATTGGCGACACATAGTATGCGAACTTTTCAATAACATTTATCATAAATCCTCTATATCAATCTTCAATTGTTATCTCATAAATCCACGTTGTGACTTCCGAGCCTGCCCAGTATCCAACCCCAAATGCAATTAGTGAGCCAAGCCCATGTGCAACCCATGCCCAAGGTCCAGCAGTGTCTGCCGGTGTAAACCATGCAGCAAATGCTCCGCCAGCCAGCAGACCTCCAGTCCAACCACCGGCAATTCTTGTAATTTCTTTCAGCTTATCTTTAGCAAATATAAAACTAAAGAAATCTGTTGTTACGCCAATAACAAAAAGTATTCTTCCACCTACTCGAAAAGCTCCTTTTACTTTACCAACCCTCACCTCACGTGCAATTGTCTCTTTAACTTTTGCCGTTGCACTTTCCTGAGCACCGGTTTTCATCATCGCATCCACAATTTGTTGTCCGCCGCCAGTTATTTTCACTTTCGCAGCATCCCGGATACTAACCACCAGGAATTCCCCTGCTCTACCCCGGGAGACATGGCTATTCCCGCTCATAATGACTCGACCGATGCCAGCCCCACTATCCCGGACTGTGCGTCCTATATGATCCCACATCAATCTCTCCGACTGAGCAATTCCTTCCCTTGGATTTAACAAACGCCTGAGGGCAGTATTTGAAATCCCCAGGGATTCTGCAGTATAGGGGAAGTCGGCTGCTCTTCGGGGAGAGGAGGCTAGAAAATTCCTCAGAGCCCCATTAAAGCCTTCAGACAATTTTGCTCCTTTTTCTTTAAACATTTCTGTGAGCTTCTCTGCATGAATATCTAAGAGTGTGGCATCATTAAAAGATAAAGCATCGCTAGGTACACGGACACGTACCTCAACTGCCACCGATTGCTCTGGTACAACTCCAGTATAAGGATTCCCCTGAGAAACAAAGAACATGGAACCGCCGTTTTTTGGAGCAAAACCAGGATCTAGACCAGATTGTCCTTTTGCAAGGCGCTGGCCTATAGAAGTGGCATTTTCGGGCGTGACCATCATTCGCCCCATGGCTGCTGGCTCGGATTTCGAGGGGAGGACAACCCTTATTTCGGTTTCTCTTTCTGCCTCTCTACCTCGTTTAGTGCAGGAGGAACCCTTTACCTCAGATTGCTCAGAGACTTGAATCTTTCCAGTGAGACAACAGTAGGGGTCGTCGTTATTTCGCCAAATTGTCAGATAATAGTCCCCTTCTGCCAAGCCGGTCCATGTGCCGGCATCCACGCGATTGCTGGCGAACTCGCATGTGCCGTATTCATCATCAATAAATCTGTTCTTTTTTGTAAGAGTAATGTTATAAGGGTCATCCTTGCAGTAAGTCTCATGTAATGGATGTGGAGGATATGACCATCTCGCGTTGGCAATGACTGTGACGTTCCCTTGAGACACGTGGAAAACTCGTGACTTCAGAAGCCGATGGCAGATTTCCATCGTGCTTGAGAACAGTAAGCTGTGCATAATGAAGGGCTTGTCAGTGCTTTGTAGAATTTTTTGTTTGATTTTTGTTCTTAATTCAGGTGCAGACTTTTTGGATTTCTCACCCACTGTAGCACTCTGTTGTATTACATGAGTCAACTCATGTGCCATCAGTCTCCTCCCTTCACTTGTCCCCGGCGCGTACTGTCCTGTCCCAAACACTACATCTTGTCCAACCGTAAACGCCCTCGCATTCATCACTCGCGCCGACTCCGCCGCCTTCGCATCCGTATGCACCTGCACCTGGCTGAAATCATGCCCGAAACGCGGCTCAAAGAAAGCGCGCACTGATTTGGGCAAAGGCAGGCCGCCGCCGCGGATGCCACTGATACTGGATTCTAATTTCGGGGTGACTTCAGGAGTCGAGCCAGAAGCATCTTTTTTCTGGAGTTTTTCTTCATCCTCTTCCTTCCCGATCTTAGTTCCCTTATTACACCATGGACACTTGCGCTGGATAGAGTTGTTCTTGGCAGGATTAGAAGCTTTTGTTTCATTTGATATATCCGGCTCAGGCATCCTCATCACCGCATCCGCCACCCTGTCAGCCTCCTGCTCATAGATATCGCCGGGGCGACCGATCCTGAGCTTTGCCTGCAAACTGCCTGATTTAATCAGCCTTTCAACTGCCCGGTTACCAATAGTCCTCTGGAGGAATAGAGCCTGTTCAACAGGGGAATCTATCGATCGGGATAACTCAGGTTTTCGTGTCTTTGAAGCTTTATTCTCCTTATTAGCCACAGGCGCTTTGGTTACTACTTTTACTGCATCACCCATCTGTTAACTCCTGCAAATTTTGATTTTTCATTTCATTGGAGTTTTTCTACTTAATCCAAAGGCAAGTCCCATTATTATTCGCTGGCGTATTATTGCGTTCACTGTCTTTGATAATTTAGGGCTCATCAGCATCTTCACAAGTTCATCTATGGATATAGTATAAAGTTGTTACATGATTTTCATAATACATCACAAATACACATTTGTCACTTAAACGAGGACAGATTCAATACTGGTAGGCCCTCAACCTTCATTGAGGTAAGACACAAAAATTTCTAAGGCAGCTTGCTATGACGTCACGAATTCTTAAGTTGAACATACGAAGTTCCTATAAAGCGAAGTTGCTGTCCATGTTTTCTGCTACCTACCTTTCTTTATTTCACGCACCCTTGGCTTTACCCTTTGCCACCTTGACACCTGTTTCATTCTTTTCCTTTTTAATTTCCTTAGGTTGTTCTATTTGGGTTATTTGTTCGCCTGGAGGTGCTTCTTTATCAGGTGACCCTTTAATAGTCTCTTTACTTGAACAAAAAATCTCAAGTGCCTTATCTGCATCTTTACATGCATCCCCTGGGAAAGAATAATCCACAATCTTTTCAAATGGAATCTGTACCTCTGATAATGTATTTATCCAATGCTGCAATAAGCCGAAAGTAATAACAAATTTTCGGCAATCCCAGTTGTCTATTTTATCTATTGTTTCCGCATCCTTTAATGTGAAACTTCCAAGCACAACATGTGGATTATCACAGCATTTATCCGGACATTCCAACAACAATTCCCTGCAAAAGGATTGTCTTAATTCTTCTTTGTTTATCTTTTGCTTTTCATAATCACCACAAAGCCCGGTCCCTTTCTTTGGTGATGGAGGGCAGCAGTTCTTGCTGCACAGGTTCAAACAATACCCCTCCTGTATTCTAGAGTAATCGCATACTTTTTCGATGCATTCAGATGTTGAAGCAGTATGCACAAGCCCTCTATCAGATTTTTCCTCTAAGTAACTAATTGTTACATACCATTTGATTTCTTCGGGTTTTTTAGGATCATCACATCCTTTATATTCGGTCTGAGAGGTTGTGCGTTTTTTAATTATGTCAATAACATTCAGCGTGTATTGCTGGCATACAAAGATTTCATTTCCATTACAATCAAGCGCCAGACCGGTATCTATATTTATGGATTTATTATCTTTTGAGGTCATCCTTAAACCGCAGACCACTCCCCAGCCGTGCAACATGCGGTTATGCAGCCTTCTTTTTTCAATCTGATAACTTTGCTCCTCCGTGAAATCCCTGTCGGTCATTAACATGCCATGAAAATATCTCCCTCTTTTGAAATAGTTATAGTCGCAATGCTCGTTATCTGAACATTTTTCTGTTATTTTATTTGAACTCATTTTCTTCCTCCAAAATTTATTATGTTTTCTTTATAATCATTTCTCAGATTCCTCTTATGACTTTTTATTTTGGCATTACATGGAACCAGCTAACAAAATCACCGCCCTGTACGCCATTTCCGGTGGGAAATTTACTTCCAATGAAATCACCATCTAAAGCCATTTTATCCATACTCAGAATTGAACTACCTCTTAAAATAATTTCAATATCGAACCCTTCATGTATCCCTGAATGTATCCCACTTACCTCTTCATCCCTCCAGCCGCCCTCAACCTTGAAAGTAGCCTTAGTAACCTTCTTCCCTTGGATATCTATAGTATCAAATATAAATCCTGTATCCTTAATATATCCCGTATCCTTATCAATTATCTCATCAGGAGGAATATAATGCATTATACGATACCCGGTTTTTTCCTCTTCTAAGAATGCCCCGAATAGAAAAGTATGTTTATTAATGGTCGTCGTATCCATCAGCTTATCAAAAGTCACAGTTAGCCCCGTTCCTTCAACCATTTCTTCCTTAGAATTTTCTCCACCGGTGAGTGCAGCAAATTTATCCCATGGTACGTTTTCTTTTCCATGTAAGTCTGACCAGTTAATATCAATAATGTGGGGTAGGTCTCCATGGTAACAGTAGATTAAATCATAAAGCAATGGGTTGCTGTAGATAAGCCTTCTCTTAGAACACTGGTCTATCTCATATCTAGGCAAAATTTTTTTATCAGTTTCGCTTTGAGAAACCTGCCGGGCAATATTTTCCATATCAGGATTTTCAGAAGCAGTCTGAGCAACCGGCATTGGTTTCTTAACAATCGTTGCCAAGACGACGCATGCTGCTTTATCACACTCAGGGCACCCTCTTTTCAGCTTATCGCATAGGTAATTATGTAGTTGTTTCGGAATGTATGGTTCAACTTTTGGATGAACTTTTTCTTCGCAAAGCGGACAATATTTTCCATATGGAGGTTTTATTTCAACGTCAGCCCTGACCCGGATTTTGAAACTATCTCTTATACGATTGAACTTGTTTTTTTCGTCGTGATCGCATGCTACTAATGGAAACTCTATACGTTCTGCCATACACTCATGGTACTCAAGACAAATCACAAGCTCTTCAGGTTCTTTTACGGGTGTTCCATTGCTGCATTTGTTTTTCTCTGGGATTAATTCTTTTTCTGTTTGCTCTTGCACTATGATTTCCCTTCCGCAGCAATCGATAGCTATACCAGGTGTGATAACCACCGTATTCCGTCTGTTGTCATCTTTCCATTTTACATCCAACCCGCAGACGACACCCCAACCATTGACCATCCTGTTAATGAGCCATCGTTTCTCATTGAAGTAACGCTGTTCGTCGAAAAAGTCCCGAACGGTCATTAATTTTCCGTAGTAATAGTTGTTTCTCTCATAAGGGAGCTCATAGATACCACAAGGTCTTTTATGCTCTTCTTTCATATGTTATATCCTCCAAATGTTTAAATTAATTCAACATCATATCCCAATCTCGAACGCCGTTCAACCCTGCTCCCCTGCCCTTCGCCCCCGGCAAGAACCCCGTATCCTATAGTATTGTCTATGCTGTCACGCTTGCCGCGTATCTCACGTTCGAGATAAATGGGCTTATATTCCCACACTCTCGTATTTATCCCGACATATATGCCAGATATTCCCATTTCATTTATAGACCGCAGATTAAAAGAAGTATGAGCTGGTTTTTCATCATTCAAAATCCGCTTCAACCCATCACCATAACTAGCAAATTCTTCATTGGAAAGGTCAAGCAGAATGGTAAAACTATGTGCCATTGGCAGGAATGGGTCTTCAGGCAACTGTACCACCTCACGAAGAGCAGTCTTTCCCAGGATGGAATCATATCCAAGACGAAATCCACGGATTGGCGTCCGGATAAGTAAACTGTTCATGCCCAGTATGAAACTGGATTTCCTATCAAGCACTAGAGGCCTTCCAGTCTTCCGGTTTTCAAGTATTATCGGTTTTTTCCCAGTATAGATTTCTATTAGTTTTTCTATGCCAGACAGAGTCCCTTTAAATTTATATAGAAAAGAAGCCCAGCGAATGAATTCACGTTTTTTCTCCTCCCTCCAATCCTCTTCCAGCACGATATTCACCCATGAAGCAAGCCATGAGAGAAAATTCTCAGGGGTAGTATCCGGGTCGAAATATTTGAATATCTCGCTTATCTCAATCTCAAGGTCATTAAAAACCGTCTCGAAAATGGAAAGGAACCTTTCCAGAAACTCTCTGCTGGAAGGATCTTCCTGGTATATGGCTGGGAGATACCTGAGATACGAGATACGCGGATAGAGAACCTTCATCTCCCTGACCTCAGGTCTGACATTTTCATCAAAAGTAAAAAGAACTATCTTCAACCACAGGTACCTGCCGCCTTTCCCCTTGAAAAGAATATTTCTCGGGTTTTTCTCAGAACCTACCCATGTTAATTTTTTATCCCTTAAATCTGCCTTTGTTTCTTTTGATTTTTGATCGGGCTGGTTTTTTTTGTCATTTAATATTATATCTCCAGATGAAAAGTATCTTTCAGGCCCAATCCATTGAAATCTTCCATCTAAAATTGACACTTTTTGCTGGGTTGTATTTTTATCTGACCTAATCAGAGCATCTGTCTCATCCTTAAAATTTTTCTCATCAGAGCAATAAAAATATATCTCAAGTATGCTCTTTTGAGGTATTTCCGCATCAAAAGCCAGCCTGTGCCACTGGCATCCCTGGATTCCACTATCAAGGGTTTTAGAGTAATAAACCCCCTGCTCTTTAGTGTATTTCTGCTGTGTGGTCAAAAGGGCGATTCCTTTTTTGCCGCTTGCATAAAGATTGCCCTTTGAATCAACAGCGATTCCTTTGATTGGATCTCTGAAATCCGGAATATCGATTTTTCCCTGATAGCCTCCGTCAGTATCAAATTGATGGATAGTGCCTTCTTCATCAAGTACAAAGATATTCTCTTTTCTATCAATAACAATAGAAAATGGTTCAAAATACCTGGAGATTTTGTTAAAATCTCCAATTGTCCCGTAGCATTTTCCCTGTTCATACATACTCAACTTATCATTTTTTATTGTTACAACGAACTCATCAGTTTTGTGACCATTGATTGTTAGACTCATCTTCGTTTTTTCATTGTTAAGTGAGAGAGAAAGAAAATTCTTCCCATCAGAGATTTTTATGGTTCTATCATCGTCGCTTTTTTCAATTACTGCTGTTTTTACCCAACTTACATCAAAATTCTTTATAAGAAATTCGACAAGCCTTACCGCATCGTTTCCTGGAATCTTGTCCCAATAACATGAAAATTCCAGATCTTTAAATTTAATAAAACCTTTGTAGCCTTTGTCTATTACATATATATCGTTATCTCTGGATACAGCCAGCCCAACAGGTTCATTCAATATATCTCCTCCAAAACTCCCAGCATAAGTACCGTTGATATTGCATTTTAAGATGAGAAGCAATTTTTTATCGAGGATATAGAAATATCCTTTATTATCTATTCCGATGTCGGTAGGTTCTTCAAGTTTTATGACATTGGAGATATCAACATTTTTACATTTTCTTTTATCTGGCAGGAGATATTTGATCTGATAATTGTCCCTTGAGAATGCCTGTATCCTCAGATTCCCAGCATCAAGAATCCACATAGTGGATTTATCAAAAATAATTTTTCTGGGATTTTCAAATTTTCCGGGATCTGAACCGCGACCACCAATGTAAGGTAGATATTCTAAGCTTTGGATTTCCGGGTCAGGATTATAGCGATAAAATTTACAGGTACCTTTTTCTATATCTTCTTCTATGTAATAAATTAGCCCACAATCATCTATCGCAAGAACTCCCGGATTCTTCACACCATTTTCTTCCTGAATCCACCCCGTAAATGTTGGCACGGAATACAGGGTTATGCCTCCACCTTTTAATTTTTTAAGGCGATAGGCAAGACCGCTATCCCATTGATTCTCTGTTCTGAAAATCTGGATATTGCACTCTTGTGGTATCATATTTCCTCTGCTATATATATTCTATTTGATGCTCTCCTGAATACACCAGCCCGAATGCGGGAATCCTGATTGCATCTTTCTGATAGGGTTTTGAATAAGAGGATATTGAGACATCGGTAACGTAATCAACCCCATCGACATTATCTATTTTCTGGTAAATCTCAGACGGATAAACCGATCGTCCGAAAGGCCACCCATTTCCTTCCGGCCCTCCTTTTATTGGGTTTAGAAAATCTTCGAGCGCTTTTTTAATCCGTTCCTCTACCATTACCGGGCTGCTTTTTTTCAGCGCATGGACTTTGCACTTTACAGAAATTGTTATATATTCCGGCCTGATAACGTGTATATCTGCTGTAACCAGACGGTGTTTGTTAAGGTGATTTGAAACCATCCTGACAAATTCCTCTCTTGGAGTGGGATCTGTTCCCTGTCTTGTATAAGGCACTACTACTACACTAACTGCACCGGGAAAAACTACACGCGGGTAATCGGGATTATAATTAGGTATTGCTTTTGCCCTGTATATTCGCAAACCTGGTGTTGAACGTGCAAGGTATTCATAATCATTTGATGTAATTGCCCGATAAATCTCCCTGCAATCCTTTTTTGCCCTTGCCTTGGCATGTTCAACGGATTCTGCTTCTTTGCCTCCTGTCGCATCCTTCAAGTTATTCCCCTGGATATTTCCAGTACTCACCGAATTAAACTTCTGCCCGGGGGGGATATTGCCTTTTGATCCCAGTGTAATAATGTATGAGGCTTTGATATTTTCATTTTCTTCTGGTATCCTGCCGTTCAAACCATTGCCGAAAGTAATCTCATCTTTTTCAGGATCGAATATGCAATGGACATCATCCGGCCCCGAGGATTCAAAATCATCTACTAGATACCAGTATTCCCATTCATCATTTTCTTTAATGGTCCGAATAACCAATCGGTTCTTCACGAATTCATCGGGATGAGCGGCTTCAATTAAAAAACGATTCAGTATTTTCAATTCTTCAATCGGAATAATATCAAGATTTTTATTAAGGATTTTCTTAGGCACATTAGCAAGATTAATATCTTTGAATGATTCGAAGTCGTACAGATTCCTGCCTTCGACCACTTTATTCAGTGACTTAACAATAGCATATTTCAGGAAATCATCTGGCTCCTTATATGGCTTCTTATCTCCTTTCCATTCATTAATTAATGTAAGAGTTTTCGGATCAAATCTGCTCAAAATTCGTTTTCCAGGATTTGGTTCCTTTTTCTTATCCTGGTCTTTAAGCTGCTTCAAAAAGGCAATCCAGTCCAGGACATCCTCTACCCTAAATAGGGCATCCCTTATTGCCGGATTATTCTTGAGCTTGACAGTGTACTCTGGTTTCCCGTTTCCTGTCCCTAAACTTTCGTTATTTATCCTTTCTATCTGAACGGCTGAAATAGTATTAAGACATATTTTATCAATCAGAGGGATAATCTCATAGCTTCCTTCCTTTAAATTGCACCGGATCCAGTAGAAACCGCCATCATCGCTCATATCCAATCTGCCATTAAAAGCAATTCTGCCGCTCCTGTGAAAAGCTAGTGTGGCGTCTTTTTGAATGGGAAGCTCCTTCCAGCCTTTCCTACTGTAATATTCCCATGTTACTTTTGCAGAAGGGATTACCTGTGCAATTTCATCTGCATGGCTTCCCGGAGCAGGAAGGTCTTTTTCAAACAGGACGAAGGTAATCTTGACTTCAGTTTCATCAAGGGGTTTGTCAAATCCTAATTTAAACATCGCTCCAGAAGAGGCTTTCTCGCCAAAGGGGGCAAAATAAACACCCTCTTTCTCATTAGCGCTGGTGTTATCGACTATCTGTGAATCTGTCACAGTTATAATCTTTTTAATCTCTGCGGAAGTAGGTATGAGTTTTTCTTCTGTCTCATAATAGATTTTTTCTCCACCAAATTCCACAACTAAAGACTCTCCCTCTTTTATCTCATTTGTTGCATCCCCAAAAGTAACATCGACCCGGGCAGGTTCTATGTCAGCTGGATAAATCCCCACCAATTTTAGGAATTTCGTATAATTGGCATCTGTTACCCTGTTAAGCTGGTATATCTGCATCTCAGCAAGCCATGCAAAGAGCTCAATGAGAGTAATCCCGGGGTCATGGATATTATGGTCTGTCCAGTCCTTGCTGTACCGGGCAAGTAGTAAACGGGCTTCTTCGACTAACTCGTCCCATTTCTTATTATCCAGGTTAGCCAGTTCAGGAAAACCTTCAAGTAGACCCATAAAGCTCACTCTCTTTTATTAGCCTGGTGTTAATCGTATGCTTTCCGTTAGACACAAGAAAAATTCCGGATTTCCATGGTACCTTTTCTTTAGATTCGGCTATCGTGGTGATTTCCAGATTCTCAATATGGTCGACATCATCAATATTCTCAAGAAGCGCGTAAATATCAGAATCGGAAACATTCCGACCGAAGTCCCATCCATTTCCTTCCGTTCCCCCGGTTAGCGGATGTAAAAAATCATCAAGCTTTTTCTTCACGTTACTTTCTACCCGGGATGCAACATCAATAGAAATAACGCATATATCTACCGAAATACTGATTTCCACATAGGATGGCCCATCCACAAAAACATTAGATGCAATGATATTTGCACAATGTTCCTCTAGATAAGTCTGCACTTTTCGCTTTAATTCCAGTGATGGGGTCGGCTTTTCTGTTTTCTCATCAGGAACTATGATAACAGCGACCCTGCCTTGTTCATTCATGCTTGTTTTGCCGGTATTTGGAAGGCATCTGGCTTTAAGGACTTTTCTTGAAGCCTTCTTTGCAAGCCATTCGAAATCTTCTGTGGTGATAGCCCGGGTGCGGTGGCTTATCATGGCAGGACCTATTTCCAGCATCTGTTCAATGGCAGCTGCATTTGAGCCGCCGTCCGCAGCTACAAAATTAAGGACTTTTTCAACTCCCGGAACGGATGTTTTTAACGATTTGATTTCACCTTCACTCACATTTCCTTTCGCCCCTCCACCTGTCTGGTAAAATACTTTTATATTATTATCGCCTTTTGGCGGTATCATGCCATTTGTTCCGTCGCCAAACTGCACCTGACCTGTAGCCCTATCAAGAATATAATGTCGGCTCTTCGCATCAGAATTAAAGAAATCTGGAACTTCTTTCCACAAAATCCAAGTTTCAATCACCTTTCCCTTCTCGTCTTTTTTCTCTTCGATTGCTATTTTTCCGCTATCTTTGACCATATCCTGCGTTTCTTCCTCCGAAAGAATCTCTCGAATCCTGATGGCTTGTTTTTCAAGAACCGGAGTTTTCTGAATGGAAAAAACCTGATCTGGATATCCGTTACTTGAGCCGATAATCACATCTTTGACGGTCGCTGCCTGCAGCGCCCATGTTGTGTTTGGAAAGATGCCTTCAAGGAGAGGATATGAACCATTTTTATAATTTCCTTTAATAAGAGAACCTCTTATCCAGTAAAGACCCTCGCCGAATAAGGAACGGCGTTGAAAATCCAAAGGCCCGATTAATTCCAGAATGTCAGGTTTGATCAGTCCTTCCGTGCCATCGCTATAGCCTTTCAACTCATTCCAGCCGTTATCAATACTATATGTCCACTCCAGTTTTGGCCTGGTTTCTTCATCAATCTGGAGTTCTCGGGCCGCGAAGAATATCCCTACAGGTCCTTCTTTAAAGTAATTTTGAAAGCCAAGATAAATAGTCAGGGCTTTCTCGTCCATCTGAACAAAAGGCTTAAAGAATTTGTCCGGGATTTTGCTAACCTCGGTCTGGTCAAGCCAATCAAGATTGTTATATGTCAAACATTTTTCAGGATATTTTTTTCCACCTAGAGTATAGCCAATCTTCAGACACTTTATAATGGGCGGTCTTATGCTCTCTTTTGAAGATATCATCTTCTGTTCGATTATCGTTTTAGATTCCAGATCCAGAACAAGCGTATTCTCAGCGACCGTAAATGTCGCTTTCCCGTAATCACCATTCACAATCCTTGTCCTTATCCAGTAATTCTTCTGTCCTGCAAACTCAGTCTCTTCAATTTCCTCCGGCAGGTCAAATTCAATACTACCGCTCCTGATAAGATTCTTTGTTTCATCTTTTGTTAACCTTAATAAGAGCCAGCCTTTTTTGTTGCTGTATTCCCACGAAAGGGCAGGAACAAGAGGATTTTCATTCTGGTCGTAATATTCATTCCATATATCTGCAGCAGTATTTAGATCAATTCTTTTTTCAATAATGGAATGCAAATCACTGACCGAAAAGACATGTTCTTTGTTTTTATTATCCAGGATAAGATAGGGGGGAAAAAGAAGCTTTGATTTACCGGCAGACCCATGCGTCCTCCATTCATTTATATAATTCCCCATTTTATTAACGCTTCTTAATTCCCATAAATTATTATCAGAGCCTCTAATGAATATGTGCTTTCCTTCAAAACTCTTATCTTCACAATTCGAATTAATAAGATGCCCATGTGGGGCTGACTGAATCGATACAGATGGCTTTTTAAGATTGACCCATTTTGTCAGTCTATTTCTTGTATTAAATTTCCATAGGTTGCCATCGTCTCCTTTCACGAATATCTTGGCATAATAAACATCATATTCCAGAAGAGGATTATATTCGGGATAAATCACTGCAAATGGTCTTAATTTCAATTTTATTGATCGTTTCGGTGCGTTATAATTTGTCCATTTATCTGTTCTTTTATCACCCAGCTTGCAGTCCAGCTCATATAACCGTCCATCATTTCCATTCACAAATACTTTGGCTCTGATATCATTTTGAGCGCTGGAATAACTTTGCGCATAAGGTGGTGAAGCGATAGATATATTATTATCCGGTTTTCCATGAGCAGACCAGCTTCCTACCATATTTTCAGGAGTGCGGTTGAATTCATAAAGGCTGCCATCTGAACCTGTGACAAACACCGAAATTGACCTGGATCCTTCGAATACAGTAATCTCGCCATATACTGCAGAGGGATCGAAAACGATATCGACTTTTTCTGGAGTTCCCTGATCTATCCATTTCCATTGAACAGAATTATAGAACAATTCGATAAGATGGGAGTTCTTAGCCCTTGCGAATATAGAGATAAATTTGAATTTGCTTATTGGAGTGCTCATCATGGATGAATTGGTTACTGCACTTGGTATGGAATCCCGGTCGATCTCAGTATTTGCCAGGAATCCATGGTCATTCCATATTTCGTCAATTCCATCTGGATCGATGATAGCTTCGAC
Source organism: Candidatus Methanoperedens sp. (assembly GCA_036567605.1). GTDB lineage: Archaea > Halobacteriota > Methanosarcinia > Methanosarcinales > Methanoperedenaceae > Methanoperedens. The sequence continues at coordinate 22,198 of DATCUE010000120.1, read as the reverse complement.
CAATCTCCCGTCAGTCCCCACAGCAAATATTCTTATTTTTTCCTTATCCATGTACGCTAGGCCTGAAGGCATCGATACCGTTATTTTTTCATAAAAAGAAACAGCCGTGGGAGCAGCAAGAACACCTCTTTGTTCTACTTTTACATCAATTCGAATCTGCGCTCCCTTTTTAGAAAATATTTCATTACTTGCGATAGCGAAAGTATCTAATAATTTCGGCTCCTTCCCGAAGGGTTTGAAGGACTGGGTGGACAGGCAGGTCTTGGGGATTTCAAGCTGGGTATCATTATAAAATGCAAGATCTGGGTCCAGATCAGGCTCTTTTCCTGAGCTCACCTGAAATTGGATATTATCCAGGTCAGGCAGTTTCCAGGTTTTATCATTTGTAAAGTTCTCATTAAGCCTGCAACGGATCCACCGGTTTTTTATGTGGTTAACCTCTTTTTCCTTGATTTCACCTTCTGTTGTCTTGGAGAGTGTTATTACTCCGGATCTGGTGAGTTCATCAGTACTGTCCGAAACAATCGCAAATTTATGCCAATCCACTCCTTTTCCCCCACCGTCTTCTGATTTGACCTCCCCCCAGTATTCCCATGATACATCAAGCGGCATGTTCCCGGCCTCGGAGCCCCTATGATGAGTGATATATACTGTGAACGTCAGAGTGCTTTTTACATTGAAAAAATCCTTATGTCCAATATACACGCAGTGCTCCTGCATATCCTTACCTTCGATAAGGCTGAATCTGGTGACCTTCTCTACCGGGGTATCAACTGGAAAATCACTCTTGAACAACTCTGTAACCTCTAACACATTATTATCTTTTTTGCTGATTTCCTTATACTCACAGACGTTATCTTTACCTATCTTAAGGAAATCCCCTTTTTCCAGACCGTCTGCGTAGTATAGCTGGATATGCTTAGTAGACATCAGTGAAGATGTAATGGTTCTGTAATTCCCCGGCATGTTTCGTTTTTGTTCCAGATTCAGGAAACCCTGGGGTGTTACATAAATGGCATCTTTTGCCGGGTAAAAAGCCACAACCTTTTTAAGCTCGCTTGAAATTGCACGAAGGTTCTTCTCGGTTTCAAACGGAACTTCCTCTTGCCCGTTTGTCTTTATTTTGGCGGCGACCTGCGTTCGCTCTGGAATCAGTATATCTTTTTCAAGACCTTTCGCGAGCATAAAGGTTAAAGGAGCCCTCGATGGCTGGGCTGGAAGACGCTTAATCCCCAGCATATCCAGAAAAGCAATAAAGTTCTTTTGCGGGGCCTGGTTAAGACGGTAAACTACATTCTCTGTTATATGGGAGAAAATCTTGAGTAATGCTATACCCGGGTCATTTTCATCGGAAGCTGCCCATTCCGGAGTGTAGTGCGGAATGAATTCTTCCATCAGTTTATAGATTTCGCTGCATTTCCTTTCTTCAATCTTAGGAAGTTCGCTTTTCATCTTATTTCACACTTCTTTTATATAAAACGGATAAACAAGGTTAAACCTGTTGTTCGTACTGCGCACGCGGTAATCAATACTGACCAGAAGTTTTCCTTCCGAAGCCTTATCATCTCGTACCTCCACTTTGATCACCTCAATTCTGGGCTCCCAGTACAGAAGCCCTTCTCGGACACTGTTTTCCACAGAGGATATCGTAGTTGCATTTATCGGTGCAAAAACCAGATCATGTATCCCGCATCCGAAATCCGGCCGCATCACACGTTCTCCTTTTGCTGTTCCCAGTATTATCCGGATGGACTCCTTGATATCTTCCTCGTATCTGGACAGAGCGATCTTTCTATCACTATCTGGTTTTACCGGGAATTTCCATCCTGCTCCAAGAAAATTCTTCTCCATATTAATTAATGTTCACCATTGCTCCTTTTAATGTCATGTCAGCACTCGCCTCTATCTTTGAGGTTGTATTGGATTTGATTTCCATTTCATTACCGAAAATGCTGGCCTTCCCTCCGGATGCCGATATTTCAATCTCTTTTGCAGCAATACTGATTTTACCGCTGGGCGCTGATATTTCGATATCCATGTCCGATATTATGGAAATCTTGTTGCTGCTTGTGTCGATTATTAATCTATTATTTTCACTTTTATCTACTATCTCGATTTTTTCATTTCCATCCGTATCATCAAGTTTGATAATATGACCACTTCTTGACTTGATAAGTCGGAAATTGTTATTTCCATCCTCGTTTTTTTCCGGTGGAGCAGCAGTATCGTTCCAGAGCGCCCCAATAACATATGGATGATTTATATCACCCTGCTCGAATGCAACGAGAACTTCATCTCCTACCTCGGGAAGGAAAAAGCCCCCAAATTCACTTCCAGACATGAAAGTGACTATCCTCACCCAGTCAGTTTCATTGTCATCTGACAGCCAGGGAAACTTTAATTTGACCCTCCCAAGTTTTTTCTCATCCTGGTTGTTTGTTACTACGCCGGCAGCTACCCCATAAATCTTCCCAACCTCTCTGTCTTCAATTTCAAGGGCATCCAAAATAGTCATAAGGCATTCCTTTTGACCGTAAACCGCGTTCTGTACCCGCTATCATTTATTGTGTGGGTCGCAGCCTTAATGTAATATTTTCCTGTGAACCGTTGTCCCATTTTCTCAAGAAAAACAGTGGTTCCCGGTCTTAATTGCGGCAGACCTATGCATTCTCCGCTACCTTCTATGAAGGTATCGCTTGCCTGGTTCAATTTAGATAAGGCTATGGCATTTGCATGTTCTACTGATTTCACAACAATATTGGTTAATACCAGTTTTCTTAAGCCCGGCTGGCTGCCTGCCACCTGGCTCCCTTTTTGTTTTCCGGGTTCCTGACTGCGCTCACTTCCTGCAGTGGCTCTTCCAATCAGGGGCGTGGAAGGATCTTGTGGATTGTGCCCCCTCACTTCCACCTCACTCAATAATCCCGTGTTCTTAAGAGTTGGATTAAAGCTGATAATATCTTTTCCAAGCTCCATTCTTAAGATTTCTCTCTCATCATCTTTTGGTTCAACGAAGTACATGGTCTTCCTGTCTATATAAAAAACGAAACCCACTTCTTTTGCTTTGGATTGAAGGAACCTATAGAATGTTTCCTTATTATCTTTGGTGATTTGAATTTCAAGCTGCGGTGTATCATCAACTTCTACGTCCAGTCCTGCCTCGCTGGCTATCGTCTTAGCTACATCGCTGTACGATTTTTCCTTGAAAGTTCGCTCAGGTGCTGCCTTTTTGATATGATCATAAGCCAGATCCTGCCCCCTGATCGTGATAGTGGTAGTCTCCCCGCTGAAAAAACTTGACTCCAGGGTGGTAATCGTCCCCATGAACATCGCACTCAGGTTATTTCCATATCCCATCTTTATGCTGATCTCGTTCCCGACGTTAAAATTGTCATTATCAAGCCATCTGAACAATTGTGTGTTCATATCAAATTCGTCACTGACGGTCAATTCAAAACTCGCCCCTTCATCGATTTTTTCATTAATCGTTACGCTTAGAATTGCCCGGGAAATATTTTCAGGCAGACTCTGCCCTCTGATTTCGACCACGAACCTGGGGGCATAGAAATCAAACATCTGTCTAGATAATCCCTCTAATGCCATGTTTGCTCCTTTCTTGGAATGATAAGAACCTGACCAGGCTTAAGCAGGCGCGGATTATCGATTCCGTTCTCTTCAGCTATTAGCCTCCAGTCTTTCGGATCTCCGTATTCTCTGGCCGCAATTGACCAGAGACTGTCGCCGTGGATTACAGTCCACCTTTTGGTTATGTCAGCAGATTGTGCGGAAATACGCCTGATCTGTTCCTCTGCATCTGTATATTCCTTTAAAGTAACATTTAGTGTTGCCCTGACCGGCTTTCCATTAGGAAGGAACATCGTGAATCTCTTGCTGACCCTTTCAATTATGCACTGGAACCTGAAGTCCCCCCATCTGAATGCGCAAACTGGCGGTGCATGTAAATCTGAATCGATATCCATAAGACCTTTTTCTTCCCCCGCTTCCCAGCCCGTGATCCTGTCGGTATATACTCTTACATCTATTCCTTCTTCATAAGTATCAAAGAACAGATCCATGGTGATTGTCCTGGCATTTCCCCGTACAAATTGGAGGATAGGTGACGATAATCCGGGTATATTCACTTCTGCAAACTGGTTGCTTTTCTCCACGCTGAATTCTTTGGGATTAAAAACAAAAGGAATCAGGTCTCCATTATCTTTCCTTTCCAGATACGCTTTTTCCATAATTATATTCCCTTCCTTTCTCTTTCCAGCCTAATCCTTCGTTCAATGTTCAGGTAAACCTGGTCAGCTATGCGGTTAATATCAATGTTGGATTTTACTGAATTTTTCGATGGGGGGGGGATGGGCTTTTCTGCAAGTATTTTTTTTGTTTCAATAACCGTTTTCTTAAGTTCTTCCACTTCCTGGTTTATTCTGCTTGTTTTATTAAAAACATAATTTTCATTTTTTATCATAAAAGACGTCCCTTTTTTGCCAGCAAGAGATTTGGATGAATCCGGGAAAGTATATCCGTTGTTATTTATAAAATTTTTAGAGAATTTGAAAAAATTTTTGTGGTCATTCTCAGATGGATTTATGTTCTTCCAGGTTTGTAGATGCACATTCTGAACAGGATATATATATTTTGAGGCTGGCCTGTTTCCGGTGCTCATTGATATGTTCCGAATAATCTCCTGAGAGATAGGGCTCTGCACCAGACTGGCTTGCATAATGTTCACAGGTAATCTATTCATCAAAAAATATTTATATGCCCCTTTATTTTGTCTTGACAGAATATATTGCATATTTGCCTGTTCAACATAACTTTTATTCTTCACTGGCTCAGGATATGTTATCGGCAAACTGCCCTGATCAGAGAACATCTTCCTATTTTCGAAAGAAAACACATTTGCTGAATTAATTTTTGGTATATGATTGATATTGATATCGTTTAACAATCGGTCAGCTCTTCCCTTGCCTGCTAAGATAAAGACCGATTTCGGAGATGAAGCGTGGCCAAATATATTGTTCTTGAATGAGCCACCCCTGACCGAAATTACAGGTGATTTATGCCGGGCTACTGAAGAAGTTATCAATGAATATCCTTGAGGATTTATAACCTGGATATAATTCGCGTGATTTAAGAACCAATCCGCGATTCTCCCATACGATACACTATAAACCGGCTTATGATAAGTATTGTAGAATTTGTTGTTCCAAGATAAATCTCCCTTAATTGAGATTACAGGGTATTCATATCTAAATGTTGAATGGGCTATATTCATACCTTCCATTCCTGGAGAGTTTAATTGAGTATTATCAATACTTGAGAACTTATTGCTAATATGCGGATACATTGCACTATGCTGAACTACCTCCCGGAGCATCATATTTGATGATATCCTGTTCCAGTATCCGGAATAATAAGATAGTATAGAACGAGACGCCATCGAAAAAAATTTCTGCACGATATTCCTGAGGACATATTTCATGAATTCCTGTATATCCCTGATACCTATGACACCCAGAGAAGACATTATAAACCGATTATGAAAATGAAAGCGGTAAAATATGTTCAGAAAAATTTCCCGGGTATACCCTGCATTTCTGAGGAAGATAATTGCGGGGAACCTGGACCTGCCTCTCTTACCCATCCGGTACTTTTCCATGATTTTCCTGAAAAAAAGTGTATCAGTACGGGTAAAAATATTTGATTTTATCATTTTAAATCTTTCTTATTATCAGCTGTCTCGGGTTCGTGAACGAGTTCAATAGTTTCAAATGCTACAGTGCTGCTGTCAGCCTTGAGTTCCGGACCTGTCCACTTCACCGGATATGCCCTGAAGAAGTTCCATCGTCTTTTTTCGTTTTTATCCAAATCCTGCAAAACGATAGATCCGTTCCTTCTTCTAAAAATTCCTTTGACCACATCCTGGTACCAGTTCCACAGGTCATACTTATCAGTAATGCCGTGTTTAAGAACGATGTTCTGGCGTTTTGTCCTTTTTGGCAATATGTGGACGTAATCATTAACACCGCCCTCTTCAACAGTTTCGGTCTCAGTTTCGAACGCGAGACCGGTCACCTCGGAAAAACCTGCAACTGTGATATTGTCAATTTCTACAGTGAATTTGAAGGACATATATGGATCCTTTGCCATAGCTATACCTCAAGAATGCTTCTTTGTTTTTCTCCGTTTAACTGTCTGTTTATGCTCGAAATCTCTTCCACCCATCTCTGCCTGTCCCGGTGTTCCATATTCATTATCTCTTCAAAGGACCAGTGGAAGTGATACGCTATAAAGGCTACCTCCTCGTAAATTTGTTCGAGGGGGTAGCTGATTATTCCCCCCGGTATTCCGCATCCACCTCGAAATTATGTTCACATTTGGGACACGTAGCCTTTATTTTACCCGTACCGTTCTCATTTATTCTGCGATAGAAATCCTGAAGGTAAGAGAGGTCGGAAGCAAACAGATTTTCGATCATCTCAGGATGGGGCTGCAAACTTCCAAGCTTCTTGATGACCCTTGAGAACAGTATCACGGTCAGATAAGCAGGGTTTGCTTGCACGCGTGAATCTTTCAACGGCATTATTTCATCTGCAGCAGTGGCAAGGCGCATAATGCCTTTTTTGTGGAGATTCCCATCCTTGTCCACATACCCTTTGGGTAATGTGAACTCAAATTCTGTCTGAAGAGCCATAATACTCTGCCTACTTTACCCGGGTAAATCCTTCATGAACGATTTCAAGGGTCTCTATTGCGACTTCATTTCCTTTCCCGCTGAAATCTGGTGGGTCATATTTGCTTGGCCATGCTCTGACCACTTCCCAGCGGGACTTAGGATTTCCAGCCTCATCTATTAAAATAATAGATACATTTTTCCGCTCTCCTTCAGCGCCATGCTCTATTACCCGTTTCCTCCATTCATAGAGTTTCATGTCGTCCGTAATGCCCCATTTAAGAGTTATATTTCCGAACTTCGTTAATCCTGAAAGTTTACGAAATACCGGAGGTTCATCTCCTTCCCTGTACTCAACAGGGTCTGTAGTTGTATCTGCAAAGGTACATTCACTGAAACCTGCCTGGTCTATTCCATCAACACTGAATCTAAACTGTCTGTATGGATCTTGTCTTGCCATATTTTATCCTCCTATTTCTTATTTATAATTTGACATATACTCCTTAATATTGTAGTCATTTACTCTTTCGCCGAAGAACCTCCGGCCCACTGAGCGATACGGAAAATCACGAACTCTGCCGGCTTCACCGGCGCGATGCCGATAACGCAGATCAGCCTGCCGTTATCAATATCATCCTGTGTCATTGTTGTCCTGTCGCATTTAACGAAGAACGCCTCCTCGGGCTTTGTTCCCATGAGGGCGCCATCTCTCCAGGCTCCGGTAAGGAATTGCGTAATCGTTGCAACAACCCTTGCCCAGAGTCTTTCGTTATTGGGTTCGAAGACAACCCATTGGGTACCTTTTTCTATCGATTCCTCAACATAGATGAATAAACGTCTGACATTAATATACTTCCAGAGCGAGTTACTGGATAAAGTGCGTGCGCCCCAGACCAGAATACCTCTGCCCGGGAAGGCACGGATAACATTCACACCCCGTGGATTTAAAATCCCCTGTGCAGCCTTTGTAATTGGAAATTCCAGACCTGTTATCCCACGTACAGCTTCGTTTGCGGGAGCTTTATGTACTCCTCTTTCAGTATCACTGCGTGCATATATTCCTGCTATAGGGCCACCTGGTGGTATCAGACAAGTTGAGGTGGTATCCGGGTCGATAATCTTGAGCCAGGGATAGTAAAAGGCTGCATATTGGGTATCCCTATCATTTCGTGGAGTAATTGTATTGATATCTTCAAGACCCTTGGCGGCATCGATTATGGCAAAGCGATCTTTATGTATTTCACAGTGGGAGATTATAGTATCAACCAGACCCCTAACTACTTGAGCGTTGGGTGCATAGACATTCGAAATCTCATCAATTTCGCTAAATGCAGTCAAACCGGCGCGCTTTCCTGGTGTGTCGGTATCAGCCCTTACGTAATCAGATACTGTCATCGTACTATTTGTCGGAATTATTCGATAAGATGAGGTATTATCGGGGAGTGCTTTCCATAGTTCATTAACTGTGGCTTCCTTATTAAGCCCATCGTAAGACGATATAGTACGAACCTGGTCTTTCCCTGGTCCAGCAGTAATCTCAATTTTCATGCCCTTATAGGCATTAAGCAGGGTGCTCCCGTCCAGAAGCTTAGTAACCAGACCATTCACAGAGTCAATTTTCCCAATCCCGCCGGATATATCAGAACCATTTTCGAGAATCCAATACATACCATATTTATATGTTCTATCATCTTCAGGAGTCCAAGTAACTGTCACTTTCCTGGTGGCAGGGTCATACGCAGTTATCAGACTTTTCTGAGTCTTTCCTTTCTCATCAATGACCTTTATCCACATCCCCTTGTATGTATCGGGTTCGGCTGAGGGTTTTTTGTCATTCGATAAAATAATAGCATCATTATGATATTTGTTATCAGCCGGGTCTTTTTCAACAGTACCGATATGAGCATACAGAGGCTTGGCTCCTGAATCTGCAAGTGATAGCTTGATGAAATTTGATATTTCATTAACCTTTTTTTCAAAATGGTCCGATGAAGATTCATCAAGTGATATGTTATCTATTTCTTCAACGGGGTCATTTTTTGTATAAAAAATCCTGAGCTTAAAACCATCCTCAGTTCCAGGTAAAGCCTGGATTGCAACGCGATTACCCCAATAACCCGGACCTATTGCCTCGGCTATAAGAGCGTCTTTCTTATCTTCAGTCGTTAATGTTTTTCTCGCGTTGACTGCTGGTAGATCCTTTAATGGATCATCCCCTCCCTTGACAATACGACCTATGAAACACCGAGAACCACCATTTTCAAAAAAACCTTGCACAGCATAGGGAAGATATTTATCTTTTCCGAAATACCCACCGAAGCGCCGTTGATATTCAAGCCAACTAGTCACAACCCGTGGTTTAATCGGCCCCCTTTCAGTCTCACCTAAAAATCCTGCAGTACTCGTGCTCACTCCTTCAATCGGCCTTGCACCGATTTCAAATTCTTCAATATATACTCCTGGTGTCAAATATTCTGGCATATTTTATTTCCTCCTTTATTTCTATTATTTCAACAATTTGAAAATCTCAGCTTCGCGATTATTTTTGAGAGATTCAATCTCCTTCTCTTTAGCCGCCAGCTCGGATATGACAGCATTTAACTCCTTAACTTTCTCATCTTTCTTTGCTTTTGCTGTCTCGGCAGATCCCAGAGCTTTTTCCAATTCTATTTCCAGCTCTTCAACTGATTTATAGCTCTTCGCCTCTTCCAGAAAAGGTTTCAATTGATTGTCAAGTAAAAAACATGATCTTGATAGGATTTGTTCTTTTTCCAGTTTTCCTGTTAATTCCGTTAACTTCTTGAGACCTTCGCCTACGGTTTTAGGATAATTTTTCAATAATTCATAATGGTTTATTTTTTCATTGAGTTTTTCTATTTCTTCCTCAATATCCTTTTTCCGCTGCCTTATTTCAGCTTCGACACTTTCTTCTTCTCTTATCTTATCTTTAATCTCATTATCTGCATTTACAACAGCGGTCTCGATGGATTTTTTCCTTTCTCCATCTTCTTTAAATTCAAAGTCAATAAAAGCCCTTTTTTTCTTGGACTGGTTTTCATAGTTATCTTTTGCTTTGCTGAAATCTTCCAATAGTTTTTTATAAGGGTCTGATATATTATCGATGTCTATTTTTTTCTTCTCAAGCTGCGCTTTCTTTTTTTTTGACTCTTCAATTTTTTTTGAAATATTCTTTAATTCTTGTTCTTTTATTCTAATTTCTTTGTCAACTTCTTTTATGTTAGCAATTATTTCCGTTGGCATAACATTACCTCCTTAACGTATATTTTTTAAACGTTCAGTTAATGAAGGATAATTTTCCCCAGGTCTATCGTTTTCCCCTTTACTAATTCGATCTCATCCGGCTGGATTTCATCATTTATTTTTATTTTTATTTTATCCACACTTTCTTTGAAATAAAGAACGAACTCACCGTTCTTATTTGATCTGGTAGCTATTTTATTCTCTACCTCAACTTTTGCATTTTTAACTGGCTTGTTCCCGGAATCGTAGATCAATCCCCTTACAAGGGAATCCTGTTCTTCGAAAACATATGATGGCTTGGGTTTAACAATAATTTTATGAATGAAATACTTGAGGACGCGAACAGCACTGCCTTTTGAAATATAGCTATATTTGAGTCCTTTATCCCATGAAATGGTATTATTTGATATATTTGTGATTTTTTTCTGTTCAATATCCCCACGGGGATTTTGGAATTCAACGATATTATCTTTCTCCAATTTTGAAGTGTCAAGGAGTGTGGTGCTGATCGCCTTATCCGCAGGTCCATTTCCATCAAACTTCAGTTCTACATCTTCGTCTTTAATCTTAGAAAAATCAATCATTTGTTTTTCAGGAAAATAGAAATCAGGTTCAATACAAAGGGTATAATTAAATTTAGGGATATCAGTAAAGACATAATATCCGCTTGGATTCTTAAAAGGTTTTATATCACTTCTTTTCTCTTTTAGATTATATTCATCTAATGTTATCTCACCTTCTGATAACTTTACATTTATGCGTCCAATAGGCTCTTTCTTCGTATAATCATCAATCAGCCGGAGAGCAAGTGAAAGTTGAGTTTTTATTTTATCGCCTTCATAAGCAGTGAATTTGCCTGTAACATAGGGCCATTTGAAAGCCATATTATTCTTCCTCTCTTTCTGGTGTCACAGAACCACTCTCCGTCTCTTTCCTTTCCACCCTCTTCATACTCTTTTCACGTGTTGAGTCTATATACACAGGAGTAACAAGATAACAGGCTGAAGGTCTGTAGGATCTGCCCTGGAAAGTAGTCCATATCTTGGTCATGTCATCAAGGCTCATGGAATTCAGGGTTATTCGAAGTTCATAGCCTGAAATAGTTAGCAAAGTATTATCATAAAGGATCTGCATTGCTCTTCCAAGTATACCATGCTCCTCTATTGCTCTATCAGTCCGGTCAGGAATGCCGGTGGATGGATGAGCTGTTAGCATGTAATATAATTCCAGGGGCAGAGGAGGAGGTCTAAAATGCGTAGAATCTACTTGCACCATATCCTGGTTCCTCAGATGTGCGTTCTCCCGCACCTGATATAAGAATAGAGACAGACGGACATCATTATTTGCTTCGATCTCTCCCGGGGAAATGAGCACAATTGTTGCCCGGGGGATGCCCATATTGTCCCTTAACAGGGTAATTAATGCATCTCCAACATCTGCTATTGCTGTGTCTGACATTGTCTATAACCTTTCAATTATTAAAATATTCTATATTTTTCACTTCTGAATTGAGAATCTTTACATTCCATACATAATCGTTAATTATCCAACAGGCTAACATCAGCAGCGTTTAACCTCCCCCATTCTCGCTTCAATTATTATATTTCTCAATGAAGGAGGAAATATCCATTCTATAAAATCATTGGTTATCGTTTTTCTTAATTCATTGTTCTGTTGGACTGTTTTGTTATTACAGTCGATTTCTTCACGAACAATTTTGTATTTGCTTATATGCCCTTCTTTATCAACATAAAATCGTACGATAAAATAAATATCACCACATTGTATGCAATTCTGTTTATAGTGCAGTGCTCTTAGGCCAGGACGGAATTTATTGCGTAACCAGGAATCAAACATCATATTCCATTCCAGCAACTGGTTCCTATCCATTAATTCGGTTGTTATAATCGTTTCTTGTTCCATATTGATGGATTCCTCATTATCTCCTTATAGCCATACCAAAAATTCATATATAAGCAAAAATTTTTCATAATATTAAGTAAACCCTTTGTTCCATGTAATCGAGTTCAAATAGAGTCAGTTGCGATTAATCTGAAAAATAGTAGCTGCGTTCCGCTTTTTCACCACGCGCCTCTACCTCTCTTTTTTCATTGATGTCCATAATAGTTAAGATTTGATCCATGGTTTTCATGTTAAGTATGCCATCCACTATCTTAATGGCGTCTGAATAAATAGAATGCTTGGTTCCAACGAAACGGAGATTCGCCTTTGATTTTATTTTACCGGATTTATCCGTTACCAGACCTTTGCGAACCTCGTCCAGATAGTTGATTGTGCTACATGCATTAAAGAACCAGACCTGGTATTTGTCCGGATCAATTTTTCCAGCCTTGCTCATTGCTTCCAAATCGTTGCCATACCCTTCAAGTATTTTGTTCATATGAGCATCGTAACCTTTAGAGAGCCTACCCGCTTTGTGCAAGGCGGAATTGACGCCAATAATAAAATTTTCCTTGACACTTTTTTTCTCATCAAAATCGGGCCCTGTTCCATACCTTGCATGACCTGAATAGATAACTATTTCTTTCTCTGATAGAAACTCAGTGAGGATTTTTTTAGGTGTTGTGCTTTCCGCACTAATAATATTGAATTCCACTTCTATGGCGACGGGAGCGGCTGTATTATCTCCCTGCACTGGAAACTCTTTGGTAAATTTGATAAGCCTGTGCCCAGTGGAACCTGTTGAAGAAAAATTCTTCAATTTTTTTCCCGCTCTTTCCAGCAGATTAACAATTGCTATAAATTCGCCCTCAAACTCATCTCCGATGGCGATACCAACTTCCAGTTTTTTATCTTTGAATAATTTGTTATAATCAATTCCCTTTTCCCCGCCGGTTGCAAATTTTTCGAAAGCAATGGCGGTAAGGCCTCCTATCTTGCCATCTTCGCGAATATTCAAAAGCTGCTGAATCTTACATACCAGAATAATAAAAGAGCGATCTATCTTTCTCGCAGCCTTGGCATCGTCATAAAGCGATTTATTGGCAGTGCCGGCTACTTTCCGCATCTTTTCCAGCCATTCGTTAAAGTCTATTTTTTTCCCTTGTGGCGTTCTCTTATAGTAATCAAGTGCCGGATCTACTTCACATTTTCTTCTTGCCGTATCAGGATTGCTTTTCTTCTGCTGCAAGGTGTATTTTAGTCCAGAAAAAGCGTTAATAGTAGACAGACTATGTCTTTCATTGAGTCTATCTACATGCTCTGGATCTGCACTAGCTTGTTGCATCACATGTGTCAACTCATGTGCCATTAACATTCGTCCTTCACTCGTCCCTGGCGCATACTGCCCTGCCCCAAATACCACATTCCGCCCTACTGTATATGCCTTAGCATTCAAAGACCGCGCCGCCTCCGCAGCCTTCGCATCTGTATGTACTCGCACCCGACTGAAGTCATGTCCGAAGCGCGGCTCAAAGAATGCGCGAGTGGGTCCGGGAAGGGGATGGCCGCCTCCTTTTAAAGAATTAATATTTGATTCAATCTGCGGAGTAACTTCAGGTGTCTTGCTATAAGTTTCTTTTGCCAGCAGATTCTCTTCTTTTTTATCCTTCCCAAGCAATCCTGTGAGTCCCTTCGGGCATCTTGGACATTTTCGCTGTACTCTGATGTCTTTTCCAGAGGAAACATCAGGCATCCTCATCACCTGCTCTGCCACCCTGTCAGCTTCCTGCTCATAGACATCGCCGGGCTGGCCGATCCTGAGCTTGGCCTGGAAAGCGCCTGATTTGATCAATCTCTGAACAGCCTGATTTCCAATAGTTTTTTGAAGGAACAGGACGCGGTCAATAGGAGAATTCATTGATTGAGAGATTTCATTCTTTCTTAGAATCTGAGAGGCCAGATTCTGATTCTTTGCCTCGTGTTTTTTATCTACTATACTGATTCTCTCGTTCATTATAACCTGCGATCTATTTATTATCTTATGGAAAATTATTATTCGAATTTTTTCTAAAAAATCAGAATTTACTGGATAGTTAGCATTAATGTCCACCGACCACCATGGGTAAATTCAAAACATGAATTATGGTGGATAGAATAAAATTTCTTACTCCAACAGTCCATGGACATTAGAATTATCTCAATTGCATCCCGCCAGTAAATTGGTTATTTCGAATGGCCTGTACAAGCCTGGTAATCTGATCCGAAGAAAAGGTCTTACGTCCTGCCCAATATCTGCGCATGTTTTGTTGAGTGCGCATATTGCGAGGAAGGTTACCAGTTGCCATAAAGTTATCTCTGGAAGATACATGGTCAAGTTGAGACATTATATGTCCCAATTCATGAACGGCTGTGTTGCCTACAAATCGTCCAAATTCCGCTTCATCAGGTTCAAAGACACGCAAAATTTGAGTTATATAATCAATCTCTCTGGTTATAGGATCAAAAATCGGGCCGCAACACACCCTCAAATCCTCATGTGCGCCTACGAATATATCTCCGCCCCCTTCGACACCAAGAATTAGAAAACCACATGGTCTGGATTCGTTCCCACCAGCATCAAATGCAAGGGATATATCACCAGATCCACTAGGGCGGAATCTAAGTTCCCTGCCTACTTGGCGTGACAATGGTTCTATTGCTTCTCTTATGGTTTCAACAACCTCATGAGATGGCCTGACATGGGAAAGACCTGAAAGAACTATCGTGAGTGTTTGCGAAACACCGGGAGGTCGCGTCTGTTGCTTTTTAGCTTTACGGAATAGAATAGAACGGTAATACATTCTGTTTTGCTGCAACACATGCGTCAACTCATGGGCCAACAGATTTTTCCCTTGTATTGTATCTGGTGTGTACTGCCCTGTCCCAAAAACCACATCTTTTCCCACAGTATACGCCCGCGCATTCACCGCCTGCGCTGCCTCCGCCGCCTTCGCATCCGCATGCACCCGCACCTGGCTGAAGTCGTACCCGAAGCGCTCCTCGTAGAAGGCGCGTGTGGATTCTGGCAATGGCTGGCCGCCGCCTTTCAGCGCGTTGATATTTGTCTCTACCTGCGTGGTAACTTCAGGGGTCTGGCCGGAAGTTTCCTTTGTCTGCAAATTTTCATCTTTTTTATCCTTCCCCAGCAGTCCGGTGAGGCTCTTCAGGCATTTTAAACATTTTCGCTGTACTCTGGTATCTTTAGCTGAGGAAACATCAGGCGTCCTCATTACCTGCTCTGCCACCCTGTCAGCTTCCTGTTCATAGATGTCCCCAGGCTGGCCGATCCTGAGTTTAGCCTGCAAGGCCCCGGTCTTTATCAATCTCTGAACAGCTTGGTTTCCAATGGTTCTCTGAAGAAATAGGATGCGATCAACAGGAGAATTCATTGATTGGGAGGATTCAGTCTTTCTTCGAATCTGAGGAACCGGATTCTGGCTCTTTACTTCAGCCATCTTATCCACTAAACTCATTCTTTCGTTCATCGCTATCTCCAATTTATTTTACCAGATCGTAATACTTCCCAAATTCCCCGGCAGTGCTAAGCTTCCCCATTTTCTGGAATTCCCTCTTCGTTGCCCTGATTATATGCTCCATCTTTACCATTCCAGAACCATCCGCCGCAAGAAAAGCCGCACTCAGGGCGATATTCTTGATATTACCACCTGTGATTTTGAATTTTGAAAGGAAGCTGTAATCTACATCCTCGCCAACAGGCGTCTCTTTTGGGAATATATTTCTCCATATCTTTTCCCTGAGATCCTCATCAGGAGATGGGAATTCCATCACAAAATGCATCCTTCGCAAGAAAGCCTCATCGATGTTAGTCTTGAAGTTGCTTGCAAGTATCACAATACCCCCATATTCCTCCATTTTCTGGAGCAGGTAGTTTATCTCAATATTTGCATATCTATCATGAGAATCCTTGACCTCTGATCTCTTGCCGAACAAAGCATCCGCCTCATCAAAAAACAGGATCGCGTTACTTGTCTCAGCTTCAAGAAAGATCTTATTAAGGTGCTTTTCCGTTTCTCCTATATACTTGCTTACAACCGTGGAGAGGTCAATCTTATAAATATCCAGCCCCGCCTCCTTAGCCAATATCTCAGCAGCCATGGTCTTACCTGCACCAGAGGGCCCTGAGAAGAGCACGTTCAATCCTTTTCCTAAAGATAATTTGGCGTCGAATCCCCAGTCCGTATAGACCTTTCCTCTATATTTGATGTACCCGGATACTTCTTTTAAATGTTCTTTTAAATCCCTCGGCAATACTATATCATTCCAGGAATATCGCGGTGAAATGCTTCTTGCAAACGCGGAAAGGCTCTTGTTTGACTGAGCTTTGCAGCCGCGGTAGAGATCTTCCATAGTTATTCTATTATCCTGCGGCTTTCTCACCATAGCCAGATTGCGGGCTGTGAAAACCGCATCTCTAATCTGACCTCCGCTGAAATTGAACTTGCTTGCAAGGGCATCGATATCTGGCTCGGCGACTTCTTCTTTATTAAGTAGGGGTTTCCATAATTCCTTACGAAGTGAAAATGAGGGAATGGGAAAAGCCATTTCTATAAAGCTGTGATTCATTAAAATACCAGATGGCGAATAAGGCATCTCACCAGCCAGGAATATCCAGTTCGGGAAGAGATCTAATCCCTGGATAACAGCAAAGAAATCTATCATAGCCTCTTTTTCCAGGAGAGCATCAATTCTTTCAAGGTATAACGATGAATTCTGAAGACATGCTTCGCGTATGATGATTCTCAAAATTTCCTGAGGATCGCCCTTCAACAAAAACTTTGAATCCACAAGAAGCAGAGGTATTCCAAGTTCCCTGCAGATGGCTTCGGCGGTCGCTTTTTTCCCGGTGCCATATGCCCCATGGAAGAAGAACATTGGATTTTTTATATTTTGTCGGCGCTTTATCAACTCTTTTATTGCATTTTTTTCATCTCCTGGGAAAATCAGGTCACTAAAAGATTTCCTTGGTTCTATTATTGATGAAAAATTTTTTATTCTCACGTCGATTTCGTCAGATCCGAGGAGATAATTAACAATTCGTTCATCGATTTTGACGGATCTGGATAAAAGCGGATTTTGTCCTTCCTGGCCGTCACCTGTAAAATAAATCAGGCGGTTCCTGATCAAACTGGCTTCTCCCGAAAAATATTCTCTTGCTCTGAGCTTCCCTGCCAAGGAAGGACTGAGCAGATTGATCAATAAATCTACAGTTGGCCTCTTTCTTGTAATATCATTTTGAAGGTAAGAATACAGCTTTTCATATCGCAAATCAAGCTCGGAGGCAAGACATATCAAAAGCACCTCGACCTCGAACGGAACAAGCTGGAATAAATCCTGAAGATTTTGAAGTCTCGGATATTTCTCTTTTTCAAGATCTTCGTAAAAGTTTTCTGATTCTGATATAGTCTGTATTGTCTGTATTTGTTCGTTATTTGAACCTGGTTCAAGTTCGTACATTGGAGATTGTAAAATGCCATTCAATTCGTTTTCTGTGATGCATAGACCCGGAAATTCGTTTGCATCTTTGCTATGCTCTTTTTTCCATTTATCTATATTAGTCCTGATTATCTGATCAATTCTTTGAATTTCTTTGATTAAGCTTCCGAAATAATTTTCACCAGAACTCATACTACTTCCTGATGTGAATGTATTTTTCATTGGTTCATGGACGGCCCCTGCTGGACTTTTGTTTGGCCTTGAAGGTTTTAAGTTGATCATAAATGGAAGCTCATGGGCGGCTTGTGTTGCGCTTTTATCAATCTGTTTGTCGTCGATGGATTCGTTATCTGTATTTTTTTTCAAATCCATTTCAGGTGGCTCTTTTTCAGTAGTCCATTCTTGCTTCTTAGATTCGACTATTTTTTCAGTCTCAGATTTGTTCTTCATCCGGTTTGTCCTCTTTAACACCAAAGCTATTACCAGGAAAATCACTAACAATATCAACAATCCAATTGCATATACTATATAGCCGGGAAATGTAACTGAAGAGGACTGGATCAATTCGCCTATTTTGTCACCTATACTCGTCCATATAGTCGAAGTCCAGAAAATCATCTACACCTTTATCGTGTTCTCTTATTTTATTTCATAACCTTTCGAAATGCTTTAATCAGGATTTCACCGTCTGAGAGCGTCCCGTAAGATTTTAGTCGATCTACTTCTAAAAGGAACCTTCCAAAATTCTCATTTTCCATATTTTTCTCTGCAAACTTCATCGCCAAGCTCTTCAGTTCACTTTTGGACGAATATTTCTTGGGCATATTTCCATCAATAAAATTGAATATGAATCCACATTTCTCATGTCCTATTGTTGGCGTTGATGGATTTGCTGAAGTTTTAATATAATCTCTAAAAGTATAATTCTCTATGACTTCTCCACACTCGCATATTATCGTTTTACCACCACCTTGCTAATAAAAATGCCATGTACTAATCAATGGAGTTTCATGGCCCACTGCTCTCTCCCTGAATGTATTATTGTTTGACTAAAATCTATACGTTTTTTACCACCACCTTGCTGATACGATAGCGTATACTGATTAAGGGAGTTTCATTGCCCCACTGCTCTCTCCCTAAATGTATTTGTTATGAATAAATCTCCATGTACATGCTCATATATATATGCTTCGAAAGTTGCAGTACTTCCGAATGAGCTTACTTCCGATTGGCTAAATTTTCAATAATAGGATTTTATTATACGTCAAAAAATATAAGATTGATCATCCCCATAATAAAATATTAAGGGGATGATACAATGAGGCATGTACCTGGGGAGATACAAACTGCCAGTTTACTGGCAATAACCTCAGAACTATTCAATAAAGCAAACATAATAAACTTGCCTAAAGGAGCAAAGTACAATCTTCAAGATACGTTAAACGTGATACTTCACGCAGCTACATCAACCACTGACTCGATAGAATCAGCAAGTATAGACCTGCAAATAAAGAATCCAGAACAAAAAGTGCAATCAGGCGATTCTGTCCACGATTATATAAATTCAAACAGTATTGATCACATCTTGTCTTCATTTAGAAAGATCAATTCCGAGATTGCCGGACTGGCACATATTAGGAACACATTTCACGACATAGCTATCGATTTTCATGATATTCCTTATTACGGGGACAAAAATACTCCCGGAATAAGAGGGATAAAACCTAAAAATGGAACATCATGGGGATTTTCATTTTGTTCGCTTGATATAATTGGAGAACCCAAATTGACACTCGATGTAATCGATATTGAGGGCTTGACTAAGAATTATGCTGTACTCATAGAATCATTATTAAAAAGAATCAACTCGATGGATATTTTTTTCAAGACTTTATTTATGGACAGGGAGTTTTTCAATCATGCTGCAATTTCAATTCTCCATGAGCTAGAAGTTCATTATGTTATTGCAGCAACTTCAAATAAAAAAATTAATAAGATGCTCGATGAACATAAAAAGAAATTTGGCTGCACTTCGACAATCTTAAAATATCAGTTCAAAAAGGGAGGGCCTGCATTCAACATTGTAGCCATCTTGAATCCAAAATATGATCCAAAGGCTAAAAAAGAGAAGGGGAACAATGAATATTTCTTGTTTGCAACAAATCTGGGTGTAAGTTCAACTTCAGAATTCATTAAGAAAATTCCTGAAGAATATCGAAAACGGTGGAACATAGAAACGGGGTATAGAGTTAAGAATGCATTCAAAATAAGTACTTGTTCTAAATCAACAGTGGTAAGAACATTATTTTTCTTAATCCAATGCCTGTTGTACAACGTGTTAAATTTGTTGAAGTTGGTTCTTGAGATTGACGCATATAAGCTGAAATCGGCTATTAACGATGCAATAGTGGGGTTCATCAAAGATGGATACAAATCTTTGCGTGGAATTCCAATAAATATGTTCATGAAGATGTTACAAGAATATAAGGAGGATAGAATTCAAACATTTCGCAATCGATTACTAGTGTTCTAATTTCTTATTGATGTTTATGCAATAATAGTAGCAAGTATAGTCTGGACTATGAAAAAAATCTTCAAATTTATGTCAGTGTTAGTGATTTGAGGGATAGGTTACTGAATATTTCAATCCATGTGAAGAAAAATGGTTGGATTTATCATATTGTTGAAGTTGTTGTGATTAATGGAGTTTTTCCTGTTCGGAACTATGCAGAATCGGAAGTACTGAGTTGGCCCTAAAAGTTGCACCAGCATAGAAATTATCAGTTCTTTCATTCCTTCCTTAAGTCCCCCTCAAGTATATTACATAAATGCCTCAGTACTCATAGGGTTCATCACATTTCAGTGAATTCTTATCATCATCGGCATTTTTCAATCTCTTCTGCAATTCTCTGGGCCTCAAGCTTTGGATTCCTCGAATCGTAAATGCTTCGTCCCACGATAACATAATCCGCTCCAGCCTTAATAGTACCTGCTGCGCTCCCTCCCTGCACGCCAACACCCGGTGAAATGATAGTCATATCGCCCACGATATTACGTATCTTTCTCACTCTTTCGGGACGCGTGGCCGGTGCCACGACACCCGATGCCCCGGACTCTACCGCAAGGCGCGCCATTGCCGGAGCATGCTGCTGCATGAAATCAATGGCCCCCGGGTGGCTCATTTCCGTGACCACGAATATCCCTCCGCCATATTCCCTGCCCGTATTTACACACTCAACAAGGCTGTCGCGCCCTGTAAAACCGTGAACGATAACCGCACACGCCCCTGCCTCGAATGCCCGGGTGCATATCATGCGGGAGGTATTCGGGATGTCGGCGACCTTGAAATCAGCAATTACGGGTGAAATTTCAGAGATCTTATCGATTATCTCAACTCCTGCCGAAAGAACGAGAGGATAACCTATCTTAATGGCGTCTACACAACCAGCCATATCCTTTGACAGCGAGACGGCCCGGGCTTTGTCCGTAACATCAAGAGCAAGGATGAGCTGCATTTTCTTAAGTAAAGATTTCATACGACTCTTTAAAGGGTTTTCAATCCCCTTTAATCTTGCCGAACTAAGTTAACAGCAAGATTTATCATATCGGGATTATATAATATATAATGGGAGTGAATCTTATGGAAGGGTTAGCGGAAGTGTTGGGTGGATTAAATCGTGATAGCAATATTGAACAGGCAGCTATCATTACCAGGGACGGGCTGTTGCTAAAAATGATGCCTGAAAACACGGTTATAGCTAACTTTGCTGCTACTATGGCAACCGTGCTGGGTGCCGCTGAGACAGCATTGGCTGAAGTTGGAAGAGGCATTCCCGACAGGATAATCATAGAAACCGGTAAGTGCAGGATTATAGTGATGGGATCAGGTCCCAAAGCGCTGGTAACAACTGTGATAAAATCCGATGCATGTATAGAACAAATCTTAAAAAAAATGGAAAATGTTGCCGAAAAAATCAAGCTGTCATTGTAAAAAAATGAGAAACTATAAATATCTTAGTTCAATTCTAAATCCTGTGATGGACCTTGAAAAAAAACAGTGAGGGAAAAATCGAAGCCGTTTCCATAGATATCCATGGGAGAATCGAAGCGCTTGACCAGAGCTTGAGAAGCGTTGACTATCGCTTGAGGGCTGTAGAAAAACGTTTGTCTGTCAAAACGCCTGAGCCTGATTCCGACCGGATTGTAATTGACGAGGTGAACTACCCAAACCCTAAATGTCTTTGGGCTTCCCGCTGCACCGACCCTCTACTGAGAAATCCTTGACGGGCGTTAATTCCCGTAGTTCCTACGGTATTATTTGATCTGTTCAAGATATTGATAGCAGCGTTATGATCCCTATCCAGAACAAGACCACAGAAAGGGCATGAATGCGTCCTGACTGAAAGGTCTTTAGGTACTGAATTACCACATATGCTGCAATTCTGTGATGTATTTCTGGCATTGACAAGCTCAACCACTTTCCCAGCGTATTCTGCTTTGGATTTCGTTAAACTTATCAATTGATACCAGCCAGCATCGGCTATGGATTTTGCAAGATTATGATTCTGCATCATATTTATTATCTGCAAATCCTCAAATACAATTCGGTCATAGGTATCTACCAGTTTTCTTGATGTTTTATGAGCAAAATCAGTTCTTTGATTCCTGATTTTTCTATGAATCTTTGCTACTTTGACTTTTTGCCTATTTCTTTTTCCTGATCCTTTCTTTTTTCGGCTTAACCGCTTCTGTTCGTGTATTAGCTTTTTTTCTTTTTTTCGCAGGAATTCAGGTGGTTCTATCTGTTGCCCATTACTTAATGTCATTAGGGAATTTAATCCCACATCTATACCTGTT
>DATCUE010000119.1:0-27497 GCA_036567605.1 Candidatus Methanoperedens sp. | reverse complement strand
GGCAGGCCATACAAGATGCCGCTGCTTTCCAAGAACGATTTTCTTCCCGACCTTGATGCCATACCTGCAAGCGTAGCCAAAAAAGCAAGACTCATGTTTCTCAATTATCCCAACAATCCCACTTCTGCGACGGCCTCTATAAAATTCTTCGAGGAAGTGGTGGATTTTGCAAATGAGCACGATATAATTATTGTTCATGATAATCCTTATTCTGAAATGGCCTATGATGATTACAGAGCCCCAAGCTTTCTCAATGTGAGCGGCGCAAAAGATGTGGGCATCGAGATGCACTCATTGTCTAAGACATACAACATGACAGGCTGGCGGATAGGCTTTGCCGTCGGGAACAGGGAAATCCTGGCAGGTCTCGGCAAGGTGAAAACAAATGTCGATTCCGGCGCCTTTGAAGCTGTGCAGGAAGCAGGCATTGCAGCGCTGACAGGTCCGCAGGACTGTGTCCGGGATACGAACAAAATATACAGGGAAAGGCGTGATGCCCTTATTGCAGGTTTAAAGGAACTCGGCCTCGCCGTGAAACCACCAAGTGCTACTTTCTATGTATGGGTGCGCGTGAAAGGCAAATCCATGGATTTTACAGGTATGCTGCTTGAAAAAGCAGGAATTGTCGCCACCCCCGGCGTCGGGTTCGGGGAATACGGCGAAGGATATATAAGATTTGCATTAACGCAATCCGTGGACAGGATTAATGAGGCAGTTGACAGGATGCGTAAACTGGACATATAAATGACAGAATACAAATTAGAAAAGTCTATTTATGATAAGCTAAATTTAATTGAGATTATGCATTTCAATGATAACTATTTTTATTCAGCCTGTCATGGGAGTATGTAATGGAAATAGAGCAACTATTAGCCGAGAGGGCGCAACTGGTGGACCTGGAACTGCCCGATCTGCTCAATGATATCAAGCCGCCTGAACTTGCGGCTGCTGTCGCCTACGCCATGAGTTCAAGAGGAAAACGGATACGTCCGGCTCTTGTTACCCTGGCGTGTGAAGCTGTAGGCGGCACAGCAAAAGATGCAAGTTTTGCCGCGGCTTCTATCGAATTGATACATTCATCGTCACTTGTGCTTGACGATGTTATCGATAAATCCGAAATAAGACGTGGAAGATCCACTATCCATAAAATGTGGGGCACTGACATGGCCCTGCTTACAGTTCAGATTCTTGCAGCGCTATCACTCAAGGTTGCGACCAGGGACCCGAGAATAATATATGCGATAGCAGATTCGCTGTTCTATATGGGTGAAGGGGAAGCCATGGAGCTTGTTGATTTTGCAAAGGATGAAAAAGGTTATCTTGAACTTGCGTTCAGGAAAACAGGCTCGCTCTTCGGTTCAGCAGCCGAGGTCGGTTGCATGGTTGGCGGGGGGGACGAGACGCAGGTAAAAAGCCTCCTTGAATTCGGAAATCATATCGGCATTGCTTTCCAGATGCGCGATGATATTCTGGATTGCATATCAAAGGAAGAAGACCTCGGTAAGCCAGTAAGGAACGACCTTTTCATGAGCAGGCCCTCCATCGTATTGCTTGATGCACTGAATTCGGGCATAACGCTTGAAAGAATGATGAAATGCAATAACGGGGAATTGATGCATCTTGTCGGGGATTCAATCGATTATGCGGTGGCAATGGCGCGGGAGGAATTTGATATCGCAAAGAGCCATATTGAAACTCTTGATGATGGTTTTGCCAAAAGGAAGCTTTTAGAACTGGGCGAGTATATAATTACAAGGAGTAAATAAGAGTAAGCAGCAGTTCTGGGAGTGGAGTCAAAATCTTTATTGTTTTTCAAAAAAATGAAAACGAAAAAGGCCCGGCAAAAAATAAATTCCAAAAAAAGCGATAAGAGCCAGACTGCATATTCGAAAGTTATTTTTGCGGTTATCGGTATTATTTTATTTCTCTACTTTGTTTATCTTCTCATTCCGAAAGAAAGCCAGCAGTGGAGTGTGAGCGAAGATGGAATTCTTTCATATCCTGAAAACAGGGGGAAGGTCGATGTTAACGTTCTTAAAACAGAATCGGGCGACAACTACACTCTTGAAACTATTTCTTTTCAAAGCAAGGACTATAATGTGGAAGGATTGCTTCGAATCCCGACATCCAACAGGAAAGTTCCTGCCGTCGTAATACTGCCTGGTGCGACAGTTCCCAAGGAAGGAACACAGGGTCTGGCTGAGATTTTTTCAAATCTGGGATATGCAAGCCTGGGCATCGAACAGCGCAATCGAGGTGGCGTTGATTTCAGATACGATTACGAACTTTTCAGGGCGGGCAATGAACCCATAGAACACAAGATGGTGTTTGACGCCCTGCGTTC
The DNA here is from genome assembly GCA_036567605.1 of Candidatus Methanoperedens sp. Classification (GTDB taxonomy): domain Archaea; phylum Halobacteriota; class Methanosarcinia; order Methanosarcinales; family Methanoperedenaceae; genus Methanoperedens. The sequence goes on along the minus strand of DATCUE010000119.1, from coordinate 25,153 downwards.
TATCGATGTCCTGAAGCATGACCCTCGAATCGATGCAAAAAGAATTGCATTATTAGGTGAGAGCAACGGGGGGCGCTTCGCGATAATCGCCGCGGCGCTTGACAGAGATGTTGTTGGAGTTATCGGGATCAGTACAAGCGGATATGATACAGAATCCGAGATAGCCAACATAAAAGATGAAACTCTTATAAGATTTTACCGTTCCATTGACCCCGAGACGTATCTCGGTTCAATCCCACCGCGCAGGTTTGTGATGCTGCATTCGGTCAATGACAGCATAATCAATATAGGCCTTGCAGAGTCCACTTTTAAAAAGGCAAAAGAGCCAAAAGCATTTTATAAAGTAGGAACCGGAGGTCATGGATTCAGCGAAGGAATGATAACCCCCCTTGAGACCGAATTAAAGCTTATGTTTCGCCAACCCTGATTAAATACCTGACAAAACACTCACGAGTGGATGCCTGTATTCCGGCGTATGTTCCGGCTTCTTGTGCTTGGCGTACGTTTTATTCTTAAGGTCTGGACTTGTTTGCGCCTTTAACTTCCTGGCATACTCCACCTTTGTTATGATTTCTCTTGCTCTTGTGGAATAATACTCCTCTTCGCATTCACCGCATTTTACAAACGGCTGGGATCCCTTGTGGACGAGAACATGGAAATAGAAATTCTTTATATCCCTGTTTCCACATACCTCGCACGGTATGAATTCCTGTATTACCTCACGAATTTTCATGATTATTCCCTAAACGTAAGGGTGTAAGTTAAAGTATATATATTTTATTCTCATGTTTATATAAATAATCATCATCATAATAACATTTAAAATAATCATTATTTCCTCGATTACAAAAGTTTAAAAATCTCTACTAAGTAGATATAAATACCTTACAGCGATTCAGGAACTTATTTATATTGTCAGGCAATGAATATATTTATCCATGCCATACGTAGCTGATATGACGAACCCGACCAACGACTACATCCAAAAGCTCGGTGCCGCTGATACAGACATAATACAACCAGCAACAGAATTCCAAGTAAATATATGAGAGGAACATTTATGGAAATAGAGAAAATTTACAGGCTGAGTTTAAAGATCATTGCTTCTATTTTCCTTGCAGCATCATTATTACATTTAGTATGGAACCAGCTCTTTTCAACATATACAGAGATGAAGGGACTTACAGAAATACAGCGGGATATGATATACCTCCTTAATCTATCAATCGCCTTATATCACTTTACATTCTCCATTCTGTTGTTTGGAATTAGCAGTATGACCTCATTAACACTAAATCAGCTAAGGGCATTTTCAGCGTTGATACTTGTTTTTTGGATGTTCCGTCTTTTATTAGAGTTTATCTTTCCCGTACAGGTTCCATTTGTTATTCTACCTGACCCATCAATATCCCTTAAGATATTGATGGTAACTCAAATCATAATACTTGCATTGCCGGAGATTTTGCTCAGAGCAGGGAAAAAAGCAGGTTAAAAGATGTATAAAGATATCGATATAGAGCTCATAAATCAATTCGTCCTACATAAGCAGCATCTCACAGAGGATTCAAAGGCAGAGAGCAAGAATTTAGTTGAAGTTGTAAATGACATCTGCGGTCTTCATTCTCAAGTGGCATCGACGCCATTTATCTCATTGTGGAATAGAATTGATAACTTCCAAAAAGAAGATTTGAGCAAAGAATTGTATGAAAGGCGAACGCTGGTCAAGATATGGGGTGTGCGGGCAACCCTTCATATAGTCCCGACTGCCCACGTTGTAGAGTATTATCAGGCGACTAAACGAGCAGGAGGAAGACATCCTCTTATCAGGTTTGGACCTGTTCATCAGCGAATGTTAAAAATCTTAGACGAGAAAGGCCCGCTTACGGCGCGGGAATTGACCCGTCATATTATGGAACTTAATAACAGAGTTCAGACTAAATACGGAGATATGAGTCTTGGACAGTGGAATCTGCGTCAGATGTGTCATTCTGCTATCCTGGTTCCGGGGAAACCAAAAGGAGAATGGACGAGTAATCTCCATACCTACATAAACTTTAAAAAATGGTTGCCGTCAGTTAATCTGGAAGCCCTGAACGAACGCGAGGCTAAAAAGAATGTTATCTTCCATTACCTATCTGGCTTCGGACCTGCTACGGTAGAGGATATTGCATGGTGGATCGGCATTGCCAGAGGAGAGATTACGGAAATTCTGGATGCAATGAGCGATATAGTGGAACTTATTAAAATTCGCGGTTTAGAGGGCATGTTTTTTATCCTTAAATCTGATTTAGAACAGTTACAGGGGTTTTCTTCCGGGACAGACACTATGCATCTTCTTCCAAAGTTTGATCCCTATATTATGGGTTATAAGAATAGACAAAGGATAATACCGACAGAATACGAGAAAAGAGTATACTGGAGTACAAGAGGTGAAATATCCCCATCCATTTTGGTTAATGGGCATATTATCGGAACTTGGAATCACAAAGAGGAGAAAAATAAAATAAAAATTACTCTTTCTCTTTTTGAGAAAACGAATGAACCCCTCTTGGATACGATTAAACAGCAGGCTGAGAGGCTCGCTCATTTTATCGGTGGAAAAAATCCTGAAATAGGTGGATAGAATAATGGATAAAAGAACCCGTGGCATAAACCTGTACCTGCTCAACTTTGCCCTCTTATTTACCCACGAGATAGATTCTGCTTACTGGAAGGAATGGGAACTTTTCGGGATACCGGGCGGGATCCAGATGTTCCTTGTATTGAACTTCCTGCTGCTGCTAGTGGTTCTCACAGGGTTCAAGCAGGTCTTACTGGGAGAAATATATGGGAATCTGTTCTCCCTGTTCCTTGCGGCTTCAGGGATTTTTGCTTTTTCCATACACAGTTACTTTATCCTGACGGGGCATCCCGAATTTATACTGCCCGCGTCACTTGTGCTACTCATTCTCATATTGATCGTGTCACTGGTTCAGGGCATAGTTGCGTTTAGTGGCATGCGTGAAGAAAGAAAGACCTCAGAAAAGAGTTAAGATTCACAGGAGAGAAACACGGATATCAGGTTTTATCATATCGATGCCTTCCAGTTCTCAGAGCGAGGCGGGGAATTGTTTTGCGCCGACATGGGTGATCGGGGGGCAGGGCGGTTACGTATCTTTCTGATAAGGATATGAAATTTAGCATAACGTTTTAACCCTCCCATGCTAATATTATCCACCATTCATCCTTTTCATGTCAACAGATAAGATCATCATCAAAGGCGCACGCGTCCACAACCTCAAGAACATCGACCTCGAACTCCCGAGGAATAAGCTGATAGTGATAACGGGACTTTCAGGTTCGGGAAAATCCTCACTTGCATTCGATACCCTTTATGCCGAAGGCCAGCGCAGATATGTCGAGTCGTTATCGGCATATGCCCGCCAGTTCCTGGGCCAGATGGACAAGCCCGATGTTGAATACATTGAAGGCTTATCTCCTGCAATATCCATAGAACAGAAATCCACGAGCAAGAACCCGCGCTCGACCGTCGGCACTGTTACTGAGATATACGATTACCTCCGCCTTCTCTATGCCAGGATAGGAAGACAGCACTGCCCCAACTGCGGAAGTGAAATCGCCCCGCAGACGGTTGAACAGATAGTTCAGCGGCTTATGGCTCTGCCCGAAGGCACGAAGCTCCACATACTTGCCCCCCTTGCGAGGCAGAGGAAAGGCGAATACAAACAGATGTTCGAAGACCTTGCAAGCTCGGGCTTTGCCCGCGTCCGCATAGATGGAAAGATGCATGAACTTTCAGAAAATATCGTCCTTAACAAGCAGCAAAAACACGATATTGATGTTGTTGTTGACCGCCTTGCAGTAAAAGCCGGGATAGAAGAGAGACTTGCGGATTCTGTAGCTACGGCACTGAAAGAAGGAAAGGGTATCGTGGTGGTTGAAGTTCTTGAGGGCAAAGAGCTTCTTTTCAGCGAACACGCCGCATGCACAAAATGCGGGATTAGTTTTGAACCGCTTGAGCCCAACATGTTCTCTTTCAACAGTCCCCGGGGCGCATGCCCGGCGTGCCAGGGGCTTGGAAGCACCATGGAGTTTGACCCTGATCTTATAATTCCCGATAAAAGCAAATCACTGGGACAGGGTGCTATCGAGCCGTGGGGATACGAGCACGGATATTATTACCAGATGCTTTCTTCTGTGGCCAGGCACTATGGTTTTTCTCTGGATACGCCTTTTTCCGATTTGAAACCTGAGCATGTAAATATTTTGCTTCATGGAAGCAGCGAAGAAATCCATTTCAGGTATGTACCCAGGGAACGCGACGGGCTATGGGAGCACTGGAGTACCTTCGAGGGGGTGATACCCCACCTGGCAAGGAAGTACAGGGAGTCGCAATCCGAGGAAGCGCGCGAGAAAATCCAGCAATATATGAGCATCAAACCCTGTACTGTATGCAATGGAGAGCGCTTAAAACCTTCAAGCCTCGCGGTGACTGTTGCGGATAAATCCATCATCGCCACAACCCGCCTGTCCGTGAAAAAGGCATTGGAGTTCCTGCTTGGTCTTACTTTTACCGAGAAGGAAGCAATAATCTCAAAGCCTATTATGAAAGAGCTTCGGGCGCGCCTCGGTTTCCTGATGGATGTTGGTCTTAATTATCTGACGCTTGACAGAGCGGCAGGCACGCTTTCGGGGGGTGAAAGCCAGAGGATAAGGCTTGCCACGCAGATAGGCTCAAGCCTTGTCGGTGTGCTTTACATCCTTGATGAGCCAAGCATCGGCCTCCACCAGAGGGACAACGGCAGGCTGATAAACATGCTGACACAACTTCGCGACCTTGGCAATACGGTGATAGTGGTCGAGCACGATGAAGAGATGATAAGGAGTGCGGATTTTATAGTGGACATGGGACCCGGCGCGGGAGTGCATGGTGGCGAGGTCGTGGTTACAGGTAGCCAGGAAGACGTGATTAAATGCGATAAATCGCTTACAGGGGAATACCTGAGCCATAAAAGGGTGATACCTGTCCCACCGAAGCGAAGAAAGCCAAAAGGCAAAATAACAATAGTGGGAGCGGGTGAGAATAACCTGAAGCAGATAGATGTCGGCATACCCCTGGGGGTGATGACTGCGGTCACAGGAGTTTCGGGATCGGGGAAGAGCACGCTTGTTAACGATATCCTTTATAAGTCACTTGCCCAGAAGTTTTACCACGCAAAAGAGAAACCGGGGAAGCACAGGGGTATGATAGGCACCGAGAACATCGATAAGATAATAATAATAGACCAGTCACCCATCGGCAGGACGCCGCGTTCAAATCCTGCTACCTACACTGGAGTTTTTACACCTATCAGGGATATCTTCGCCCGGCTTCCGCAGGCAAAAGCACGCGGCTACATGCCCGGGCGTTTCAGTTTCAATGTCAAGGGAGGTAGGTGCGAAGCCTGCAAAGGGGACGGGATAATTACCATCGAAATGCATTTCCTCCCCGATGTTTACGTCCCCTGCGAGGTTTGCCACGGGAAACGTTTTAACAGTGAGACCCTCGAGATCACGTATAAAGGAAAAAATATTGCTCAGGTTCTTGATATGACGGTGGAAGAAGCGCTCTTGTTCTTTGAGAACATACCAAGGATCAAACGCCAGCTCAAGACGCTGTTTGACGTCGGCCTCGGCTATATCAGGCTCGGCCAGCCTGCCACCACGCTTTCTGGAGGAGAGGCGCAGCGCATCAAGCTCTCAACCGAACTGAGTAAGAGGAGTACTGGAAAAACTCTTTACATCCTTGATGAGCCGACAACGGGGTTGCACTTTGCAGACATACAGAAGTTGCTCGACATGCTTTCCCTGCTTGTGGATACTGGCAACAGCGTGGTAGTCATAGAACACAACCTTGATGTCATTAAAGTGGCAGACCACATAATAGACCTGGGCCCTGAGGGCGGGGACAACGGAGGCAGGATAATCGCAGAAGGAACGCCCGAGAAAGTTGCGAGGATAGAGGGATCTTATACGGGATATTTTTTGAAGAAGGTGCTAGACTCATCGAAAATTTGAAGGGAAGAATTATAGCGCTCTGGCGTAGAACACGGATTGCACGGATGACACGGATTCACACAGATTTCGAATCTGTCTATAAATGTTAAATCGGCTTGATCTCAAATCCCTCGAACATTTTCCTCATTATTGTGTCCTGGCATGAACCAAAGGCGGTGGTGGCAATCTTGCGGCCATTTAAATCATCAAGTGACTTAATATTAGAATCATTCCTCACAACAAGAGCCGACCCGCCGGTATTCACCCCGTTGATGATGTGTATTCTCCCGTTATTGTTTATCTTATACCTTAGAAGTACTACCGTCCCCAGGTTCGCCACATCCACATCGCGCTGCTTGAAAGCATCTGTCATCGCCCCCCCATTACGGTATCCGGTGAACTGGATATTTTTTCCAGGGATAAGGCCGACCCTGTTAAAGAAGCCTTCCTTCTGTGCTATGTACATCCCGAGATAGTGAATATTTCCTTCAATATATCCGAACCTCAGGCTGCCATTTACCGCAGGCGGCGCCCATTCAGGATCTTCATCCAGCTTTTTCCTTACTTCATTGTAGTATTTATCTATGAACATGTCTGATAGGAAATCATCAACATCACTATATCCCAGAGAACTCACAGAATTATCGAATGCCCCTGCTTTTTCCAGTATCTCAAATGCTTTCCTGGTCTGGTTGAGATCCGGGAACTCAATATATATTGTATTATTTATAGCAGCAGAAACCATATTCCTATCAAGTCCCGAGAATTCCATGCCGTATTTTATAACTTCTTCCCTGTTTGCCGGGTCATTGATGAACCTTGTTGCTTTTATATGCACCCAGGTAATTGCTTTGATTGTGTCTTCATCTGTAATGTCATCAGATATCGCAAGGTCGCATGATGGATGGTTTTCCCAGGCGTCCTGGGAACTAACAAGGTATCTGCCATAGCCTTCGTATTCGGCCTTTGCAGGGAATGGCTCCCATATGATGAAACCATCGATCGTTCCATTTTTCAGGGCCGCCGACATCTCATTTGCGGTCATGGCAACAACATATATTGATTTCTGGACATTTGATCTCTCATATCCGACATACACGGCTGAGAGGAGAATTACAATTAATATTGCATAAAAATATTTCTTCATGAGCCAACCTTCTTTAACGTGAAGCTGAAAGTGCTGCCCTTCCCCGGCTCGCTCTCCACCCGGATTTCACTGCCGTGTGCTTTGATTATCCCGCTTGATATCGAAAGACCGAGTCCGCATCCGCCTATTTTTCGTCGGGAGCTGCTATCCACCTGATAAAATTTTTCAAAAATCTTTTCCAGTTTTTCTTTCTCTATCCCTATACCGGTATCTTTCATGCTTACCTCTATGCCATTCCCGTTATCTTTTGCCGACAAGATTATGCTCCCACCATCAGGGGTAAATTTCAAAGCATTCTCGAATAGATTATTCAATACGATAATAAGCTTTTCCTTATCAGCCATTACTGGAGAAAAGCTCTCCGGTATGTTCAAAGATATTTTTATATTTTTTTTCAAAGCAAGCTGCCCGATGTTTTCGATAGCTACATTCGCTATTTCTTTCATGTCTACATGGCCTAACTGGAGTTCCAGCTTCCCGGCTTCGATCTTTGACAGGTCGAGGATATCGTTTATCAGACGCGTCTGGCGGTCGATGTTCCGTATTATTATCTGCAGTAGCTCTTTCTTCACTTCAGCATCCACATTTACCTGTGATTCAAGATATTCGGCAGATATCCTCATTGACGAAAGAGGCGTTTTGAGTTCATGTGAGACCAGAGAAATAAAATCGGATTTAAGTTCATCGAGTTTTTTTAGCTCATCATTGGCCGCAATAAGCTCCCGGTTCTTTTCTTCGAGGTCTTTATTGGCTATTTCGATTTTGGTTTCAAGCTTTTTTCTGATTTCCAGAAGTTCGGAAGCAGTCTCATTAAAAATTTCTGTCAATCTACCGATCTCATTTCTGGAAGATACGGGTATTGGTTTGAAGGCCCCTTCTACAAGGCCGAGCGCTCCATTTTCGAGGGATTTTATAGGTTGTGTGAGTCTTCTTGAGATAATGACGGCCAGGAAAACAACCCCGATAACGGCAAAAGAAGAAATAAATATCATTTGGCGTCCAAGGTTTAAAGCCCCTGCATATGCTTCATCAATATTCTTTTCAACGACCAGTCCCCATCTGTAAAGCGGCAGCCAGTAATATGAAGCCAGTACTTTTTCGCCCCTGCTATTCACATATTCGGCTATCCCGTTCTTTTCATATGTGACTTCTTTAACTGCATAATTATCCTTGACGTTAGTGAGCAGGATCCTGGACCGGTTCTCATGAAATATCAAATCGCCATTATTATTGACTATGAATACCTCACCGGATTTTCCGATGTCAATATTTTCTATTATCCTGTACAGGTTTTCCATACTGACTCTTGCAGCGAGAATGCCTGTAATCGTTCCATTTTTTTTAACGGGATTGGCTATTATTATTTCAGGGGAACCGGAAATTTCTGACTGCGAAACATCGGATATATACAATTTTCCTCCTGCAGCCTCGGAAAAATATCGTTCACTGGCTGCATTTCCTGTCCTTGACAGGGTCGAGAAAGTTATGTTCCCGCCCATGTCAAGTATGAAGAATTCCTTATATACACCCTGATATTCATTTTTAAAAGTACCAAGATATTCGTTTAGCTGTTTTTTTTCAGTGCATTCGACTATCCTGGACTGTGAGATTACGCGAATGTCATCCTTTCTTGCGGCCATCCAGTTGTCTATTGCATTCCCCGTATTTTCTGTTGCGCCGCGAAGGTTTGCTACGACTGAATCGCTGATGGGTTCTTTGCTGTAATCATATGATATGTAAACCACAAGGGAGAGGGGTATTACCGATATGATGAGAAAAAAGAATATCAGTTCAGACCTTATGCTCACATATATCTCCCAGGTTCAAATTACAGATTTCTTGATCTTCTAATCACGCTTTTTATCCGGGCTTTCAACTCGTTGAGATTGAAAGGTTTTGTGACATAATCGTCGGCTCCTGTATCCAGGCCTTTCACAGTATCTCTAACAGTATCCTTGGCTGTCAACATGATTATCGGGATGTTTTTTGCAGATGCATCTTTTTTTAACCGGGCACATACTTCATAGCCGTCCATTCCCGGAAGCATAAGATCAAGAAGTATCAGGTCCGGTATTTCTGTTTTTGCCTTTTCGATTGCCTCCTGGCCATTGGAAGCTCCGACGACTATATAATTTTCAACTTCAAGCGATCTTTTTAATGGCAGTAAAGTATCCATCTCGTCATCGACTATCAATATTTTTGATCTCGTGTCGGAAAAATTCTTTATCCTCTGTGCAACCTCTTCTTCCGCTATCCCAAGTCTGGTGGATATCTCCCTGTTTGAGATCGCCTGGTCATGTTTTATCAATTCAAGAATTTTTTGATCAATAGGGTCCTTTTTCATTTTTTTCACACCCCGTCATTCAACATGTGTTTCAAATCATCCTTGAATTTAATCAGGTATTTCGTAAGTTCGCTTTCCTGGTTTAACTTGAAAACCCTGATCTGTTTACCGAGCGGCGTCTCTTTTATTATGTCGATCTCAAGAAGCGGCTCGATCACTCTGGATACGGTAGAATGGGAAAGACCTGTCTCTGAAGCTATGCCTGATAAATACGTGTCGTTGTCCTTGTTATCAAGCAAATATTCTAAAACGGTAAGCTGTGCTGTTTTTCCAAAGATTTTTTCAAGAGAATTAAGAGTCGGCATGATTAAGGGTAAGATTACTACTTCATTTTATATAATCTTATCTTTTTTTTAACAGGCCTAAATTTTAAGACCAACATATACTTATTAATTTAGAAGTTTAATTAAGTTTACATGTTGCTTTAATTATAATGAGCGAACTAGAGCGCAAATATTAAATACTTTAAAATAAACAATAGTAGTTTGTCGATTAATAGTCTGGTCAGGTTGGGAAAATGGTGGTCGGCCCAGGTTGGGAAGTTGGGGGTTGGTTTGCCATGCAAAAAGATGGCCGCAGATTTCGGTCTGCGTCCTTCCAATCCCTTTTCCAGAAATTTCACAAAAGATTTTAATGCAAAAAAACCGATTCTACAACAACTAATGACTTTTAATGCCAAAGATGCTAAAAAGTTGCCTGATTCACCTGGTGTCTACCTGATGAAAGACACGGAAAATAAAGTTGTCTATGTTGGAAAGGCATCATCGCTTAGGGACAGGGTCGGCCAGTATTTCAGGGAACAGGCGTCACCGAAGACCCGGATGCTCATGGGGAATATGGAGGGTCTTGATTATATAGTCACGGAAAATGAAGTTGAAGCGCTTGTCCTGGAATCCAACCTCATAAAAGAACACAGGCCGCGCTACAACGTGCGCCTTAGAGATGACAAGGCGTATCCATTAATCAAAATAACAAACGAAGAATATCCGCGTATATGCATTGCCCGCAGGAGGGAACAGGACGGGGCCAGGTACTTCGGCCCTTACCCGGATTCAAGGGCTGTTCGCGAATTAATAAGAATAGCCTCCAGTTTCGGTATCAGACGGTGTAAAAAGAAGCTGCCGTGCCCCCCCTGCCTGAACTATCACATTAAACAATGTGCAGCACCATGTCTTGGGAGCGTAACTAAAGACGAGTACCTGGATATAATCAAAAACGTGACAGATTTTCTCGAGGGGAAGCAAAACCAGCTCATACGGTCCCTGACAGAAGAGATGAAAAGACTTTCGGAAATGCAGGAATATGAGAAAGCTGCGCGCATTCGCGACCAGGTAAGCGCATTGCAGGAACTGTCGGAAAAACAACGCGTAAGTAAAACAGGCAAAAAAGAGCAGGATATAATCTCTTTAGCGGTTTCAGGAACAACGGGGAGCCTGCAAATATTTCATATAAGCCAGGGGAGACTTAAAGGACGCGATATATTCTCTCTCAATACTGCAAACTCGGATGAGACTGAGGTGCTGTCAAGTTTTATCAAACAATACTACCAGGATGTCGATCCACCCGAGGAAATAATAATCCCTCTTGAACCGGGGGACAAATCCATATCGCTCTGGCTGTCTGACAAAGGTTCGAAGCTCAAGACCCCAAAGAACAGGATTGAGAAAGACCTTATGAACCTTGCGCAGGAGAATGCCAGGCTGCTGCTTAACATGAAAGTCATCGAAGAAAGCAAGGATAAAAATAAGGTGCTTCTGGAATTGCAAAAAGCCCTCGACCTGCCTGTTATCCCATCAATTATCGAAGCTTTTGATATCTCAAACATAAGCGGTACTGAATCAGTTGGTTCTCTTGTTGCGTTTAAGAACGGTGAGCCCGATAAGAAGAACTATCGTCGGTTCAAGATCAGGACAATAGAAGGTGCTGATGATTTTGCCATGATGGGGGAAGTGGTCCTGCGCGCATACTCCCGCCGCAGTGAAGAAGGAAAAAGAATGCCAGACCTCATATTGATAGACGGAGGAAAGGGCCAATTGAATGCGGCACTGGCAGCGCTTTTGGGCCTTGGACTGAACCTGAATACTGCTGCGCTCGCAAAGGAGTTTGAACATATCTTCCTTCCTGAAAGGGATGCCCCGGTAATCCTCCCCCGGGATTCGCCGGCGCTTGTGTTATTGCAGAGGATAAGGGATGAAGCCCACAGGTTTGCGCTTTCATACCACAGGAAACTGAGGGGAAAAAAGATTGGCGAGTCAGTGCTGGATGAAATCGCAGGAATAGGAGATAAGAAGAAGCGCGCGCTGCTTAAGTATTTCAGGTCGGTTGATTTCTTAAGGATGGCTCAGATCTCAGAGATCGCAAAAGTGCCTGGGATTACGAAGAAGGATGCAGAAAATGTATATAGGCATTTTCATGTTTAGTTTGTGCACAAAACAGAAAAGGAAGGTGCCTCCGATATTTTTATAACATTGGAAAAGAATTAATTGAACGCTTAAACATGCCCAAGAGGATCAAGGAAGAAACGGATGATATAATTATTTCCCATGAAAGTCCATTGAAAATCTTAATTGTTTTATTAATTGGTTTAGTGTTGATTTATCTCTATATAGATTACTCAGATAAACCTGAAGGATTTTATTTTCTATTTTTTGGTTTCATTATTATACTTTGGACTATTTTGCACAACGAAACCGTCACGATAGATAAGAAATCTCAAAGAGTGATCATCAAGAACAATTTTTTGAAGTTTGTAAATAAAATACCTTTTTCAGATATTAACGGAATATACATAGAGCATAGAAGGTATTCCCAGCTTGACGATGTACCCGATAGCTTGAATCTAAAAATAACTACAATTCAAGGAAAAACTATCATAATTTATACTGCGGGCGATAGTGATGCTGCAAATGATTTTGCATGGGATATGGCAAAAAAGATTGAAAATTTTATTCCCATATCTCCAACATCAACATGGTATCCATAATTTATTATGATATATATTCCTGGCTGACCTGCTCCGGGGTAAAACTGCTTGCATTTATCCAGCATACTGGCATCCTTATCTCCTGAGTAAATACCAAAAACTAATTTAACAGAAGAGCTGTATAAGGCAAATCACATGAAAGCACTGGTAACAGGAGGAGCAGGATTTCTCGGCTCACATCTATGCGATTTACTGCTCACAAAAGGAGTGGATGTAATCTGCGTGGACAATCTCATCACAGGCACAGAACAGAATATTGCCCACATAAAAAACGATAAATTCTCATATTTAAAACATGATGTGACAAAGCCGCTTTATCCGGATGAAAAAATAGATTTCCTTTTCCATCTTGCCAGTCCTGCAAGCCCGATTGATTATCAGGAACTTCCGATTCAGACCCTTAAAGTCGGGGCTCTTGGGACACATAATATGCTCGGGCTGGCCAAAGAACATAATGCGCGGTTCCTCCTGGCTTCAACTTCTGAAGTTTATGGAGACCCGCTTGTCAGTCCCCAGAGCGAGGAATACTGGGGCAATGTAAATCCTATTGGACCCAGGGGCGTATATGACGAAGCGAAGAGGTTTGCCGAGGCCATGACCATGGCATACAATCGTTATCACAGCCTGGACACGCGGATAGTGAGGATTTTTAATACCTACGGTCCGAGGATGCGCCTGAATGACGGAAGAGTTGTGCCGAATTTTATTTCGCAGGCTTTGCGCGGAGAAGAACTCACAGTCTATGGGGACGGTTCGCAAAGCAGAAGTTTCTGTTATGTGAGCGATGAAATCGAGGGAATTTACCGCCTGATGATGTCTGATTATCCATTACCTGTCAATATCGGAAACCCCGAAGAGCATACAATACTTGAGTTCGCGGAAATAATACTCAAGATAACTGGAAGCGGCTCAAAAATCGCTTTCAGGCCGCTGCCTGTTGACGATCCGAAGCAACGAAAGCCCGATATCACAAAGGCAAGAAGCATTCTTGGCTGGGAGCCGAGGGTTTCACTTGGTCAGGGATTGGAAAAAACAATAAAGTACTTCAAGGATACTTTGGGCAAATAAATGTGCTGGAACAGGTAACTTCACTTCCTTGCCTTTTTCAATCCTTCTATCAGGGCGTCATACCTCTGGCATACCCTTTTCACAACATCCATCTCGGCGTTCTTATGTGTAGGAATAAGAATATCAGCCCCGCCTCCTATCTCAGTCCCTCCGCTGGAAGTACCATAATCAGGCGCTATCTTAACGCCATCAGATGAAATCCCGATGCGCAGTTCATTGACCATCCGCGATACCATTTCCGTTTGCGGTGCAATTCTTGAAGTTATTGAGAATGTCTTTTCGATATATTCATCCTTTAATCCCTGGATTTTTTCAATACTCTCTTTGACCATGGTCTTATTTCCGTACTCAGCAAGGATATTTATCGAATTAATAATATCCTCAAATGATACCGCAGTTACTTCGATTATCCTGCCGTCAAAAAATCCGCTCACCCTGTCTTTATATCCTTTTGGAACCACCAGCACGCCCAGGTCCTGCACGCGGTCGCGCTCTTCATCTGTGGGTGCATACGGGTTCACGACTTCATACTCTGAGATCCCGCAAAGACCCATCAACGATTCATACATGGGAGTCACGCCTATCCCTTGCTTCCCCAGCCATTTGTCAAGCCCCATATTCTGCTCCTTGGCAAGATCTATGATCTTGCGTTTTATTGCTTCGGGATCGGAGGAATCGAGATTGAAATACTCCGCAAACCGGGGCGTGGTCTGGAGGAGGCGGGTCCTTCCCTGCGGTGTAGCAGACACAAGGCCCCGTTCTTCAAGTTCCCTGACATGATCATATGCTGCAGCCCCTCTCCTGTCAACAAGCCCGGATTGCATTATCGGCTGGTGGTAGGCTATCATGGACAGCGTCCGAAGCACAGGTGAGCGCAGTTCTTTCGGGGCCATTCTCCTTACTTTTTCTGCATATTCGGGCCTGACTTGCATCACATATTTGCCATCCACTTCTTTTATCTCAAGCCCCGAACTGCGCTGTGCGTATTCAGCCATCAATTCATTGAGCAATCCCAAAACATCCCTGCCTTTGAGAAGAGCCCGAAGCTGTTCAATATCGAGCGGCTCTCCTGATACGAACAGTGCGGCTTCCAGAATACCTTTTTCTTCACTCATCCCGCTTTCTGCCTCCTTATAAAAAGTTCACCAAAAAGCTCTTCCTGCTCAAGCCATATCTCCTTTTTCGTGGCAAGGAAAAGAAGGGCAAGGTATGCCATTACTTTTCCCGGCCTGTCGAGAGGATGGGAAATTTCTGAGAATTTGACATTTTCTTGTTTCTCGAACATATCATCCAATAGATTTCTCATCCTTCCGACCCTGCTTTCGATGTCTTCTTCATGGGCGATTGAAAGCACTTCCTCAACCGTGGCGCGCCGCTCTTCCCTTTTGTTTTCAAAGCGCTCAAGTCTTCGCTTTTCCACCAATTCCGCCTTCTTAAGTTCGGACAACAGTTCCTCAAGGGTCACGGGGCGCCTCGAAGTGCGCCGCAGCGGGAGTGCGGGAACGGGATAATCGCTGATTTCAAAATCAGAAAAATCATCTTCTATGATATCACCCGGTTCCTCCACTTCTACAAGCGCATTGGATTTCATGCGAAGGAGAACGGCTGCGTACAACAGCGTCCTTCCTGATACACGCAGATCCATCTTTTCCATTTCTTCCACCTGGCGCAGGAACTTATCAGTCACTTCAACTATATCTATGTTCCATGGATCGATCTCGCCGTTCTTCGCAAGACTTACCAGAATCCCGACTGGTTCTTCCATGACGTTTGAAATTACCTCGGTCTCTCCTTCAGTACCTTCGCTCATATTCAATATATATAACTATATAAAAGCACATAAGGGTTTTGTTATACAGTTCAGGAAATGCAAGAATCATGCGATTCTTTGCTTTGTCCCATCCTTTGATAGCAGCACGACACGGCTTCCACCAGATTCATCCGCGATGCAGTAACCCATTGCCGCTGCTACCTGTTTAGAGAAACCCAGCACTTCTTCATGGGAAGGCATATTCTCAGGCGCCAGGCGCTTTCTTGAAAAACCAAGATGCATGTAGGCTTTCACCTCAATATAATCCGGCTCTGCAGCCTGCATTAAATGCGCGTATCTTTCTGGATAGGTCATATTGATACCCTTTGTCAGCGTTATCCTGATAGCTGTCCGCGTATGGACACGTTTCAGGAGTTCAAGCGATTTTGTTATTTTTTCCCACGTGCACCCAAGGGGGGAGCATGCTTTTATATATGCATCCTTATCGGGAGCATTCAGGCTCATATAGAGCTGTGTCGGCCTGATTTTCTCTATCATACCAGGGTTTGTGCCGTTTGTGACCACAAAGGTCGTCATCCCTTTTCTATGGAACTCCTCAATGAGGCCGGGCAGATGGGGGTATAACGTGGGTTCACCTGAAAGCGAGATTGCCACATGTTTCGGGGCGAAAGCCTCTTTCCACTTTACTTTATCCATTACTTCCGAGCCGCCGTAACCTGAGACCAGCCGGCGGTGTTCTGCGAGGCAGCTGTCCACTATTTTCTCAGGAGGGTCCCAAACCTGCGGGATTTCCGCCTGCATTTCTATGGCGCGCCAGCAGTGAAGGCACCTGTGGTTGCATACGAGCGTGGGGGTCATCTGGATGCAGCGGTGTGAGTCAATGCCGTAAAACCTGGATTTGTAGCAGGCGCCTTCATTGCGCAGGGTCTTGTTGAGCCAGAGGCACGTTTTTACCGCGCTGTGGGTGCCGGCAAGATGGTAGCCGTGCTTTTTTAGCAGTTCTTTTGTGGAGAGAGGTATTGAGGTCGTCATTTCGTACTTAGAGATAAAAGCTGGCCTTTTAAAGATACTGATTGATTATTAACTTGTTGCAGAGGGATTACAAAATAATTTGGTTACAACAAAAGAAATAAATAGAATCATACTATTTCAATTCAGAGACACATGATCAAATCAGGTGGCTTTTTTTCAATCAAAGGAGCTAATTGCGTAATCGGCGCTATTGTATCAATTAATAAAAAACACTATATAGCCACAGCCTCTCATATTTTTGAAGGTGATAAGATTGGAACCGTCGTACAGGTGGGAGGTTTTCAAAGCATCGTTAAGAAATTCCTTCCCGAGTTTGATATTGTGTTGATCGAGCTTCCATCAGGCGACAAAGCGGAGGTCACAGAGCTTGGCCGCGCCGCTGTGATGGAGGATGCTCAACTCATAAATGAAAGGCACAGCACCCGGTGCAGGGTGATACGCGCGGGAGCGGCGCTTCATTCCCTGCTCTTTCCCTGCTTTGATATGCCGCAGCCGGGGGACAGCGGCTCGCCCATCCTGCAGAATGGAAAGGTAATAGGGCTCTTGTCTTCGGTGACACTTGGCAACTGCACAGGAACTGCGGTCTCGTCAGACGTTCTCCGGGATCTGAACTGTTGAAGTCAGTGTGACCTGGTGGAGGAATCTCACTGCTGAGAACGAAAAACAATGGATTTTTTCATACATATAAACCTGGAATTTTATCCTGATAGGGATTATGGCTAATCCAAGTTACATATATACCTAAAATTTTTTTCCATTCTTGATTTCAATGCCAGCCATATAGAACACTTCAAATAGTATGTAGTGGAAAATGTAGAGATAATAGGGGGTTGATGTATCCTATACAGGCCTCGTACATCGTACGGGGTATACCGGTGACTGCGGACGATGGGTGATTGTGCATCCTTTGAATAGCTTGAACCAGAATAACAGTCGCGGCGCTAAAATTGAGGCACGGATAAAACTGCAAAAAAGAACATGTGGGGAACAGAATTTGTTCATACTCCAATTCTTAAGTGAGTAGAAATATCTTTAAAATTCAGTGAATTTTGTTACCAAGATTATAGTGCTGGCATAATTGTGAAGATATCCGAATCAAGTTCGAACCATTTTAATAACCCCAAACTTCAAACCACGCTCCGAATAATAGCAACGCTAAGATTATTATGATGAATAAAACAAATCCTTTTTTATTTTCTTTAAACACGATTCGCCAGTTTCTTTTTTGCTCAGGAAATGACCAGGGGTTCTTCCAATCCATCAACTGCTTTTTCCAATACTCTAATAGCTGTTTTATCTCTGGTTTTACCCCAAATATTTCAGTTGCAAGGGTTGATGCAAAAGTTGCACTTACGATAAGGAAAAGTGCTTCAGTTGCAACTAGAATCCAGTCGAAAAAGGTGAAGGTTACCCCCGTTAGTGGGGCAAGAGCAGCTACAAGAGAAAAGAATAAACCATACGCTATCATCAAAATTAGTGCCCCCAAGAATAGCCCGACGATAAAAACAATAGAGACAGAGATGCTATTTCTATAGAATATCTTAATGAATGTATTGAAATCGGGAGAAAATTCTGCTGCCCCCCTAGCACCTGTCTGCTCTATTAAAGAAGCCCATCCTCCCCAAAATCCGAGCATGACATTGGGAAATAATTGGACTATAAGGAATGTTACAATAAAGGCACCTATGAAACATAAACTGTTGATTTTAAGCCATTTTAGAAATATTTGTTTGTTCATTTTCGTTCTCCTATCATGCATAATTGTTAGTATTTTTAAATATTCTTATTTTAGTGTCCCTGATTGCGTATAACAGTAACCGAAAGAACGATATGCTACCTCCGCAATCAGGCGGCGCTTCCGGGAACATGCGCTCAGTTACCGCCGAAGAACGGCGCCCGTCAGGTTGATGCTGCTGATGCTACTGCCCAAGTCGCGATACCTACTGCTGCTGGGATATGAACTGTATGATTCGTTGTACCCGTTGTAACAGGAGGGCCTCCTGTTATCAACATCGGGTATAATGAAAGCGATCAACCTGTGTTAAGGTTGTTCTGCGAAGCGAACCAAGCCGAATGACATGAGAAAAGCAGGCGTATGAAAGATAAAATTAAAATAGAATGAAAATCAACCTTAATTACGGGTAGTAAAAAATTTGGAGGTTAGTATGAAAACAAAAGCCATTCCGAAAGATTTTCATTCGCTCACTGCTGATCTGGTTGTGCGCGATGCAGCAGAGGCAATTGAATTTTACAAACGGGTATTTGATGCAAAGAAACGGCGGGTCTTTCACGGGCCCGATGGGCACATAGTACATGCGGAGATTCAGATCGGTGATTCGATATTACTTCTGTCTCCTGAATTCCCTGAACATAACGTCTTCTCACCCCAATCACCAGGAGGCGGCACAAGTACCAGTATGTTCTTGTATGTTGAGGATGTCGATGCTGTCTTTTCAAAGGCTGTTTCGGCAGGCGCCACTGTAACGATGCCCCTCGCTGATGCATTCTGGGGCGACCGCGCCGGCGGTATTGTTGACCCATTCGGTCACCGCTGGATGCTGGCTACACATATAAAGGACCTTTCTGATGAGGAGCTAGAAACGGCTGCGAAGGCTATGTTCGCCAAGAAGCCTTAGTTTTTCGTTCAAGGAGATTCATCAAAGTAGCTTCATATGCGTAAATTAAAAGGAGATAAAACCATGCGATTCATGATGTTCATGATCCCGAAAATCTACCAACCTGACACGCCGCCCGGAGAGAGAGCCGGAGAAGGATTCGCTCCTCCCGCTGAGTCCGTCGCCAAGATGATGAAGTTCAATGAAGAACTGGCGAAGGTAGGTGCGCTGATCTCACTCGATGGATTACACCCAATCTCGAAGGGCGCACGTGTCGCTTTTTCCAGCGGGAAACCCAAAGTTACCGATGGGTCCCTGATTGAAGCCAAGGAAGTAATCGGCGGCTACTGGATTATTGACGTGAAGTCGAAGGAAGACGCGGTCGAATGGGCGAAGCGAGTCCCTGCACAAGATGGCGACGTGATCGAGATTCGCCAAGTATTCGAGGCATCGGATTTCCCACCTGATGTCCAGAAAGCTGCAGATAGTCCAATGGTCAAAGCACAGGTGAAGAAGAAGAGGGGAAAGTAATCCGAACCATAGTTGGCGCAATGGAACCTTCCTAACATTCCTCCCTTTTTCCAAACACACCTGCTCTTGCCTGTGTATGGATAACTTATAGAGCAGCGGAATTTTTCAGATAGATTTTTAGTCCTTTTGAACCTTGGTATTTAAATCACCTGATGAATGGAAAGGACGATGCAGGCTCCTTTATCCTGAACCCTCGGCCTCAACATGATAATGAAAACACTTGCATCCCTGGCTCGGTCTGCTCACAGACGCGCCCATAAGTACGCAGGATAACCCCGCTCGGAGAGCGGCGCCTCCAGGAACGTGAGCTCAGTTGCCGCCGGAGGGCGGCGCCGTCCCTGTTGAAGCTGTAGATGCTGTTGCTATGGTTCTTGCTGCTACAATTGTTGTATTACCGATTTCTTTTGCATGTAGTTACTGGATATCCCTGTAAATTGGGATAGAAGCCGTGAGATTCGTTGTACCCGTTGTGACAGGAGTGCCTCCTGTTTATCAACATCGGATATAATGAAAGTGCTCAGCCTGCGTTAAGGTTGTCCTGCGAAGCGAGCAGCGCCGATGTGCGCCGGAAGCGAGCTGGCAGGGCCTGCACTCAATTCCATGCTACGGGTTTAAGATCCAGATTCCAGGTGAACCTGTCAATCCCTGACGCCGTGTGAGTGCCCGGCCATATACTAGAAAGTCGCCCGGGGGCGATACCCTGGCGCAGGGCATGGTGCGTTGTTGAAAAGATTTATTGGCAAAACCATAGTAGTTAGTGTCATGCTTCATTGCAGTCAATACTATTTTGTTGAAAAAATGTATATGCAGGCCTTGTGACCTTAAGTCCGGGGTTTGTGACTACAACGATAGGCGTTTTTCATGCTCGTTTAAGGCGGTAGAAATCCAGAACATCATTTTCAAAGTTGAAAATCGGCGCACATCAATTATTATTGAAAAAATCGACTTTATTAGTAGAAGCAACTTCAAATTAATATCAAATTTCATTGAAGGCCAGTAACTTTTCCATTTTTAATTTCAATGTCAAATTCAGTAACAATATTTTACGATATCCATAACATAACTTGTTCTTTTATTATCCATTTACCTTCTTCTTTGATAAGGAAAATAAGATAACCGTTACCTGCCACATAATGAGATTGTTCACCATAGTAAAGTAATGCTTGGGTATAATTATTATTGAATCCTACTCTGGATATTTCAATTACTCCTGATGAATTAGGGTATATTTCATAAAATCTATCCCAACCATTAAACTCGCTAAATATGTTATTAAGTTCATTCTCTGAAACCAAAAAAACTCTTTGAACAATTGAAAATTTAGTATCCAATTCTGATCTATTTGAATTAATTATTTTGAAATTTTTCACTAAATCGATATCAAGTTTTCTTCCAATATAATTTTCAGTATTATCAATATAATTATCTAATAAACTATTACTTATATTGTTAGTCGCATCACTATAAACCGTATCGTTGTAAGTTAATCGTCTTATAACAAATTTATCCATTGATTTAGAATCGTGATTTTGTTTAATAACTGTAGAATATATCTCATATTCTTCAATTGAAATTGGAGTTGTATTATATATCTTGCGATATGTCCCAACAGTTATATTAGTAGATCGTTGAGCTATCATCTTATCTTTTTCAAAAATTTGAATTTCTAAACTATATTCGCCTGGACCTGGAAAAGTCGCTGTCGTCGAAATTCCTCCTGAAGAGTTACCTCTAATATAACCCATCATTTCTTTTGTCTCCAGTAATACATTTGAAGATTTTTTAATCTTTATCATATAATTTAGCATATCTGTGCTTGCACTCTGATTATTCTGTATTGTTACTACCACCATTAATGGCTCGTTACTTTCTAGTTCTTGTTGTGGCGTATTAGGAGGACATGCACAACGACCAACAAATATATCCGTTATGTCTATATCTCTAGTGCAGCATGTTACAAAATCTATTGTGTAACACTTTTCACCTATCTTAATACATACATCAGTGTTCTTTTTTGTACTGATAAAATTCTTAGTTCTGTTCCATTTATCAGAATCAACTTTACAACGCCACCAATTTACGTCATATTTTGTACAATCACCACTTATCAGATTTTGAAGAATAGGATATTGGTTTAGTTCCTCTGTAGTTATTTCTGCAACTTCAACTTCACCATGGCTCCACTCTTTAGGAAAATCAGATTCTCTAATTACAAATGCCGTATAAGGTCTATGATTTGCTATAAGGCTTATATATATAAAAGTTAAGCCTAAGAAAATTAATGCCAATAATAAAAATGTAATAACCTTTTTCTTCGTCATATACTTCTCTCTTATCTTTGCACGAATAATTAAAAGTGTTGCCACTTAGGCATTACTGCCTAATGTAATATTAATTACCATAACCTTGCGCCTGAATGAATTCGCAAAACCGGTAATCCAAGAGAAAAGCAAAATCACCGAGCATCCTCCCTGATGCCCTCCGAATTCTATTCGGGGGTCGGTGACTGCAACGATAGGATTTGATGCTCGCATAAGGCAACAGTATTCAGATATGGGCATTTAGAACAAAAGGGGAATTAGGGCTTTTACTCTTTTTTTATAACTAAGATAATTTCCTTTGAAACATTTAATCATTAGAGCTTCTTCCTGTCTAAGCTTTATCCAGAAACCCACGAAACACACTGCAAAGCCAACAAAATCACCGAGCCTTCCGATTGCGAGTGCTGTGCCTAGAAACATTAGGAGAAAGCCTGTATAGATTGGATGGCGAACAAACTTGTAGGGACCATCCTGAACAAGATAGTGATCCTTTTTAATTACTGGAAGTGAACTCCAATTCCCGGCAAGAGTTCTCCTAGCCCAGATGCATGTCATGAGCCCTATCACACAAAGAGCAATACTAACAATAGTGATTACCAGTGAATCTGGTATGAGCATAATATACAGTGGATAAAGCTGAGCAGATTGAATCACAAAATTAAATGCAAAACTCATAAAGAGGAGCTGCACAATCCTACTTGAAAAACTTGTTTTTTCAGCTACAGGCTTTTGTGATAAAGAGCTGATTAGCCAATATAGAGCAAAGATTGCCCAACATAATACTACTATTGCAGTAATGACTGTCATTTTTTTTAAATACGCCTTCAACTTTAATTAAGTTTGGCTCTTTTCAATTATTCCAAAGGGGCTAACAGGGCTAAAATTGTTCATTCGCGCCTGGGTAAAGACTTGGATAGCAAGTAATCTAATGGAAATGCAATACCATCGAGCATGGACGCCGATGCACCGGAATTCTATCCCGGCGTCCGTGACTGCACATTTGAAATACCAATGTCAATGCGCTAAAAAAGCCAATTGGAATTAGAGCTTTATGAACTCATTGCAGCTTTGATGTATTAACGCTTTTCAGGAATTCATCTTCAGTAATTTCGCCGCCTGCATATTGAAGGGCAAGAGGCGTCTTGGCGACCATTTCTTCTTTTGGCTTGAAATCATCAAAGACCTGGATGATGATGCGTTCCGTGAGCGGGGCATGACCTGCGGCTATCGCCATGATCGATGACCTGTTCATAAATCCCTGTGGCTCGTTATATCGTACAAGTACATGGTCATCGGTTTTATCTACAAGAACATCTTTTATTCCAAGCTCACGAATATCATAAAGTATCAGCGTGTTTGATTCCTCAATCAATGGATCGGCTTCATATGAAGGAGCTGGCAGGAAATAAAGAACTAAAATTAATATAACTGAAATAAACACAAATGCAGCAAGCAGGGATTTCCACCATTTCATTGTATCACTCCTGCCTCACTATAGGCATGTGTGTTTCCACGACATTCAAGCGTTTGTTGGGATGAACCTTCGAGAATATTTCTATGAGTTATTGCATCCCATTCAGGAATATAAATTCCGGCAGAGCGGGTCAATTGGTCCGGTTTGTATTCTGCCAGTCTCATATCGCCCAGGTTCGTGCATCCGGCAATACCTCCGAATCTATCCAGATGAAGCGTATATTCCATATCAGGAAGCCTGGCGAGTGTTAGACCGTGAGCTGATCTTTCAAGGAGTATCTCGTTTCTCCCTACCTTTATCTTTTTTCCCGGAGAAAATGGCGGTGAAACATAATATTGCAATCGTAAAATACGTGAATAGCTATCGATAAATGGTGCAGATTTTCCATCTATTGAGATCTTTCCGCTGGCAAGAGCCATCTTTACTGCTTCCTCTTTGTCGAGAGAATTCAGGATACCTGTCAGCGTCTCTTCATCGGTTTCGACCTTATTTTCAGTCGGGATATGCTGTCGTACCATAAGAAGACCATTTTCAGACGATACATCGAGCTTTATTCTGTCACCCGGAAGCGTGGATACCGCCAGAGATACTCCTTCTGATACAAAGTCAGAAGCTTTATCCGGTATCCTGGTTCCGTGAAGCCTCGATGACAGGTCGGCCATGGCGATCTCATTGTAAAGACCGTTGTAATCGGTGATAGATACATTGAGCCAGCTTCTTATTATCTCAAGAGTCCTGTTCTCATCTCGTGAAATCTTTCTATCATTGCTTCTCATGTGCAGGATCTTCTTTTCCATTATTCTCAATTTGACCTTCTCGATCTCTTTCCGTAATAATTCAATGAGCTTTTTGTATTCTTCTTTGCCTCTTTCCTGCTGATCCCATCTCACATTCCCATCTCTCATCTCTTTATCCAGATCATTGTCGCTCTTGGCTGTAACTCCGATACAATCCTTGAGGTTTCGTTCAAGGAATTTCATGGATCGCTGGTACGCAAAAGACCTGGTAAGATCTATTCCTGCAAATTCCTGGCTTCCATTCAGATCCTGGAGAAGGAAGAGGTTTTTTGAATGTGCAAGGGTTTCATCACAACTGCGTGAGTATTGCTGCAATACTTCAGGTATCGCAAGTCTATTGACTTTCTGGCCAACGCCTGCATGAATCAATTCATGCAGAATTATGGCCTTATAATCCTCAAGCCGGATGATGTCGTTCTTGTTAAGCTCAATCAATATTGTGCCATCGGTATGAGGTGTGGTAGAGGCTGTAGCACTTGGAAGATATTTACAAACAAAAGTAATATTTCCTATGATAATTGATTTTTTGCCATCGACCTTTCCCTCCCTGAAGGTATTGCCACCCCAATTCAGGATATCACTGGGAAAGAGGGGATCGGAGTGGTTATTATGCAGCTGTATGAGAGCCCTTTTGGTGAGATTAAGGCAATCATTTTCACTGACTGCGGATGTTGTTTGGGGAAGAATAATAAGAGCAATGAAAAAAATCGATAAAATTCCGATTAATGTTTTTATGTAGGACATATTATAGATAATGAATATACTTTATATATATATATATTTTTTACCCTTTGTAAAAGATATTAATCTCGATGGAAATTGCATGATATATCTGTCGTTCCAAATTGTCACAGATGTCCCATGTTGATGCTTCCGATTCCAATCGGGAGTCGTTGACTGTGATAATGGATTGCGGATTAGATATCTGCGTGAACTACCGTTCTTAGTTTTCATTTCTTCAAGTAATTAGCTATAAATAGCAATATATGAATTATATATCTAAAGTGGTATATTGACGATTGGATATAGAATCC
>DATCUE010000118.1:0-13567 GCA_036567605.1 Candidatus Methanoperedens sp. | reverse complement strand
TGGTTTTTCTGCTGATAAGAGATGGTTCGGATGGAAAGTGGGACAGAAAAGGAATGATAGGATCAGTACTGCTTTAACTTGTACGGGGGTCTGGCATAATTTGATGAACCTGTACCCCGGTTAATTCTGTCCCACAGCCTCTTCGAAGTATCAAATGAACTGCCTGACTTTCTCGGCGGCTTTCTTCAGTTCATTTAAAATAAGACCAACAGGGACATCTTTTCCAACAAGAACAACTATCAGTGCGTCGGGACCGGCGACAAAGGTTATCAAATGCTTACTATCGGTTTCGACCATAATAGATTTCGGTTTCTGCCCTGACAGACGCGTTGTTGTTGATTCGGCTGACATATATAAAGTGGCGGTCAATGCTGCAAAAGCTTCACTGTTAAGCCCTCCACCGGTATCTTTAGAAACCATCAACAGTCCCTGCCTGGAAACGATTGCTGAAACCTCGATGCCGCCTACTGCTTCCAAGTCTGTAAGGATTTTTCCAAGAGATTGTCCTATTGTTTCCATTAATGCGCCTGAATGTTTGAGTGCTTTATACACAAACATTTAGAAATAGATTATGCTTATTATAGTCATTTCAATAATGGCGAATCAGTCGAGTAAGAAGAATGCAACATTCAATTTATTGGTAAGGTACGACGAAAAAAACAAAGAACACTATACTTTTACTTACGGAAGTACTGACGGAAAATTTTTGGACATTAAAAGTAATCCGATCTATTTCTCCTCGATCACAAATTTGCAGTGTTTATGCCCGGTCCCGAAACACTCTGTTTCCCGGATATTGTATTCAATATTTAGCCTGCTTGCAAAAATCCCTTCCATGATGCCTTCATCCATAGAGCATAATGTTTTTCCGACATTTGGCATCCGGCTGCAATGGTAGCAATTAACAACAATAATTACAGGCTCGAGTTTATTGATTATGGTCATATCCCCCAGTTCATGCTTTTTCCAGAAAACAGAAAGCTCGTCTAAAATCCCCTCGCAATCACCTGATTTGAATCCCGGTCCAATCTTAATACCAATATCATTACCCAGTCTTTTGAGTATGGGTTTGGGATTAAAACCATAGGCTTCCATCCCATACCTGACGGTATGAAATATATGTTTTATAAAAGAGCCGCCGTTCAACCCTGAAACTGCAATAGTCTCCAGATGCCTGTCATATTGATCGCGGATCGGGGTTTCCGAACATGCCAGGCAAATGGAATTAAGCGTGAAATATTTCTTCCGTTTGTCATCAGGATATGTTTTTTCCTGCACAAGTTTTAATTTCTCAAGGTCATCCAGGTGTACCGATATGGTGGATTTGGCCTTCCCCGACTGTTCCACAAGGTCCTCAAAGGCCGTGGTGCCAGTTCTCAGCAATTCAAGGATTTTCAACTTAACAGGACTGTCGATTGCTACAATACCACTATCCGTAGAAAAAATCATAGTAGTATGATTGTAACCCATGATTTCTAAATAGTCTTAGTAATATAAATAATGTTCGTTTTTGTACGAAATAGTGTAATCTAAAAACTCTTTAATCAAATCATTACTCAAATAACCTGTCAAGCAGCCATTCAGGGTCAAACTTCACAAGGTCCTTATAAGTCTGGCCAACCCCCAGGAACAGTATCGGCTTGCCTGTCGTGTATGCTATGGATATTGCCGCCCCACCTTTGGCATCGGCATCCGCTTTTGTCAGGATGCTGCCGTTAAAGGGCACGGCGCTGTTAAAGAGTTTTGCCCTTTCCACAGCATCATTTCCGGCCACGGCCTCATCCACGAAAATAACAAGGTCGGGCCTGTTCACCCTGCACACTTTTTTCAACTGGTCCATAAGGTTGG
This sequence comes from Candidatus Methanoperedens sp., assembly GCA_036567605.1. Classification (GTDB taxonomy): domain Archaea; phylum Halobacteriota; class Methanosarcinia; order Methanosarcinales; family Methanoperedenaceae; genus Methanoperedens. The sequence continues at coordinate 11,719 of DATCUE010000118.1, read as the reverse complement.
TATTTGTATGCATCCTGCCTGCGGTATCGGCAAGCACGATATCCTTGTGCCTCGCGCCGGCGTACTGGACAGCATCGTATATGATCGCTGCGGGGTCTGCCCCCTCCTGGTGTTTTATGATCTTCAGTCCGAGAGCGTCGGCATGTTTTTCAATCTGCTCGATCGCCCCGGCGCGGAAGGTGTCCCCTGCCGCAATCACTATGGAATAACCCTGTTCCTTGAAACGCTCTGCCATCTTCGCTATGGTAGTAGTCTTGCCCGTGCCGTTGACACCGACAAAAACTATAGTCACCGGCTTTTTAGAGTTCCTGATGAAATCATCAAAATCAAAGGAGTCGATAGATATGACTTTCGAAATCGCGCGCCGCAGCGCCGTCCCGACTATTTCGCCTGTATCTGAGCCTATCTTTCTTCGCGTCCCAACAAGTTCAGCTTTTACGGATTCCACGATTTTTTCGGCCACAGGCACTGCCACGTCGCTCTCAAGGAGCGCCATTTCAAGCTCCCACAGGTGGTCGCGCAGGCTTTTCTCATCTATTATGAATTCCTGTTCAAGGACTGCCGCTCTTATCCTGTCCATCACGCCGATTTTTTCTGGCTTTTGGGGCAGCTCTTTTAATGGCGGCTCGGGCGCTTTCTCTTTTTCGGTCTCTTCTATTGCCCCGCCGAGTATTTTCTTGAAACCGCCGAGTTTTTCCTTGAGTTTTTCAAACATATTTATTCGGCGTGCATGGGTTTCTGCTGCGACTGCTCGAATCTCTGTGCGATCTTTTCGATATTCTGGAGTTCCTGTGAAAGCTTTGCAAGCGCGTTGTTCATCTGTTCAAAATATTTTGTAAGTTCTTCTTTTCTTTTTTCAAGGAATACTTTTGCCTCGTCGGTTTTTTTTTCGACGCTCACGCCTGCGCCGATTCCTATCACGACTTTATCGGGATTGGTAATGGTCGCATTGACGAACGAACCAAATCCGATAGGTACAAGGGTTTCTTTTCCCGCAGGCACGTCCTTCAGGGCCGTAATGGTGGTCAATGCGGTTTCAACGTCCTTGATCGTTATTTTCAGCATGTTCATCTGCTGCGAAATCGCCTCCGCCTGGTACTGGAACTGCTGGTGCCTTACTGCAAGGTCCTGCATCTGCTGTTGTGTCAGTTTATCGTCACTCATTTTTTTGCCTCTTCGACTGATTGTATCTTGATGAGGCGGCGCTTTAAACCGTGTTCGCTTCCGATCAATGAATATGTCTTTTCTGTTGCATTATTTTTGTTCTGGGATGCAACATTCTTTGTGAATCCTTCCCATTTTTCTCCTGCCTTGAAAGTTCCTTTCACGATAAAATCCATGTTATCACCTGAATTGGGCTTTGTGTTATACTCGCTCCGATATATATCTAATCATTCAACCTTTTTAATCAAATCCACAACCTGGGTGGTTAAATCATCAAGCATATTCTCTAATAGTTTTATTTTTTTAAAAAGATCTTGTATCTGCGCATCCCTGGCAACCTTCCCGTTGTCCCTCTTTGCAGTTTCCTGCTCTCTGTTTTTACGCTTGCGGCATGATTCCCTATGTCTGCGCATTCCTCTTTTGTCGAACTTATTTCCGCAGAATTCACATATTTCATAAACCATATAAGCGAAAATACACATGATTGTTTATATGCATTTTTAAAATGGTTTTAGTGCATAAGTTTTATACGTATCCGATTAAAAACTAAATATAATACCAATCCACTTGACCACATATCAATGAGGAAAAAATGAATGAAGAAAAAATTATAACATATATTAAAAGCTGCCTCGAAAAAGGACGGATGACTGAAGCCATAGAAACATCTAAATTTTCAGGAGTGCCGTTCCCGAAAGAAGAACTAGGAAATTACATTTATAAATATCTTGAGAATGGATGGATGTCAAAAGCCGTAGAAGGCTCAAAAGCCGCCGATATTGAAATTCCGAATGAAGTCCTTAAAGGCTACGTCAATAAATATCTCGATGACGGCCGGATATACTCTGCTTATGAGGCATCCAAGATAACAGGCACGCCTCTTCCAAAGGAAAAAATCGCCTCGATTGGCAGGGAGTGTCTGCTTAAAGGAAAACTCAATCCCGGCCTTGAAGCTTACAGGCTCATCAATGAGACTCCGGCCGCGGAAGACCTCATCACCTGTGGCAGCAAATGTTTCAGCGAGGGGCAGCTTTATCCCGGCCTGGAGGCCTACAAATTGGCCTGCCGGACGCCGCCTGAAGATGAGCTTATCATGTGCGGTGACAGGTGTTTCGATGACGGTTGGACAACTCCGGGCCTTGAGGCCTACAAAATAGCCAACAGGACGCCCACAAAGGAAATGCTTCGCTCATGCGGTGAGAAGTGCCTTATTGAGAAGCGACATGAAGATGCCAGAAAAGCTTTCGTGGCAGCGCAGAAAATTGATGAGGTATCCTGAAAGAAAACTATAGGATAGAGAATTCTGGTATTGGAGCGAACGTATTCGGGTTAGTGTAATGTGGCAAGGATAGGATAGGATTTCTTCATAGAAAATGAACCGTTGCCACCATACACCGTACTACACTTCTAACGCTTGATACTTAAGGTTAACGGATACACTTCTGACAAATAAATAATTTTTTTAGAGTAAAGTGCTTGCAGTGCAAAGTAGCAGGTCGGGGAGTGGGGGTTATATGTAAAAATAGTTTGGCCTGCTACTTTACGAAGGCTCGGATTCTATTATAATATTTAAAGATGTCGAAATTTTCCGATTATTTCCATTGATATGATATTTCCCCTGGGAAGAGATTATCATAAAAAAGAGGATAGAGGTAAAGAGTGGCTGACACAAAAAATACTCTGTTAACCCTGTCCTCAAATTATACTTTGGATGACTTAGTATATGAATATATCCATCTATATTATAATAGTAATAACAATAACCATAAAAGTACGACATCACAGTAGCATTGCCCGAGAAAATTCCATGCCCAGGACGGGATCCGAACCCGTGACCTCCAGATTTCTCAGGAAGCACAAGCGCCTCATCAAAATACCCTATGAGTCTGGCGCCCTAACCAACTAGGCCACCTGGGCACAACCCTTCCCTACATGCAAAGGGTGTATTAAAATATATCGTCTTTGGGCTTTTTCTTTGTCCTGCATATAATATCGTCCGCAATCTTTGCATTCATAAGATAATCATCAACAGAAGATAGTATTGTGCTTATCTTATCAGCCTGGAACGTGACAGTGGCGGAGGTCCTATCAATTGTGGTTTTCATTTCGGGAAGGTTGTCGGGCGAAAGTGATTTAGCGATAGTTTTAACAAGCCCGCCTGCATCTTCGCTTATGAAAATCAATTTCCCTTTTATCTTCATTGTTCTTTGCCTTTCAATTGTTTTCCGATTATCGAATCCGCGATTTCTATAAATCTGGGTGCAGTCCCCTTGGGTATCGATGCACCTGAAGCCACATCATGTCCCCCTCCCATGCCTCCGACTGCTGCCGAAGCCTCACGCAGGGCGGCGGCCAGGTCAAGGCCTGAACTTACAAGCTTCCGTGTTCCGCGCGCCGAGACCTTGATCCTGTCCTCGACCTCATTCAATGTAATGAATGGTTTATCAGGATACAGGTATCGGGTCATTGTCCCTGCTATCGCGCCTGTGCTGCTTGAATCTTCAAGATGGACATACCTGAAATTCTGCGCCTGTTTGATCTGCGCCTGCGCTTTTTTTATTGTCCCGACTATTTTTCTCTGGTGTTCCCTTGCAGTTGACATAGCTTCTTCGGCCAGGGCTTCATCCCGCATACAGACTGCAAGGCCAAGCCCTGCTTTTTCAACATTGCCACAGGCGTTGAGGACATTCACAAAATCAAAGATATTGGGTATAATTTCATTGTTCAATATGAAAATGTCGCCGATTAACGAATTTATTGCTGAAAGGCTTCCCTGCTTTGCTATTTTCAATGCGATTAATGAAGCAAATCTTATCAATTGCTCTTCAGGAAGTTCTTTTAACTTTCCCTTTATTCCCGCACCGTCAATGAAAGCCTTTATTTTATCTTTATCACCTGTTATATCAAGATAGGGATCGATGCTGTATTCCAGCAGTTCCTCGATTGTGTCGTCGCCCATCCGAAGCCCTTTTTTCACAGTCACTGCTTTTTGGTCGACCGCTTCATCCAGAATGAATTTATTAACCCCGGCCATGGGCTGCTTGTCACCCACCGCTCCGGCAAGGGCAAGCCCGGCAAGGTCAGAGTTTTCACCCATTTGCCTGGCGACCATATAGGCGCCGCATGATGCACATAATTCGATTGAACCGTCAATCCCGGCAAGATGGGGGTTGAAATGAATATGTTCCAGTTTGCCTGTGGGTTTATGGTGATCGATGATTATAGCTTCCTTTATCGAAGAAGTAAGTTCCACCTGCCCGCTTCCCATATCGCACAGGATTACCGGGCCCTGCGAAGTTTTCTTAATTAATTCAACTGTGGAAATGTCGAACTGGCTTACGATCGTTGCGTGGAAACGTATCCCATTCCTGTACAGTGCATTGCACAGGATCCCGGCGGCAGACAGGCCGTCCGCGTCGTTATGGGATATGAGCCTGACATATTCGTGTTCTTTTATGGCAGATGCTACCTGCCTACTTAAAGCCTCAAGTTCAGGGAGGCTCTCCTTTCCACCAGTCATCGTGACTTATCTTGAAATAAGCATCTCGGCTCTTTCAATTGAATATTTCCAATCAGCGGGAAGCACGCCCTCGCGGTGATAATATTTTTCAAGCCTTCTTATCTTTGACTCCATGTTATTGATAGAACGCTTGTTATGCGCGTCTTTTGGATTCTTGTCGAGATGTTTCTTGAGTTCGAGCACTTTTATAATGAGATTGTGAATATCTTCCGGTATCCCGGGCGCCACATTTTTCTCTTTCATGATGGCAACGATCTTTTTACCCATTACCTTGGCCACATCTGGCGTGCCGTAACGGTCCCTCAGGATCATGCCTATCTCGCTTGATGATTTTCCCTGGTTCGCGAGCTGAATTATTGTTTTCTCGATCTCTTCTTTATTCGTATTCGACCAGGCGGGCGCCTGGGCTCGATAAGGCTTTTTTGAACCTGACTGCCCTTTCCTGCGTGTATGCATTCTTGCCAATTAATTTCCTCCAATAATCATTTATTTTATATTTGTTATTCTCACTCTATAAAAGCGAAGGTAAACCTTAATGGAGAATGTAGATTAAATAATTTCCTATTGATGTTGATATAAATACTCAAGCTTCGGGAGTTCCACAATAAAAACAGCCCCACCGTCCGGGGTGTTTTCCAGCCCGATACCACCCTTATGCAGCCTGACAATCCTTCTTGCGATTGCCAGACCCAGTCCCGAACCCTTTACTCCTTTCTTTTCCATCCCGCATAGCATATTAAAAATCATGGTTTTATCCGTATCCATTAAACCCTGCCTATCAATAATCCTGATTTTCCAGAAGACATCCCCCTCTTCACTGTTCACGATTATCCTTTTTCTATTGGGGGTGTATATAATTACACTCGATATAAGACTGGCAAAGACTTCCTTGATAATCTTGTTTGCCCTGATGGGCATATTCTTCGTTACATTGTTCTCAATATCTATTCCTGCCTTCGCAGCCGAAGGATGGAGATCTTCAATTACCTCTTCTATTACCCCTTTTAAATCCATATTAATGAATTCAAGACTTTCAAGGCTCTCTATCCTGGGAAATTTAGTAACGCTGTCTATTAGTTCTGTGGCTCTGGCAAGACTTCTCTCAACAGTCTCGATGTACGCCATTTTCTTGGGCAGTGTCTCACCTTCCTTCAGAAGTTCAATAAAACCGCTTGCTGTTGCCAGAAGGTCAATAAGGTCGTGATGCATTATATCTATGAAAAGTTCCTTTATATAGTTGGATTCTTCAAGCTCCCCGGCATATTTTTTAATCGCTTCCTCCGCACGTTTGCGCTCCGTGATGTCTATCATTGAAACATGCCTTTTAGAATAATCCGACTCATGACCTGGGGTTAACGACCATTTCAGATAAACATGAATCGCATCACCAGCCATAGTTTTGAGGACATCCTCACCTTCAAACTCAGTCCTTCCTTCCGCAATGGCTATGAGTTCTTCTTTGAATAGTCCGTATGAATGTCCGGTAAATATCTGTCCCAGGCCGTCCATGAGCTCTTTTTTACCAAGCGCTCTGAATAGGGAAACAGTAGCATTATTCACATTCACTACTTTCACCATTTCAGTGCAGCGAATAACGTCTTCGGGGTGTATTTCAAAGTATTCCCTGAAATCTTCTACACCTTTATTCTTCAGTTCATCGATGTAATTTTTAATGTCCGAGCTGTCTTCTTCCCAGAGGGAGATCGGAGAATCCTCAAAAAGATTGCGGTATCGTTCCTCGCTATCTCTCACAGCTTCTTCAAAACCCCGCCGCTCTGTCATATCCCTGATTATGCCTACCATGGCTATAGGCTCACCTTTGCTGTTTTTGACCATAGAGGTGTTCAACCAGACGGGAAATTCCCGTCCATTCCTGTGTTTTACCATGAGTTCCCCGGCCCAGCACCCGTGCTTTTTTATGCAGGGTATGATTATATCGGCTGCAAAATTCGGGTCCACGTTCATCTCGTTGACGTGTTTTCTCCTGAACTCCTCGCTCGAAAATCCGTACATCCTCTCTACAGCCCTGTTGGAATATAAAATATAGCCGTCCAGATCGACTATCTGGACGCCGTCAGGTGCTTCTTCCACGGCACTGGAAAGAAGCCTCAGCATCTCCTGTGCCTGTTTGCGATCTGTGATATCGCGCGCTGTTGTAAGAAGCAGTTTACGGCCATGGAGTTCCACAAGATCCACGTTAAGCAGTGCAGTATAAATCGTGCCATCCTTACGTTTGAGCCTGATTTCCCAATCACGCACAGTGCCGTTCTCTCTGACAGCTTTAATTAATGCTATGCGCTCCCCGGGATCGGCGTAAGTAACCCCAACACCTGCTGATCTTAGTTCATCAAGAGTGAAGCCCATCATCTTCTGAATATTCGGGTTGGCGTCAAGGATATTGCCTTCAAGGTCCGCTATTCCTATTCCCACAGGGGCAGCCTCAAACAACAAACGATATTTTTCATCGATAGTTTTTAAGTCATTATCAGGTTTTTCCCTTTTTTTCATGTTGCACTTTACATATCATACCTTTTGGTAGATATATTATATTATCTCTCAAACCTGAAAAATTTGGCGCGCCTGAAGCAGGAATATAAATAAGTGATAAATGACAGATTCTTAAATTATTGAGGATTATTTTGTCGCTATTTCAAAAAAAAGCCTACTATGAACAATAAAAAACCAAGAAAAATCTGTATATGTCTTAAAAAGATTTAAAAAACTTTCGACGTGCTTATATCAACAGGAATCATATTTAGTATATAGTTCGAATTGATTTGAGTGAGAATGGAGAAAACAGTGACAAATGTGAAAACTGAAAGCAAAACCGGAGTGAACTGGAGAGAGATTGCCCGTGAATCCATAATGAAGCAGGAGGAACTTTATTGCCACGTTTTAGGCGAACATGTCAGGATATGCAGGCTTGTCTCATGTGAACATTACGCCGTGTGCCACGACACAGCGTAAATACCATTAAGTTACGCGAAAATCGATGCAGATATTATATTGATACGGCGCATAAGGTCTTACGACCCTTTTATCCAGGGGCGTTACCTGCAGGCCCGACTTTTTCGCTGTTTCTTCGATTTTTCCCAATAATCCCTCAAATAAGTCATCTTCATGCGCGATCGCGTAGAAATGAATGACCCCGCCTTTTTTTATTATACCCAGCGCCGCATCGAGGAACTCAAGTGCAGTATGGGGCAGGTTCATAATGATATGGTCAACACCTGAAATGCCTTTTACAGCTTCCCTTGCGTCGCCTTCCCTTATTTCAATGTTTTCGACTTTATTGAGTTTCATGTTTTTTTCAAGGTATTTAATGGCCTCTCTGTTCTTGTCAATGGCTATCACCTTTGTGGATGGGATTTTTTTTGCGATCAAAATGCTAAAAGGCCCAACTCCTGCAAACATATCGACCACAAGGTCGCCTTCATGCACCTGGTCTGCAATCCTCATCCTCTCGGTCGAGAGGCGGGGAGTAAAATACACACTGGCCACATCTACGAGGTACCTGCAGCCGTTTTCCCTGTATAGCGTTTCTGTTTTTCTCTCGCCTGCAAGTATCGATACTTCACGCGTCCTGAATTCACCTTCGACAGAGGTTTCAGCCTGCAGCACTGTTTTTATGTTCTTCTGCCGTATCAGAACATCTGCGATGCGCTGTGCGTCTTTTTCATGCCTCTCGATGAGTGCGATGTCGCCGATTAGCTCATATGCCGGGGCATATCCCAGGATTTCGGAAACTGATTCTTTCTTTTTTATCGCTTCAAAATCTTCTTCTGCAATATCGCCGAATCCTTCAATCCGCCTGATCACCGGGATTAAAAGCTTTTCGCCTTCTGATTTTATCTTCAGGTTCTTGTCAATTGCCCCAAGCCCGGTGAGTTTTTGCCTGGTTTTTTCCCCATCTTTTTTGGACACCTTAATGCACAGGGATTTCATATATAAAGCCTGCCTGATGTGATTTACATGGGAGTCAGCGGCAGAAGGATGACTGAACGCGGATTTACACGGTATCGATGACATATGAATATGATTTGAACTTCAGGAAAATAGCGTTCTCAATATAAGGATAGTCATTATAATTCCTGCAAGGATCGCAATATATCCCAGGATTTTGCCAATGGCAAGACCCAGTTCTTTCAATCTTTGTATTATTTTCATTATTCTATGTAATTATACTTGAAAAGTTTATAGCTTTCCGTAGTAAAACTTACAACTATGGCTACCATATAGTGATTTATGCTTACCTTTATCGGACTCGGGCTGTATGATGAAAAAGACATAACAGTAAAAGGACTGGAAGCGGTAAAAAAAGCAGATGTCGTCTATGTGGAATTCTATACGTCGCATCTTGTTGGGACAAACATAGAAAAGATCGAAGAATTTTACGGAAGGAAAGTGACCGTCCTTACAAGGGAAGATGTGGAACAGAATCCCGAATGGCTCCCGCAGGCAAAGGAAAAGAACGTGGTTTTCTTAAGCGGCGGGGATGCCATGGTGGCGACTACCCACATTGATTTAAGACTGCGCGCAAAGGACATGGGCATCGACACGGCTATCATTCATGCGCCTTCTATTTCATCCGCTGTTTCAGGTTTATCGGGGTTGCAGAATTACAGGTTCGGTAAATCCACGACCATCCCGTTCCCCTACACGCGTGGCGATAAAATCATAATCTCGGAGGCGCCGTACGATACTATTAAAATGAACAAACGGAACGACCTCCATACGCTTGTTTTTCTGGATATCGATATGGAAAAAGGATTTATGGATATAAAGAAAGCGATAGCACTCCTCCTGGAGATGGAAGGGAGGCGGGGCGAGGGTGTACTTGTAAATACGCTTGCTGTGGGTGTCGCCAGGGCGGGATCGGATTCTCCTCATGTCCATGCGGACTATATCGAGAAACTAAAAGATCACGATTTTGGCAGGCCCTTGCATTCTCTCGTTATTCCCGCAGGTCTTCATTTTATCGAGGCCGAGGCGCTGGTAAAATTGTGCGGCGCCCCGCCTGAGATTATGAAATAAAAATTATTTCATCTTTCTTTTTTCTTTCGCAAGCTTCTTTTTGGCGTCGCCGCTTCCCGAAGCTGCCAGTTTTTCAAGTTCTGCTATTTTCTCCTTCCGTTCACGCTCTTTCCTTTCCAGAATTTTTTTAGACATCGCCATGATATATATCTTCGGAAGTTAAAGTATTTAAAAATGATGGCATGCACATATCAAACCAGTTCTTGCTCCCCAAGTATCTCATCCATTTCCATTTTTTTCCATTCCCTCTCCCCCATCACAATCTCGAATTCCTGCGGCGTCAGGACAGGGACATGGAATCTCTCCGCATCGTCGATTGTGATCCTGGGGCAGGCCGTATTCACATAGGCATCGGCCTTGAAAGCAAGCAACTGATCGGGTGTGACAAGATCCATCAAAATGATGTAACTATTTTTCCCATGTTTATTTGCGATTTCCCTGAGTTTCAATGCAAGCCCCATCCTCTTCTGCCCACTTTTTGTTGAAACGATTATAGCGAAAACCACTGCATCCATTGCCCTGGCGACATATCCGTGTCGTTTCTTCAGGAACTTTTCAGGAGCGACTTCAACTGCTTTGTTCAAATACGGGTCTGCCGCAATCACCCTTTTTCCCGTTGCAACCGCAACTCCCAGGGGGTGGAAAAACCCTCCACCTACATAAAGATATTCATCGCAATCGGTCCGCGCCGCCGTTAAATTGCAGCCGAGAACCTGACCGGGATAGCATATTCTCGAATCTCCTTTCCCGATAACGCTTTCTTTTCCGTTGTCCCTTAGAAACCGGGAAACTTCTTCTAATTTATGAACATGCTGGACAGTGGTTATAATGCCGATTCTTTCTTCTTTCAATAAAGGAAGAGCCATTTTGACAGCAGGCATCACATCGATGTTCGAACGTGCTTCAATGAAAACAACGTTCTTAAAGTTCCCCATTCCCGCATGTCCGAAATGGAAAAGCATATCGACGTTCCCGGAAAGTGCGGTATCGACATCGCATGCCCCGAAACAGGGATTCCCCGAAATAATGACCTTTACACTGGTCTTTTCTTCAAGCTCCCCTGCAATTTTTATTGCTCGTCTTTTGAGACCTTCAGGGAACTGAAGCCCGATCTTTCTGCAATTCTTATCTCTTATTATCCTTGCAACATTTTCCAGATCAAAATCAAATTGTTCCATCACAATTTCCTTGCTATTATATACGCTTCTTTTTTCGGAGGCTCCAGGATTTCTATAATGTTAAGTCCCAGGGAAGAGAGCTTCCTGAGTATCGGTTCCCTGTCCCTTTCTTTTGGCAGTTTCAGTACCAGCAGTATGCAACCTCCTCTTTTTATTGCCGGCAGTGCATTCTCAAGCGCTTTAATGGAGGATAGGGGACTTACGGTGATATCCATAAGCAGGACATCAAACTTTTCTTTCTCAAATGGCATCGTAAATACATCCCCGAATTCCACGGTTACATTCGCAAGCTCGTGAGCCAGCCTTCCAAGCCCTGTTCTGAACTCCCGGCTGAATTCGATACCGTGAACCTGCGATGCGATCCCTGAAGCGAACATTATAAAACCCCCGGCGCTTGAACCTATGTCAAGCACAGTATCGCCTTTCCTGATAAGATTTGTTTTTTCCTGGATATCTTTAAGCTTCCAGTATCCGGCGGGCTTATCCAGTCCCTCCGTTATTTCAATGTTGTCCGAGTATGCAACATCATAAGAAGGCTTGAGTATCACTTTCCCGTTGACCTTCACATGGCCTCCAATGATCGCGCGTTTTGCGCGCCCCCGGGAACCGAGATTGCCGATTTCCACAAGATAAGAGTCAAGTCTCATAAGATACAAAATAATCCTTAAAATATTGTATTACTTTAATTGATTTTCCAAAGCTTAATAGCTAACGAACTATATTTAAAGCATACTCATGCCGAGGTGGCAGAGCGGACTAACGCGGCAGGCTCGAGACCTGTTTTACCTTCCGGTAAGCTAGGGTTCAAATCCCTACCTCGGCG
>DATCUE010000117.1:0-66857 GCA_036567605.1 Candidatus Methanoperedens sp. | reverse complement strand
TCAACCGGCACAGGCACACAGGGTGTCTATACATACTATGCCAATATCGGCGGTGAAACCAACGTACCCATCTTCGTGACCTACGTTGACAGCGTGTTCGCAGGCGCAACATCTGATATGGTGCAGTTGCGGTACACATGGGTAATCTCGAATTCAGTCACTGAAGTCAAGAACGGCGATAAGTACGGTATATTCAAGGTTGAGGGAACGAGCGGTACACTCACATTAAAGAGCGACAGCTCGGTAACGCTGTCCAAAGACAGCAAGGTCGACCTTGCAGGCGATATGAAGTTCAGAGTCTCAGATACCGAAACAAACGATGTCAGGTTCTACCCAATGGTAGAATACCAGATAGGGGAACCAACAGAAGTTACACCGACCGTAGTAGGAACACCAAAACCAACAAATAAGACACCAACACCAACAAACAAGACACCAACACCAGCAGTCACTGAAACTACGAAACCACCAGAGAAAACACCAACACCAACACCAACGCCAACCAAGAAGACTGAACCGGGCTTTGAATCAGCGCTCGCCATCACAGGCTTGCTTGCAGTAGCGTACCTCGTCCTGAGGCAGAGAAAGTAAATATATAAACACGAAGGGAGAAAATCCCTTCAACTTTTCTTTTTTATCTTAGGCTTAAATATAGGAAGAAACTTTAGCTTAAGCCATGTTCACGAAAATAAAGGATATCGATTTTACGAGATTCCCTTACATAATTTATTTCTTCATTATATTTGCAGTCTCCCGAATCCCTTTCCTTGATCTTGGTTTCAGCGCATTTACATCTCCAACTGATTCGGATGTTCTCGCCGTCGTTAATTCCGCATATTTGCTTCGTTACTATCATGTATATACCGTATCACGTTTTCCAGGCTTTCCTCTTTTTGAAATTTTGAATTCGTTGCTTATAGGGGGAGGCTGGATAGCTATCAACACGGCAACTGCAGTAATGTCCTTTGTTGCTTTGATTCTATTTGGAAGAATCTTGAACCAGTTTGAAATTAAAAATAAAGCATTGTTACTGGTTACATTTGCATTTATTCCAATAATCTGGATAAACAGTACAATTACCATGGATTATATGTGGGCGCTGGCGTTTATCTTATTGGCCTGTTTTTTTATATTTACGGGAAGGTACAGTCTTGCGGGAATCGCCATAGGATTTGCCATCGGGACCAGGTTTACCTCGTTGTTAATGGTCATACCTCTGGTTTACTGGATGTATGTAAAAAAAGTCAATATCCCGGACTTCCAAAAATTCATTTCAACAGGGATTTTAACTTCAGCTTTGATTTTCTTACCTGTTTTACATAAATATGGTCTTGAATTTCTACAGGGATCGGGCTTTATGTCCACTACACCTGTAAGAGAATCCATTGATTCGATAACGAATTCAATACTATTGTCATCAATAAATTCCATTTCAGAAATAACAGGATTTTTAGCTTTTGTTCTGATACTTGTATTAATGTTGCTGTATAAAAAGTCTTTTCCAGTTACAAAAAATCAGCACCTGCTGAACTTTTGCTGGATGGTACTGATATTGTATGGCATTTTATATTTTATATTCCCCTATAAAGTTGCCTACCTGATACCGGTTATCCCCTGGGGTTTAATAATTTTAAATGAAAAATTGCATAAAATACATTTAGTGATTATCTGTATTTTATTGATTTTAAATAATATAATATCTATCGGTATTGTAGTCGATGATCCCTATAAACTTGGTATCGATTCCGGAACCACTATAAAAAACTTCAATGAAAGGAAAGTTTTCGGCATTAATCAATCCAGAGAGTATCTGGAGTCTTTATCAACGATATTAAAAGAAGAAGGTAATTTCACGGTTGATAAACAAACGATAAAACCCGACAAAGGCGGTTAATTACACAATAATTTAATAACATCTGGATGTATATTAAGTCCCGATAAACATGATACTGAATTTCCAGCTTACAAGTGTCGAATCAAAGACATATTCCGGGGTTGAGGATATCAGAAAATATAAGAATATCAATATAAATTATGATGTCAATCTTAAGAATCCCTCAATAGTAGTCGAGCATACGCCTTTCGGGGAAAAATCGGTGCTCAGGGTAGAATATACTTTTGCGATTAACTATTTGAGCCCGAATATCGGCCATATAAGGTTTGAGGGATTATCAGACTACTACAGTGAAGAAGACCTCAAGGCTTTGAAAGAACTGTGGGACGCGGGGAAGGCGCCCGGAGATGTCCAGAATGAGCTTGCAAATACCATGGTTGCTAACCTGGCCCCACTGGCATTAATGTTGTCAAAAGCACTCGGCCTTCCGCCTTCAATGCCGGTCCCGGTAATAAATTTCCAGCAGGCTGCGAAGAAAAAGGAAGAGCCCACTTATTATCACGGATGATAGAGAACGGGCTGGGAGGGATTTGAACCCACGGCCGTCGGATTAAGAGTCCGACGCTCTGCCTGACTAAGCTACCAGCCCATAAAAAGGCTTTCCTCTAATAATGCTCTCCTGATATATACATTTCGAATCCCCAAAAAACCTGCTCCTGAAAATCTATTTATACCCTTGAGCCGTTAAAAATCCTCCTGCGGGTGAATATTATGGCGAAAACTTCAAAGCTCTCAGGTTTCTATAAGTTGAGCCCGGAAGAACGGCTCAAGGTCGTATCCGAATTTTCAGGTCTTACGCAAGAGGAGGAGGCATGCATCAGCGCCACAGGTGCCCTGTCTCTCGATGCCGCGGACATGATGGTGGAGAACTTGATTGGTGTCATGGAAGTACCAATGGGCGTGGCTGTGAATTTCCTTATCAACGGCAGGGATTATCTTATTCCGATGGCAATAGAAGAACCTTCGGTCATCGCAGCGGCCAGCAATGCCGCAAAAATGGCACGGGAAGGAGGAGGGTTCAGAACGAGCAGCACGGGCCCGTTGATGATAGGCCAGATACAGGCTGTGGGAATATCAGACCCCAACGGCGCCAGGATGAACATCCTTGAGAAAAAGGAGGAGATAATCAGTCTCGCGAACGAAGTAGATCCCGTGCTTGTAAAATTCGGAGGCGGGGCAAAGGAAGTGGAGGTACGGGTCATCGACACGCCGGGAGGGAAAATGGTCATCACCCACCTGATAGTCGACTGCAGGGACGCGATGGGAGCCAATGCCGTCAATACAATGGCTGAAACTGTATCGCATTATATTGAGGAACTGACAGGAGGAAGGGTGTACCTGAGAATAATCTCTAATTTTGCCGATAAACGCCTCATGAGAGCAAAAGCTGTGTTCCCGAAAGAAGCGATAGGTGGCGGGGAGGTCGTGGACGGCATCCTTGCAGCATATCATTTTGCAGCAGGGGACCCATATCGCGCCGCCACGCATAATAAAGGCATAATGAACGGTGTGACCGCTGCCGTCCTTGCCACAGGCAACGATACAAGGGCCATAGAGGCCGGAGCTCACGTATATGCCTCACGAAGCGGTACTTACAGGCCTCTCTCTGCCTACGAGAAAAATGCCAGTGGCGATCTTGTCGGCACTATCGAAATACCGATGGCCGTAGGCCTGGTCGGGGGCGCAACAAAGACGAATCCCATTGCGCGGGCGGCAGTGAAGATTCTGGGAGTTAAGACCGCAACTGAAATGGGTGAGATATTTGCAGCGCTGGGGCTTGCCCAGAATTTCGCAGCGATGAGGGCTCTTGCCACCGAAGGCATACAGAGGGGACATATGGGGCTTCACTCAAGGAATGTTGCGATACAGGCAGGAGCGACGGGAGATATGGTGGATAAGATAGCCGAGAGCATGGTCAGGGAAAAGAAGGTCAGGGCAGACAGGGCGAAGGAACTGTTGGATGAGATGACAAAGAAAGTTAAACAATTTTAATAAATACAGATAAGTTAAAATATCTTCCATTCAAGATATACTGTTAAATGCCCCCCGGGAAAGTCTCGAAAGTCCTTCTATTCTTGAAGAACATGGTATATGAGAGCACAAGTCCCATGGAGATCCTGCGTTTTGCAAAATATTATCGCAAGAAAGGGCTTGAAGTAATTGTTGTGCTGTGGGGTCCAATGGGAGTTATTCTCGCAAAAAAAGGCAAGCATGGGAACCCCCCATATGATGAACGTGTAAAGGAATGCATCGACATGGGAGTGAAATTCAAATGCTGCGAACTGGCTTCCTCTATGATAGGTTTCGAGTGCGATGAGCTCATCGAAGGCGTGGAAATGATACATTCATTTGAAGTTGCAGACCTGATGCTCCAGTACTGCGAAGAAGGACAGCTCGTGATAAACCTTTGAAACTGATATCTTTTTAACCGAATAAATTAATTACGCCCACTATGGACAGGGAACTCCTTGAAAAACTCAAATCGGGCGAGGTAAGTTTTCATGAGATCGGGAAGATGTTTGATGCAGGCACGTCAATTGAACTCAGACGCACTGCTGTTTCTGAACTTACGGGAACCGAATTCAGGCATATCGACCATTTTTCTTTTGATCCCGAAGACGTTACAAAACGCAATATTGAGAATATGATTGGAGCAGTCCAAGTGCCGCTCGGTGTCGCAGGACCGCTCCGTGTCAGAGGCGAATATGCAAAAGGTGACTTTTATATCCCGCTTGCCACTACCGAAGGCGCGTTGGTTGCGAGCGCAGACAGGGGATGCTCTGTTATTACGGCCTGCGGCGGGGCCAATGCCAGGATATTCGGGGATGGGATGACGCGGGCGCCGGTCTTTCGTGCAAAAGACATAATCGGCGCAAAAAGGCTTGTGGATTGGGTGAGAGACGCCGAAAATTTCCAGCGCCTGAAGAAGGAAGCAGAAGAGACCACGAATTTTGGCAGGCTGCTAGCCATTGAACCGTTTGTGGCGGGCAGGAGTGTTTTCCTGCGGTTTCATTACGATACAGGGGATGCCATGGGGATGAACATGGTCACTATCGCCACGGATGCCGCAGTCGATATTGTTCTTGCTGAGAATGATGTGGAACTTGTGGCATTATCAGGTAATATGTGCTCTGATAAAAAACCTGCAGCCATCAATTCCGTAATGGGGAGGGGAAAAACAGTATCCGCCGATTTAATAATAGGAGACGATATGATCCGGGAAAAACTCAAGACTACGGCCTGGAAAATGGCCGAGGTCAACTACAGGAAAAATCTTATCGGTTCGGCGCGTGCAGGTTCACTTGGATTCAATGCCCATGCTGCAAATATTGCAGCCGCGATCTTCATCGCATGCGGGCAGGATGCGGCCCATGTCGTTGAGGCCAGCAACGCCATGACAACGATGGAACTAACTGATGGGGGGCTTTATTGTTCAGCCACGCTTCCATCGCTTGCTGTTGGGACGGTTGGCGGGGGAACGCGATTGGGAGCGCAGTTTGAGTGTCTGGACATGCTGGATGCGGCTGGAGCAGGAAATCCGTCGGGTGTAAATTCAAGAAAACTTGCTGAGATAACGGCAGCCGCAATACTCGCGGGTGAGATTTCACTTATCGCCGCGCTGGCTGCCAGGCATCTTGCAAAAGCCCATGCAGAACTTGGAAGAAAACAAAAATAATAAATAGTAGCTGTAATATTGTTCGATGTGGGAGGCTAAATTATGAAAAATATCTGGTTTGTTGGATTGTTGATAGCAGTTGTTTTGCTTAGCGGATGTACCGCGCAGCCAAAAGGAACACCGCAACCCACACAACCCGCTCCGACACAGACAATAACAACGCAACCGACAGTGACACAAACGTTAACAGCACAACCCGGGACGACTGGAACCCTTACCGCAACGCCAGCCGGGACACAGACGCTGACCGCACAACCGGTTTCAGTGGAGATCAAGGATTTCAAGTTTAATCCGGCAACAATAACTATTGCAAAAGGGACGACAGTGACCTGGACAAATATGGATAGCGTGGCACATACTGTTACTATCAAATCAGGGACTGGCTTTGATTCAGGGACTCTTCAAACGGGAGACACATTCAGCTTCAGTTTCAATACTCCAGGAACTTTCGATTATGGCTGTTCTATCCACACAAGTATGAGCGGCAAAATAATCGTACAATAGCAAAAAATCTTATATAAATTTTTAGTTGCACGGATATGAAAAAAGCACTGGAAGTATATATCCTGGAAAGGCCGGAGCTTGGCCGTCTCAGAAACAAGGCTATGGGTATTTTTCAGTGCTTGATTCTTTTCTAATTATGGATTTTTAAGGTCATTCGGGTGAGCCAGCAAATCATTAATATATATTTTCTTATCCGTCCTTGTCATGTACAGGCGTATCCACCAGATTGTATAGAGAGGCTGCAAGATAAGAATACTGATAAGAAAGCTTACAAATGGCCAGATAATGTTTATGATTGGAATGAATGCCATTATCCAATCAATAATAAAAAATACAACACCGATGGCGATCACAATC
The DNA here is from genome assembly GCA_036567605.1 of Candidatus Methanoperedens sp. GTDB lineage: Archaea > Halobacteriota > Methanosarcinia > Methanosarcinales > Methanoperedenaceae > Methanoperedens. The sequence continues at coordinate 60,426 of DATCUE010000117.1, read as the reverse complement.
AACAAAAGCAGAATCACATCAACCCAATTTTTTTTGAAAAACCCAAAACTTGTCGTGATGCTCTCTATCGGGCCGAGGTTATCCACCACGAGCGCATACATGAAAACAGCCATTGTTATGCCAATGATTAATAAATATACTATCCACAATATAAATCCGCCTGCCAGTAGTATAATCGCATCGGTGTTTTTAGGAGAGGTAAGCGCTGTGAAATCTGTGAAATCTATCTTCATAGCTCCCGGCACCATCAATACTATGCCTGCAAGGGAGAGCAAGCCCACAAGGATCTCTGCAAGAAACAGGTTCACAAAGTTCTTTTTTCCCTCATCCATCATTGTGGACAGCTTGGATTTTCCAGTTTCTGTGGCCTGTTTTGCCATTCCAATGGCTCCAGCCATGATGAATGAATCAACCAGCATGATAATCAAAAAAATTATCGCTATTATGAAAATGATTTCCCAGATATGTTGCGTAATAAACGGTAACAGACTTAATAGGGAGGGCCTGGGACCTTCTTTAAAAGATGCTAAATAAGGAAAAAAAATCAGGAAGAAGCCAATTCCAAACATGATAAGAGTAAGTAAGCCTGTAATAAATACATTGAGAATAAACGGAACGCACAGGTTCAGGTTTTTAGTGTATGTTTCAAAGCCGTTAATTATGATTTTTCCAATATCTTCCACCATTTTCATCACCCTTTTCTTTAGTTCAATCATTTACTTAATTATTTATTAATGTATCCTTTAAGAAAACTTGATTCGACCGACAGATTTAATATACATGTCAATCTAACCCTGCTTTGAGTGGGTAAAACGATTTATCCTTAGTTAAAAATTGGATAAATTCAAGAAATTGATCAAATAGGAATATGCAGGTGATTTTACGGTCTTTGGGAATTTTATCGGCTGGCCAGCCCAGGTATTAAACACAAGGAAGAAAGACGAGAGTAAAATTAATCCTGCTGAATTCTTTGATATTGCAGCACAGCAGGGTTTCTATGGGCTCGAAAGAAGCGGGCTTACAGGTAAAAAAGACAATGTCAGGAAATACTGGGAAGATATTGCAATCAAATTAACAATTCGTAGACCTGTTGAAGAACTTCTGGCAAGGCAAAATAGTATCCGGGTAGTTGACCTTGGTTGCGGGAGCGGGGAAGGTTTTGAGTTGCTTACACATATCCCTGTAAGCCAGCCCCTCAATACCGGCAAAAAATGTTTTATTTTATCACCTGAACAAATTTCATCTTACATAGGAGTTGATATCAGTGCTTCCATGGTTCAGCAGGGAAGGAAAAACTACGAGAATCGAAATAACGTACGGTTTGAGCAGGCTGACCTGAACAGAGGTTTTTCCCTTAAGGACGAGATACCATTTGATATTTATTTTTCATCATATTCTTCTCTTTCGCATCTGACTCCGGATAAGCTCCAGATACTTGTTGAAGAAATATTTGATCATGCTGAACCGGGAGCTTTCATGGTTTTTGATTTGTTCGGGAAATACTCTCTTGAATGGCCAAAATACTGGAATGAGAATAGAACGATGCTCCCCTACAATATGGCTTATTTGATACCTCCTGAATTACGTGAAAAAAGTGCAATCCAATGGTACGATGCCTGTTACTGGACACCTCAATTGTTATTTCAAATGCTTGACGCCTCGGCAAAAAAAACACATAGAGGCGTGCAAATAGTTCAGTGCATTGACCGCTCTGTTTTTGTGGGCAGGCATATGGAAACAGGTCTCTTCGGCGCACCGTGCTTGAATTATCGAAACCAGGTCAACCGTTTATTTGATCATGACCACAGGGAAGAAATCGAGCACCTGCTCATTGACCTGGACTGGTGCGCAGGGCTTGAAGAAACACAGCCCCGAGTATTGGCGCGTTTATACGATTATCACGAAAAATGGAATTACATTATATATCTTGTTGGAGCATTGTTCAATGGAGACGATGGCATGGTATCGAATTTGATAGAGACAACGCCGCAGGATATTTCAAACGAGTTGAAGTTCCTTACATGGCTTTACAGGAATGCACATCGATTTCCTGTCGAGGATTTCCGGGCAAGCATGATGGGTCCGCAAATCGCCGTAATACTGCGAAATATTGAGATGTCCTTAGGACCGGCATTGGGCTGCGGTCACGGTTTATTGTGCGTAGTCGAGATCACAGATCGATAAAAATTATTTCAGAAATATTATCATCAGCAGCATAAGAACGATCGCCAAAACAATAAGTATCAATGCAGACTTTTTATCAGAGCCGAAAACGATGGGTACAGGACCTATTAGTATCACTCCTGTGCCCTTAACACTTTTTTCCTTGATTTCATAAGGCGGCTCTTCAGCTTGTTCTTCCTGCACAGAACGCATAATTCCAAAGGTTACCAGAAGGAAGCCGAGTATTACCAGGATGATTCCGATCGTTATCAGGAAGGCCCATTCAGGCATTTCTCCTCCCGAAAATCCAGAATACTATCATAATGAGCAAACCGATAACCATCGCAACTATCGTCATTGTGGGGGATGAACCAAAAGCTATAGGTATCGGACCTATCATAATAAGTCCCCCAAAACCAGCGTTCCCGGAGGAAAGTAATGTTCCGGCGAAAACGAGTATAAAGCCGATGAGTATTAAAGAGATTCCTGATCTTATCAAATCTGTCATAGACTTTTTGTTTTTACGATATCGCCTTCAATATCTTCAACCTCCTGGATAAAGATTTCAGATATTTCTTCCGCAATATTTTTCCAATCTTTTATCCCATGCTCTTCCAGAGCGGCAGTCTTAACATCAAGTGGTGTCCCCCGTGTTGTAAGGTTTATCCCGCAATGTATTTTCTCACTTCCCACCCCGGCGCTAGCTATACTTACTGTCAGTTTCCCGTCATCAACAAACAGGTCATCGCCGTTCCGTATAGTTTTTGTCCCGTGATTCAGAAGGACGTCCCTGACGCAGATGATGAGAAGACGCTGCATATAATAGGCAAGGCGCATGCTTGCAGGAGAGTCGAACCTTTCCACGATTATATGTATCAAATCATCCCCTTTTATGGTCTTTCCTGCTTTCCTGTCTTCAAAATCCTTCATATTGTCAAATGTAACATCCATGGGGCCACGGAAGATAACTATTGAGTCGCCTCTTATCCCCATACTATATGCCCAAAGCGGCGCTATCTGGGAGCCGTCGTATTTTATTGGTGCGTGGAGTATCTTGGATATCATGGTAATTTATTCTCTTCAAATTTCACCTGCATCGTTTTCTCTTCCCCGTTCTCCTCCTCCTTCGCAAGCCTCGCGACACCTACGACCCTGTCTCCTCCCTCTACGTTCATTATCTTCACGCCCTGCGTCGCCCTGCCCTGCACGCGGATACCTTTAACTGGCACACGGATGATTATGCCTTTTGATGTTGTAACCATGATCTCGTCATCCTCATGCACGCTCCTTATATCCACTACGTTCCCGTTCCTCACGTTCACATCAATGGTGATAACGCCCTGTCCTCCACGGTTGCTGGTGCGGTATTCCCCGAATCCTGTGCGCTTCCCGAAGCCGTTCTCCGTGACCGTGAGAAGTGTGGCGCCTTCCTCAACGATGGCTGCGCTTACAACTTCGTCCTCACCCACCAGCTTCATGCCCCTGACACCATAAGCGCCGCGCCCCATATCCCTGACATCGTCTTCTCCAAACCGTATGGCCTTTCCGTGCTTTGTGCCTACAACGACTTCCTTTGTGCCGTCCGTGAGCTTCACGGATACAAGCTTGTCACCTTCCTCGAGCGATATGGCGATTATCCCGGTCTTTCTGGGATTTGAGTATTCAGTGAGCGCAGTTTTCTTGGCAGTGCCCTTCTTCGTGACCATAAGCAGGAAATGCTTCTCATCGAACTTGCTGATGGGCACATAGGCGTTTATCTTTTCACCCTGCTCTATCTGGAGCAGGTTGACTATCGCAGTTCCGCGCGCCTGCCTCCCTGCTGTCGGGATCTCGTAAACTTTGAGCCAGTAAACCTTGCCCCTGTCCGTAAAGAAAAGGAGGTAGTCGTGTGTGTTTGCAATGAAAAGGTCGCCCACGAAATCCTCTTCCTTGGTCTCCATGCCTATGACCCCTTTCCCGCCGCGGCGCTGCTGTTTATACGCGTCCACAGCGATGCGTTTTATATAGCCGCTGTTCGTTATCGTGATAACGTCGTCTTCTTTTGGTATCAGGTCCTCTGTTACGAATTCCCCAGTGCTTTCGATTATCTCTGTCCGCCTCTTGTCTGCAAAGCGCGCTTTGATATCGGCAAGCTCGGTCTTTATCAGATTCAGTATCTTGGGTTCGCTCGCAAGGAGTTCTTTAAGCCATGCAATGGTCTTTAAGAGTTCGCCGTATTCAGCGTCTATCTTTTCGCGTTCAAGTCCTGTCAGGCGCTGGAGCCTCATTTCAAGGATAGCCTTTGCCTGTTCTTCGCTCAATTTGAACTTCGCGACAAGCCCCGCACGCGCTTCGTCCGGCGTTTTTGAGGCTTTTATGAGTTTTATTACTTCGTCGATGTTGGAAAGTGCGATCCTCAAACCTTCGAGGATATGGGCGCGCTGCTCGGCTTTTTTAAGCTCGAATTGGCTGCGCCTTATGATAATCTGCTTCCTGTGGGCTATGTAGTGGATTATGAGGTCTTTTAATGGAAGAAGCCGGGGCTGGCCGTCAACGAGAGCGAGGTTGATGACGCCGAAGGTATCCTCAAGCTGCGTGTGAGAATACAGTTGATTGAGAATGATATTGGCCTGCGCCTGCCTTGAAATTTCCATGACTATCCTGATGCCATCCTTATCCGATTCGTCGCGCAGGTCAGTGATACCTGCTATCTTTTTATCCCTGACAAGGCCTGCGATCGTCTCTATCAGTTTTGCCTTGTTCACCTGGTAGGGCAGTTCTGTAACGATGATCTGCTCTTTGTTCTTTATCTCCTCTATCACGGCGCGGGCGCGCATCTTGATCGAACCGCGGCCTGTTGCGTAAGCATCGCGTATCCCCTGCCGCCCGTAGATGAAACCCGCTGTCGGGAAATCCGGGCCCTTGACCACTTTGATGAGTTCATCCAGTCCAACATCCGGCCTGTCGATGACCATTGTTATGCCGTCTATCACTTCACCAAGGTTGTGCGGAGGCATATTGGTGGCCATGCCCACAGCTATCCCTGTTGAGCCGTTGATCAGGAGGTTGGGAAGCTTGCAGGGAAGCACTGTCGGCTCTTTTAAGGATTCATCGTAGTTGGGTACAAAGTCCACGGTCTCCTTGTCGATATCAACAAGGATTTCCTCTGCGATCTTTGCGAGCCTGACTTCGGTGTATCTCATCGCTGCAGCGCTGTCGCCATCAATGCTGCCAAAATTCCCCTGCCCATCTATCAATGGATATCGAAGAGAAAAGGTCTGGACCATCCTGACAATCGTATCATATACCGCTATGTCGCCGTGAGGATGGTACTTACCCAGGACATCTCCCACTATCCTTGCTGATTTCTTGTAAGGCTTATCCGAGGTCATCCCCTGCTCGTTCATTGCATAAAGGATGCGCCTGTGGACTGGTTTCAGGCCGTCCCTGACATCGGGAAGCGCGCGCCCGACTATTACGCTCATGGCGTAGTCGATGTACGAGCGCTTCATCTCGTCTTCGATGTTGACGGGGCTGATCTTTTCCTGTACGAGTTTCTGCTGGGGGTTTTTGGGTTCGGGGTCGGTCATTGTGTATCAGCTCAGATTTGTATATAATATCATTAATTCTAAATAAATAAAAGTAGATTTTCTCACTGCGGAGAGCACAAAGAACGCAAAGGTTGTTTTATCATCACTTTGCGTTATCTGCGTATTTTGTGGTTTGTTTTCTTTTTTAAAAAATGGCAAATGTAAGTACACTTTTCACCTGCCTTCCAAAATAGACGAGTTCGAATCTTTTTTTTCAACTTTCGTGTTCAAAACATTTTCAATAAATTCAGATTTCTGAGTTATCGATTTAACCTCTTCTCCTTTTAGCTTATCCTCTTCTATCGCCATAATTATATTTTTTAATATATTTTTTTCATTTGGTATCTTTACTATCCAAAGAAATAAAAATACAATCGCAATGGCAAAAACTAAGATAAATATAAGAGTTACCTGTTTATGTTGTTCATAAAATTGAGGATAATAAATCGACATTAAGCTTTGTAATGGTGTAAGTACTACAGCAAAAAGGGCAACTACATAAGATATTTTTCCTAATTTACTATTGTAATCATTTAATTCTGTTTCCACATATTTTTGAATAAAATTCCTCGAAGATACAGAAGTAAATTTTTTTAATAAAGTACATATATCCATTTTTCCTTTAACTATTTTTTCAACATCTTGTTTAATCTCTGCAACAAGTTCAGAATAAATATCTCGATTAACCATAAATGACCTTTCCTTTTTTCATAATAGAAGTGATAAACGCTGTGGAAGCGTCTTTCCATTTCTCAACTTCCTGTGGTGTATAAACAATAATATCTTTAGGAACTCTGATATCACGAAATAACTTCCTTATTCGAAGAATCCTTTTGTGCATCGGCTCTTCTGTATAGAGAATTATTAACAAATCCAAATCGCTGTCTCTTGTTGATGTTCCATTAGCATAAGAGCCAAAAAGGATAATCTTCTCTGGATGAACTCCGTTAACGACGCGGTTTTTGATTTCTTGGATGAGTTCTTCTGTTATTGGCTGCATAGAATTATAATATCTCCGAAGGAAAAATCATTTTCATAAGACGAACACGCATCCAATCTTTTTGTGCTATGCTCAACCATTCGGAGGATGAAGAATCTCGTGAAATATTCATAAACTCACCCCGTTTTCCAAAATATCCTTTATGAACTGATCACCAACATTTTTTCTCTTTTCAGCCTCATCAGGAGTAAGTACAATGGGTGCAACCGGCAAACCATCCCTCAAATCGCGGATAAGGCGTTTTGCAGAGGCGATCCTTTCAAAAAACCTCTCCTTTCGAGGTGCAATGACCAGCAGATCGACATCGCTGTCTTCAGTTTCCTCTCCTCTGGCATATGAGCCATAGAGAATCACTTTGTCAGCATGATATGTGTTCTTTAACCTATCGCTTATCTTCTTCAGCCGGTCAAATATCTCCCTATCCATGCTGATTCGCTCACACATCCAGATTCTTAACATCCTTCGCATGCTTCTCGATGAACTCGCGCCTTGGCTCCACCTTATCGCCCATAAGTATCGTGAATATCTCATCTGCCTTGATGGCATCCTCAAGCGAGACCTGGAGCATCGATCTTGTCTCAGGGTTCATCGTGGTATCCCATAACTGCTGCGGATTCATCTCGCCAAGACCTTTGTACCGCTGCATGGCGATACCTTCCCTTCCGATCTCGGCAAGTTTCCTGTTAAGCTCTTCCTCATTGTAAATATAGAATTCGGATTTTCCTTTCTTCACCTTGAAAAGCGGAGGCTGGGCTATATAGATATACCCGCTCTCTATAAGCGGGCGCATGTACCTGTAGAACAGCGTCAGCAATAATGTCCTGATATGGCTCCCGTCAACATCGGCATCAGTCATTACGACTATCTTATGGTATCTCGTTTTCTCGATATCGAACTCCTCACCCTCCCCTATCCCTGCGCCTATGGCAGTGATGAGCGCGCGTATCTCCTCGTTCTTCAGGATTTTAGTGAGACGTGACTTCTCAACGTTCAATATCTTGCCGCGCAGGGGCAATATTGCCTGGAATTTGCGGTCGCGTCCCTGTTTGGCGCTGTTATGTACAAATACACCACTGGCAAGGGCAAAATTATGTGTATGCGGAACCTCGAAATCGTAAACATCCATATATTCTTCCAGATTTTCGATGGCAATAATACGATGGTTGAAATTGGCTACGGCTTCATAAGCGATTGCCTCATCCCCATTAAAGTAACGTCTGCAAAAAGTATCAAACCTCAGGAGTGATTTATCCCTGGTCTTTAGACGGTGCAAACGATAAGCCTCAAGATCCATCTTGCCCCTCTCAATTTCAAACTGCTTTAATGCGCCAATTGTTTTGCGATAATAAGTCCGATTATATGCTTCGCGGCGCTTATTACGAAATTCTGGTGTCCATTGCTGCTGTGTCTTTCTTCGTCTCCATTCCAGTAAGGTTGCATCTTTCCATTGGTCTTGAGCATTACGTGATTGCACTTTGCGAGCTTCGGGATGCTCTTCGAAATAAGTATGAACCAGTTCTGCCTGGATCAAACGGTTCGCCTCATTGCCCCAATAGTTACGCTGCGCAATGTTAAGTTGCTCACGATTTTGCTGGCGGCAAGATTCGTTAGTATTATAAAATTCACGCCACTTATCTGACATGTAGGCTTTATACGCTTCATTCTCCCACTGTCCCTTTGCGTTTTCAGAGAGGATTTGTCGAGTCTGAGGCTGCTGCATACGTGTACTCATCATGGCACGAAACTCTTCGCTTCGACGAATTTTACGGCATTTCTCAATAACATCCTGACGGTGTAATGTCTTACCAACGTGTTTTCGGTGAAGTTCCAGATGATCCTCAGATGACAGCCGCTGGATATTGGTAGGATTATTATTGAGCTTGTTAAAATCTGCATGGTGGCAGTGTTCTCCGTCATTTAACGCATATACACCGTGCCAGCGATTGTACCAATCTGCTAAGAGGTGGGTGAACAGCCAGGACTCTGAGCGTGGATTCCACACCATGTCATAACCTTCGATTGTAATTCCGGGTTCATTCACATCAGAAAGCTTACGATACAGAGGCATCAGTGAATCGTTAGTAGTAAGATTTTTAGCCTGCTTAAAGCAACCCTCCCGCAACATGAAATTGTGATCAGGGGTACAGATAATATGTTCGCCTGTGTCTAAGGTAACTTTAATAACTTCGGCTTTAGCCCTTGTCATGCGCGGATTAATGATGCTCTCAAGCCCGATTGTGCCGTCGCTGCGAATAGTGTAGCAGAAATTTTCTTTTCCCATTGCATGCTCGGCCACAATTTCCTTGAAACTGAGCGCCCGGCCATCTGCCAGAGCAACAAGCGTATCACCTGAAAAACAGCCGCCTGCCGAATCTCCTTCCACGATATAAATCTCACTGTGCACCGGGTCTTTTTCCGAGCAGTCCGCAAGCTTTCCCGGAAGCGAGCTTACCTCAAGTGCGTTCTTGCGCCGCGTGAGCTCTCGCGCCTTCCTCGCCGCTTCCCGCGCCTCAGCCGCCTCAAGCGCTTTTGAGAGGATGTTCTTTGCAGCGGCGGGATTCTCTTCGAGGAACTCGGATAATCCCTCTGAGACCAGAGTCTCCACAATTCCCTTGATATCGCTGTTACCGAGTTTTGTCTTTGTCTGGCCCTCGAACTGGGGATTCGTGAGCTTAACGCTAATCACTCCGGTAAGACCTTCCCTTATATCCTCGCCCGTGAGTTTTTCATCGCCTTTAAATATGGATTTGGACTGGGCATAATCGTTGGCAACCTTTGTGAGGGCTGCCTTGAAACCCGCAAGGTGCGTCCCCCCTTCGTGCGTGTTGATGTTGTTGGCGAACGTATAGATGTTCTCGATATAGCTATCGTTATATTGCATTGCGATCTCAACGATGGTCGAGTCCTTTTGCTTCTGGAAGTAAATGGGTTTTTCGTGAAGAAGGTTCTTGTTCTTATTCAGGAACTCGACAAATGATACTATGCCGCCTTCGTACTGGAACACCTGCTCGGTTTCAGTGAACTCGTTTTTCAGGGATATCTTTATACCCCTGTTAAGGAAAGCAAGCTCCCGCAAACGGGTGGCAATGGTGTCGAGATTGAACTCGATTGTCTCGAAAATCGTTTTGTCGGGTTTGAACGTGACAGTTGTGCCTGTGCCCTCGGCATTACCGACAGGGACTACGCCGGTGACAGGTTTTCCACGTTCGTATCTCTGTTTGTACAGCCGACCGTCGCGTTTGACCTCGACCTCGAACCATTCCGACAGCGCATTCACCGCCGATACGCCCACGCCGTGCAGGCCGCCCGACACTTTGTATGCGTTATTGTCGAACTTACCGCCTGCATGGAGCATTGAAAGAGCCACTTCGAGGGCAGATTTGTTATATTTCGGTATGACCTCTACAGGGATGCCGCGGCCGTTATCCACTATCCGGATGCTGTTGTCGCTCCTTAGAATGACCTCGATGTTTGTGCAATACCCTGCGAGAGCCTCATCTATGCTGTTGTCCACTACTTCGTAAACCAGGTGATGAAGGCCTCGTGAATCTGTACTTCCTATGTACATGCTGGGACGCTTTCGTACGGCTTCAAGCCCTTCAAGTACCTGGATCTGTTCAGCACTGTATCCTGTATGGTTTTCCATATTGTTTCCTTTTGCTAATGGTTCAAATAAAATTTATCACATTATTTATTTCTACTCACTCAAATTAATTTAAAACCGACTCTAGTACCTTCAAGCTTTCAAAACCTTCGGTTCTGGATTGTTTTCAAACCATATATACCTTATCGCCTCAATGCGTAGCGATTTTAATTTTATTCAAAATGAAAAAAATTATATGCTATTTGGGCAAATTAGCCTGGTTACTTGCATTCATTCCCTGGCCGGTTGGAATCGGTGCGGCAGTCTTATTTTCTACCGGAACCTGGACTGGCACTTCAGTTTTCTCCACGACGACTTCTTTGGCGGCTTCCACGGCTTCTTTCTTAACAGCCTTCTTCCTTCGTGTTGTTTTTTTCACAGGCGCTATTTCCGTCAGTTCTTTTATGACCTCTTTAGCAACAGTCTCATGTTCCGTATTGGTAGCAACTACATCATTTTTGATGGGAATCACTTCAGTTCCTGCAGCAGCTTCTTTTGCAGCGACTTCCTTGACTGCGACTTTGGGTACTTTTTTGACAGATTTTTTCTTTCTGGCGGATTTTTTCTTTGGCGGTTCTTCGAGTTCAGGCAACTCGTCCTCAAGTTTAAGAGGAGATTTTCCTTGAATACTTATTTCAGGCACGGCACCTGAATTTAAAGTCTTTGGCTCGGTTTTCACCGGAATGACATCCTGCGGCTTCAGGTCAAACCTTTCGGGTTTGAATTCTTTGGGATTGATATCGGCAATCCCTGCCAGACTATTTTTCTCTTCCTTTTTAGGATCGCATTTCTTTCCCAGTTTCCTGCATTTCATGAATAAAAAAACCGCTATTATTAATAGAATAATGTTCGTGATTGAAAGTGCAATTATTAACGGTGTAGGTGTTATAGTTAGATCTACCATAATTTATCATAATAATAACTATCATAATAATACTTAATGTTTTTGATATGTTCGAACCCGAACCGTTAAAGCTTTTTACTAATAAGTAGTGCAGCAAGTCGAATGAAAGAAAGGTACGACCCGCATGAAATTGAGGAGAAATGGCAGCGCAGATGGGCAGAGGCAAAGATATTCCAGCCTGAGCCAGATAGCAGGAAAAAGTTCTTCATCACCATCCCTTACCCTTATTTGAACGGCAATCTTCATGCCGGCCATACCAGGACATTCACAATCGGCGATGTGATCGCAAGATTCAGGAGAATGCAGGGTTACAACGTTTTATTCCCCATGGGTTTTCACGCGACAGGAACGCCGATAGTAGGGCTTGCAGAACAGATCCAGAAAAAAGACCCGGAGACGATAAGGGTCTATAACAAGCTTCATGAAATACCGCTTGAGGTCCTTGAGACCATCCAGACCCCTGAGCAGATAGTTGAATATTTCAGCAGGGAAGCCGAAGCTGCGATGAAAAGCATAGGATTTTCGATCGACTGGAGACGAAGGTTCACAACTACCGATCCGCATTATAAGAAATTCATCACCTGGCAGTTCAATCTTCTGCGCGAAAAAAACAGGGTTGTGAAAGGTGCACATCCTGTCAGGTGGTGCCCGAACGATGAAAATCCCGTAGAGGACCACGACATCCTGAGAGGTGAAGATGCCACGATAATGGATTATACACTGATAAAATTCAGGTTTGATGGCGATATTCTCCCCTGCGCCACACTGCGTCCTGAGACCGTATTTGGCGTCACCAACCTCTGGCTAAACCCGAAAAATAACCATGTAAGGATCAGAGTCAACGATGAGAACTGGATAGTCAGCAAAGAAGCCTACCTCAAACTCAAATTCACTGATAAGAAAGTGGAACTTAAAGGCGATGTAAATGGCGATGAACTTATTGGCAAGAAAGTGAAAAACCCCGTGACGGGAACGATGGTGTTAATACTTCCGGCGTCTTTCGTGAGCCCCGAAAACGGAAGCGGCATTGTCATGAGCGTTCCTGCCCATGCCCCCTATGATTACCTCGCCCTGCGTGATCTAAAAGGCGCGGATCTGGCAAGGTATGGCATAACAGAAGATGTCTCTGCAATACCGCCCATTGCTTTGATCAAAGTCCCTGAATACGGAAAATATCCTGCCATAGACGCTGTTTCAGAACTCAAGGTCAAAGACCAGAACGACCCGAAGGCAGAGGAGGCCACCAAACTTGTGTACAGGCGGGAATTCCATGGCGGCGTACTGACCGAGACCACGGGAAAATACGCAGGCATGGCGGTTTCAAAGATCAAGGATGTGCTCACACATGACCTTATCGACCAAGGAATTGCGGACGTTTTCTATGAATTCAGCGAACAACCGGTAATTTGCAGATGCGGAGCCACATGTGTTATAAAAATGGTTGAGAACCAGTGGTTCCTGAATTATTCCGACCCTTCATGGAAAGAAGAGGTCTATAGATGCCTTCGGAATATGAGAATAATCCCGCCAGAGATAAGAGTGGATTTTGAGAATAAGGTCGACTGGTTGAAGGACAAGGCCTGTGCAAGGCGAAAAGGACTGGGAACAAGGTTGCCGTGGGACAACGAATGGATGATAGAGTCACTTGGGGATTCAACAATCTACATGTGTTATTATATCATTGCAAAATATCTTGACAGGTTCGGACCCGACCAGTTAAAAGAAGACTTTTTCAATTACTGTTTACTCGGAAAAGACACACCAGAAGAGGTGGCGGCAAATACCGGGATAGCTTCCGGCACCATCAGGGACATCAGGTCGGATTTTGAATACTGGTATCCGGTGGACCTGCGCTCATCGGGTAAGGATCTTATACCGAACCATCTACTCTTTTTCCTATTCCATCATGTTGCCATATTCCCCGAAATCTACTGGCCGCGCGCAATGGCCATCAACGGCTTCGTATCTCTTGAGGGGGAGAAGATGAGCAAATCAAAAGGCCCCCTGCTTACGTTAAAATCCGCAGTGAAAGAATATGGGGCAGATATCACCCGCCTTTATATCTTAAGCACCGCCGAGCATGTGCAGGATGCAGACTGGCGGGCGGCTGACGTGGAATCAACACGAAAACAGGTTGAACGGTTCTATAAACTGGCATACGATATTATCAGGTCAAATAGTGAGAATGAATTGAAATTAATAGATAGATGGATTCTCAGCAGGATACAGTACAGGATAAGGGAAACCACTGATGCGCTTGAAAAAATGCAGACAAGGCGTGCCGTACAGAATGCGTTCTACCTTCTGATGAACGATATGAAATGGTATGAACGCCGCGGGGGGAAGGCTGCGCGAAAACAGGTTCTGGACATATGGGTAAGGTTAATGGCGCCATTTACACCTCACATATGCGAGGAGCTATGGGAAGAACTCGGGAAGGATTTTATTTCATTAACTGCGTTCCCAATGCCGGATGCGCATCTTGTCAATAAGGGCGCAGAACTTGCCGAGGAAATAACGAGTAATACACTTAGGGATATAGAAGAAATACTCAGGCTTATTAAAATAAAGCCAAAGAGGATGATTTTATACACGGCGGCTTCATGGAAAAATTCAGTGCTTAAGAAAGGTATAACAATAAGAAGGGAGGGGGCTCTTGATATGAAAACTCTCATGGGTGCGGTAATGAGCGATCCAATTATGAGAATGCATAGCAAAGAAATTCCAAAATTTGCACAAAAAGTAATCACTGATATCCAGAGGATGGATACGGAATTCATGAATTCTCTGATGGAAGTTGATTTTGACGAAATTTCGGCTTTAAAAGAAGCAAGGGTCTTTTTATGCCATGCGGTAGAATGCGATATAGATATCTACAGCGAAGATGCTCCTGAATATGATCCGCAGAAAAAAAGCCGGGCGGCCGCTCCTTTAAGACCTGCCATATACATTGAATAGTGAAATAATATATAAATTTAGATTTACAAAGATATATATCTGATAAATGTTAAATTATGAATTAACAGGCTTAGAATGACAATTTATATAAACCCTTATGACAACAACAGAAATATTAGATGAAATATTAAAAGATCTTAATAATATAGGGGGAGTTGAAGCGTCAGCCATAGCAAGCAGGGATGGTTTACTTATAAGTTCTAATATGTCACAGAAACAGCATGCTGAAACTTTTTGTGCAATGTCCGCTACGATGGTGGGAGCAGCGGAAACTGCAGCGACAGAACTTGGAAAGGGTATTCCGGATAGGATTCTTGTGGAGTCAAAACATGGGAAGATAGTTGCAACGGGGGCGGGATCAAAAGCGTTACTTATAGCCATGACAAAACCTGATGCAAATCTTGGTTTAATTCTGGTTGAAGTGGCTAAAGCATCTGAAAAAGTAAAGCAGGTTCTGGGTTGATACCGGCCTTCTGGGTGAAATCGGAGAAAGAATGAAACAGGTTGCCACAGGTATAAAAGGTCTTGATAAAATATTGGAAGGAGGTTTCCTGCGGCCGTCGATCGTTTTGATAGCAGGCACCGCCGGGACGGGGAAGACCACATTTGCGATGCAATCTCTTTTCAATGCTGCAAAAAATGAAGAAATCTGCATGTATATAACCTCGCTATCCGAGCCGATAGCCATGATCAACAATTTCATGTCCAGGTTTTCTTTCTATAATATTTCAATGCTTGGAAAAGGGAATGTGAAGTACGTCCCTATCGACATCCAGATTATCCATAAGGGCCCGAAGGCCATAATTGACGAAATGGAAAAGAATGTAGAAACAATCAAGCCTGACAGGATTGTGATTGATCCTGTGAATGTATTTGCTATGGGACTGGATGGGGAATCGCAGCGCCAGTTCTATTACGATTTTTTTACCAGCATGAAAAGCTGGAATTCTCTCGTTTTGTTAACAGGAGAATTTACTGAGCATGAGCTTATTGAAAATACGCTGAGCTATCTGGTTGATGGAATTATCTATATCAATTATAAACCTTTTTATGAGAGCAGTATACGCTATATCAATATTCCTAAAATGAGAGGGCAGGATATCCAGGGTGGCAAACATTCGTGTAAAATAACAAAAGATGGATTCGTGGTATTTCCCAGATTACCTGCAGGCGAGAGGAAATCTATTTCAAAAGAACGGCTATCCTGGGGAATAAAGGGATTGGACAAAATGACCGATGGAGGCATTATCAGTGATTCGGCGACGTTACTTTCAGGCAGCAGCGGATCCGGAAAGACAATAATCGGGATGCAATTTATTTTTGAGGGTTTATTAAAAAATGAGCCTGGCATAATAATCTCCTTTGAAGAAGATGAAATCCAGATACGTGAAAATTCAAAGATTTTCGGCTGGAACCTTGAGGATTATGAAAATAGAAACATGCTTAAAATAATTTCCCCACTTGATTTTGACGTTAATGAACTGGCAATTCAACTGGATGAGAAAATTGCAGAAATAAAAGCCAGGCGGCTGCTGTTTGACGGAATGGCCAGGCTTCAAAGATTGATGCCCCGATATATTCAATTTCCAGAGTATATGAGTAATATTATTAATACTTTGAAAAATAAAAATGTAACAGCCATCTATACAAACGAGACTTCAAACCTGACCGGAACAGCGCAGGTCACAGGCACCGGCATTTCCCCTCTAATGGACGCTATTATATTGCTGCGGTACGTGGAAATAAAAAGCGAGATGCGAAAAGTTATATCTGTTCTTAAGATGAAAGGCAGCAACCATGATAAGGAGATAAGAGAAATAATTATCAATGAAAAGGGTGTTGAAATTAGAATGCCTTTCAGTGAATATTCAGGATTGCTGTCAGGAAGTCCGGTAAAGACGCCTTCCGATGCTTTCCTGAAAGCTTTTAGAAAATAGTTGCTATGCATACCTTATCTCATGAAATAATTGAAATATACGCCTGGATTGCGGCGAGTATCATAATGATTTTAATATCCGCAATCGCCAAATTCTACCAGAAAAAATTCGGTAAAAAAACTTTTTATTATCTTTATTATATTCCAATAATCATTATTATTGTGGCGGCTAATGAACTATTTTATTTTAATAAACACATCCACGAATCAATAGAACTTCTTGGTTCGCTTGGTTCTTTCGTTTTGAGTTTTTATCTCTACAGGATAATGGTGGGTGTCGAATGAATCCGCTTCTGGTGGCTCTGGATTCGGCTGATGCAATATCGTTCTTTTTGTTTACATTAATACTCTATTTTCTAAGTGTCCTGAGCAAACGGCTGGGTGAGGCTATGGGATTGAAAAAATACTATTATCTCTATTATATTGGGATATTTTTTACCTTATCTGGTTCGGTTATTCTGGTTCTATCGGTGATGACGAATGAACGTTTGGAAATTTTCAGGTATGGGTATGCTTTTTTTGCATCTGGTATGACATTTGGCCTTATCGCTTCGATAAAATACTGGGGCTGGTTGATCAAAGAACTTTTTAAAGGATAATGCAATGAAATACATATATTTAATCATATTATTGTTGGTCGCAATAACTTCGGGTTGTATCGAAAACCGTGCAAAAATAAATCTGGGAGCCATCCAGGAATCCGATATACGGGAGAATGATACCGCCATCAAAGTAGCTATTGGATCTGTCATTTCCCCCAAGGAGTCCTACATATATTATGAAGAGATGATACAATATATCTCAAGAAAGATAGGCGGTCCCGTCAAAATAATCCAGAGAAGGACATATCAGGAAATAAATGACCTTCTGAAAAATAAAGAGATAGATTTCGCTTTCGTATGCAGCGGCCCATATGTTGAAGGAAATGAGTCATTTGGATTAAAACTTCTTGTGGCCCCTCAAATGTACGGGAGAACAACATATAATTCATATGTAATTGTTCCGAAAAACAGCAGTTACACTGATTTTTCCGATCTGCGCGGAAAAAAATTTGCATTCACAGATCCTCTGTCAAGTTCGGGAATGCTTTATCCGTCATATAAGCTTGCTCTCATCAATGAAACACCTGCTTCTTTTTTTGGGGTGGATGAGAAGGGCAGAAATAATTCTTTTTTTACGTACAGCCATGACTACTCAATTATTGCGGTCGCAGAGGAACTGGCAGACGGTGCAGCCGTGAACAGCCTTGTGTATGAATATATGAAAAAAACAGAACCCGACATTATATCAAAAACCCGGATAATCGAAGTCTCACAACCCTTTGGGAATCCTCCCGTCGTGGTTTCAAAAGATATCGATCCATTTTTGGAGAAAAGACTTAGAGATATTTTCATGAATATGGACAGGGATGAAGAAGGCAGGAGGATCCTTTCCAGTATAATGATTGACAGATTTATCATTATGGACGACAATGCGTATAATCCGGTACGGGAAATGAGGAAAATAGTGAAATGACGAGCCTGCGTTTCCGGATTATTCTATCTACATTTTTAATAATGTTCCTGATAATAGCCGGGTCTTATCTGGTTATCCAGGATATCCAGACCGGGATAATCAAAGGCGACTTCCATGACAGAGGATTTTTGCTCGCCAACAACCTGGCGTCGGAAATTGCAGATTCGCTACTGGTAAATGACCTTGTCGGGGTAAGGAACTCGGTTGAGAATCTAAAAAAGAATTACCCGGACATCGAATATATTTTCGTGACAGATTCCGCAGGAATAGTGCTTGTGCATACTTTTGAAAACGGTTTCCCGAAAGCTTTTAAGAATATGACCGGCCCTTCGAATGCGATGACAGAACGTGTGTTTGATACAGATAAAGGGATTATACATGATTTCGATATACCCATTTTTAAAAACATAGGCTATGTTCATCTGGGATTATCTGAAAATAAGATAAGGGAGCAAATCGCCGATGCATCACGAAAACTTATGTTGCTCTCTATTTCAGTACTGGTTTTCGGAGGTGTATTTATTTATTTCACAGGGAGATGGTTAACCGAGCCCATCCTTAAGCTTACCGAAGGAGCAAAGAGGATTAATAGCGGCGTTCTTGACCGGAAGATAGATATAAATTCCAGGGATGAGCTGGGTGAACTTGCCAGAACCATCAATGATATGGCCTCGCATCTTGACCAGAAAATCAGGGATATTGTGGTATCAAAAGAACAAACAGAAACTGCGCAGAAATATCTCGAAACGCTATTTGAAAATATTGATGACGGGATTGTTGTTCTGAATATAAATCACGGGATTATTAAAGCCAACAAATCATTCCTGGATATGATGGGCCTGAATGAACAACAGGTGCTTGGGAAAACATGTCACCAATTGATTTTTAAGAATAAGCCATCACAGCAGCAAAAAGAAGAATGCCCGGTTAATAAATTACTGGAAACTAAAACTCCTATCAGGATTATACATGAGGCCTATCCCGGAGGGAACAAGAAAATCCTTGAATTAAATGCATCGCTTTTTTCCGACAAAAAAGGGATGACAAATATAATCCTGGTAGCAAGAGACGTGACACAGCAAAAAAATCTTGAAGACGAAATAATCGAACGAAACCGGGAACTTACCCTGCTCAATGAAATATCAAAAAATCTAAGTGAAATATTTGATCTTGATAAACTGCTCTCGAATACGCTTGAAAATTTATTGAAACTTACCAGGATGGAAAACGGGGAAGTGCATCTCCTTGATGAGACAAAAGGGGATTTTTTCCTTAAAAGCCGGACCGGGAAAGGTAAAATTATTCTTCCGGAAACGACTATTAACCAGATGGGAAAGAGCGGGGAAGTAATGATCCTTGAAGATGCACACGAATTTCCCGGGATGAAATCAATAATAAGCCAAGGTTCTTTTTTCAGCGTTCCTCTTAAATCCAAAGATAAAGTCCTCGGGATAATTACGCTCCATGACCAAAAGCCCCGTCAATTTTCGGATAGTGATAAGAAACTTTTTTCTGCACTCGGCAGCCAGATAGGGGTAGCTCTGGAAAACATCTTTTTTTATAATAATATAAAATATTTAAATGATTTTAATGAAGAGATACTCAACAATGTCAACCTGGCCATCCATGTTGTTGATAATGATTTGAAAATCCTTGCAATTAATAATGAATTGTTAAATCTCAGCAGGGGCAGACTTAAAAAGGAGAATATATTGAATAAAAGTATTTATGAAGTTTACCCTTTCCTGAAAGGAAAAAATGCAGACAAAGAATATGAATATGTCCTGAAGACCGGAGAAATTTTCCAGAGCGAAGATAAAACGGAATATTATGGCGATACGATTTATACCAGCACTTCCAAGATCCCGATCAAGGACAAGAAAGGGAATGTTGAAAAAATAATTACCGTAATGAAGGATGTGACTGCCCAGAGAAGACTTGAAGAAGAGCTTAAAGATTCTTACGAAGAGCTCAGACTAACATATCTAAAACTCAAGGAACTTTACCAGATGAAAGAAAGTTTCCTTTCAAATATATCCCATGAACTCAGAACACCGCTCACATCAATCATTGGATATACAGAACTGATACTTGACGAAAATGTGACTGAAGGACAGAGACAAAAACTTGAAACAATTCTTCGGAATTCAAAACGTTTATCAAGGTTGATAAACGGATTGCTCGACACTACGCTCATTGAGTCAAAGAGTCTTCAACTCGACCTGCAAATGTTATCGATCCATGACATCGTGGTCATGGCTGCAGAAGATATGAAGAGCATGGCATCAATTAAGTCCGTCCCTATGTATATTGAGATACCTCACTCATTAATGATCGAAGGCGACAAGGACAGGCTGACACAGGTTTTCTCATATTTAATAGATAACGCAATTAAATTCACAATAAAAGGCGAAATAAGAATAACGGCTGCGGAGGAAAATAATTGTGCACACATCAAAATCAGCGATACAGGCATTGGTATTCCAGGCGATAAGCTCGAATTTATATTCGATAAATTTTATCATGTGGAGTCATCGGATTCCCAAAAATATGGAGGCACTGGATTGAGTTTATGGGTTTCCAAAAATATAGTGGAAGCCCATAGCGGAAAAATCTGGGCGGAAAGTAAAAATACAGGGAGTACCTTTCATATTTTACTGCCAAAACGGAGAAAAATGAATGAATGACATTAAGAAAGTGTTGATTGTTGATGATGAGCCGGATACTCTTGAACTTGTTAAATTAATCCTTGAAAGCAAAGGTTTTAAAACTCTGCTGGCATCCAGTGGGAAAGAAGCCTTAAACCGGATCGCTTTAAAACCTGATCTCGTGCTGCTTGATATTATGATGCCTGATATGGACGGCTGGGATGTTTTCAGGAAAATTAAAGATATAGATTCAAAAATTCCAATTGTTATCCTAACGGCCAAAGCGCAGAATATAGACAAATTTCTGGGACTGCACGTTCTGAAGGCCGACGATTATATAACAAAACCCTTCGAGAAAAATGAATTAATAGATAAAGTAAGGAAATTAACTAAAACTAAAATGACAGAAAATTAATAATCATTCAGGACAAAAGGAGAAAATATGCAGGAGACAAAATATACAATCCCGTTCTACACCGCGGAACGATGGCAAAACTGGATAAATAAAGTTAAAGAAAGCGGTTTTAAACTCGATGACCAGGAGAAAGGGGCTGTATTTGTATATATGGAAGACGACGTCGTACTTGCATGTTTGAAAGTGATCGCAAAATACGATAAAAATCTCATGTCGGGTGAAGATGCCCTGAAATATCTCTCAGAAATAAAAGAAATCGTGCTTAAGAATATCGAACCGATAAATGAGGATATTGATATAATGCTTGAATCCACTCAATTATCCCTGATGGGAGTCTTTGCGTCATGCGAATGTTACGTGGAGAAGGCATTCGAGAAAACAAAAAATCTCGATAAATTGATAAAAGGCGCCGTACAGGCTGAAAAAGAGGAAAATATGGGCGCTGCACTTGGTAATATCGCAGAAATTGGCGCAAATATCCTTGCTGGCGGCAAGATCAATGAAAAAGACCTTGATGATTTACCCGAAGGGCTTGTTGCGGAGTGGCTTGACGGAATAGATTCCATCAGCGCCGCAATGGTAGGGGATACAAGTTACCGCGATGATGAACCGGACGAAGGCGATTAAGAAAAGTAATGCTCATCCACGATATTCTGGGACTTCCTGCACAGGAGAATATATATTTTGTTGAGGAAAGCTATGCATCTTTGAAAAATAATGCACTGTCACTGCACTATTTGGAAAATATCCTGAAAGATCCTGCTTGCGAAATTATCGGAATCACTGATGAGAAGGGTGAAATCGCGGGACTGGCCGTGTATAACCAGGAAACCGGGGATTCCCCCGCGTTCTGGGCAATCTTCACAGGATTAGTTTCTACAAATCCTGTTCCGAATGAAAACAGCAGGAAGTTTTTAAAAATCGCAGAAAAACTGAAAATAAACAGGTCAATCCAGACCACACTCAGGAAATTCAATGATGCGATAATCGAATATTATTCCCTGGCACTTGTTGACAGGCAATTATGCGAGAATTGCCGCATATCAAAAGAACCATACGAAATGGTATACATTGAAAGCCGGAATTCAAAGCTCAAGGAACTTCTGGAAAAATACAAATTGCGGGGAGACATTCTTGAAATATGCTGTGGCAACGGCATGTCAACCCTGCCGCTACATGAACTTGGATACTCGCCGCTGGCTGTTGACAACGATAAATGCCAGATATGCCAGGGACTTGAACATGAAGTCCTGGATCCGAAGAGAACGATAGTTCTTGATGCCATGAGACTTTCGCAGTTCTTCCCTGAAAATTCCTTTGATACCATTGTCGGTTTCATGCTCGGCATGATATATTCTTACAACAGGGATATCTGGGAAAAAATCGTGGAAGAATCAGCCAGGATACTGAAACCCGGTGGGATGATGCTTTTGACCGTGAATAAAAAAGAGGAGATAGAGATCCTGGAAAGAGCGCTTGAAAAATGCGGGATCGCAGGAAATATTATTGATAATACAGACAGCAAGGGGATTTACGACCAGTGGGTATATGTAGGGAAAAAATAAAATGCCGCGGGACCGCAGGGATTATTTTTACAGGAAAGCCAAGAAAGAGGGGTACCGCTCTAGGGCGGCTTTCAAGCTTAAGCAGATAAACGAAAGGTTCAATATGATCAGGAAAGGGGATACTGTAATTGACCTTGGCGCGGCACCCGGAGGATGGCTCCAGGTTGCATATGAATTTTCAGGCGGCAAGGTGGTTGGTGTGGATTTGCTGTCCATAGAGGAAATCGAGGGTGTTGAGACGATAAAAGGGGATATCCGCCTTGAGAGCACGGTAGAAAAAATAAGGAAAATGATAAAACAAGAAGGGGCTGACGTTGTTATCTGCGATGCAGCGCCCAATCTTTCAGGGAACTGGAGCTACGACCATGCACGCTCCATCGACCTTGCGACATCCGCCCTTGAATGCGCAAAGAAGCTTCTCAGGCCGGGAGGAAGGTTCGTGGTAAAGGTATTCCAGGGTGATATGTTCCCGGGATTTTTGAATAAAGTGAGGCTGTACTTTGCGAAAACGCAGGCCTTTTCCCCCGAGGCGTCGAGGAAGCAGAGCGCCGAGATATACGTCATCGGCAAGTAAGACATGTACAGAAGGATTATTTGCCTGTATGCTTATTTTTTAAAATCTTTATCAGTTTTACAACTGAGTATGCGGCCCTTGTCACCCCCATGCTTCTATCATCGGCATCGGTTCCCACAAGAAATAGATTTTTTATCGGTGTCTCTGTATCTCCTATGAAGCCATTTATTGAAACAGCGGCTTTTTCAGGCGTGGTTACCTGGTAATGGGTCATATCGATATGTTTGTCTATGCCAGGATACACTCGTAAAATTGTTTCAAATGCATCGTGCTTTTCAGCCTGAATATTCTTGTCTTCTTCTGTTGAGAACATGAATCCTACCAGTTTTTTATCCCGCGGGGCAAAATCCCTGTTGTAATTGCTGGTTGGCATTGCCCAGAAAGCCTTCTTCCTGAACCATACTTCACCGCCCACGTAATTGAAATCGTTGAATTTGTCATCAAGCCCGAGCCATATTGTTAATGTCCTTGACTGTTTGATGCTATCCAGTTCTGAAACATATCGTGCCGGCAGCTCTTTAATATATATCGGGAGATCCTTGAGGAAAGCTGAATAAATGATTTTTTCTGAATAATAAGTATCGTCTTTTGTAAGAACTGCTTTTGAGACATCATTTTCAGTGATGATTTCTTTTACTTCGGTACTTGTTTTAATTTCCACAGCATCGGGCATTGAATACAGTATCGCATTTACAATTGCTTTGAGGCCATCGCGCGGATAGAATTGGTTGTAGCTCACTTTTTTGTTGTTTAACAATCTGCTGATATACGATACTTTCCTGACATCCTCATATTGATTCAAATATTGGTTTTTTCCATGGGCCATTTCCTTCTGGATGCTTTCTTCAACAAACCCACTGCCTACGAACATCCTGTTGACCGAGGTTTCCTTCATCGACCTTCCTGATAAGAAATAACAAAATGTATCTATGAATTCAGCCGTCTCAGTTGAGAGATTATCCCACGGAAGGCACTGGTATACCGATGTCTGTGTCAGGTCTGTTCCGAACTGCCACAGCACCATCATTTTCGCCAGGGCCTGCGCAATAATAATCCTGTCTTTTCGCGGCAATATATCCATTGTCAGGTAACCGCCAAGCGTGGTGGGCACATTCCTCAAACCCTTCTCAGTACGTATGAAATAATCCCCATAATCAACAAAGACCGGCATATAATCAAAATAATTTTCCATCAAATATGTCAACGGCCCGCCCCTTCGCAACTGTGTTATGGCATGTGGGCCTGTGTCCACCTGGTAACCATCAACAAAGTAGCTGGTGCAATTATTACCGACAATGTTGTTTTTTTCAAGAACGAGAACCTTTTCTCCTGCTTTTGATAACACGAGGGCGGACAATAACCCGCTTATACCTCCGCCGACAACGATCGAATCATATTCATTCATAGGAACCTTCCTGAATTTAGGCATTCGGTATCATCATACTAAAATCCCTGAAATATATTTTAGTATAATAGAGATATATTTCATGATAATCGGAAGGACAATAGGGAAATATGCAATACCAAGGTAACGCAAGAACTTTCCTGTAAAAACAAAAACCGCAAATACCGGAAACTTAAGGCGCAGGAGCCCGCCCGTGACCGTAATTGCATCCCCTATCAGGGGAACCCATGTGAATAGCAACACCCATGAGCCATAGCGAGAGAAGTATTTTTCAGTTTTTTCGATATCTCTGGAATCGATTCTCAGGTACTTCTCGATGTATCCTCTTCCTTTCAAACCGATGTAATAACTGGTGCATGCGCCAAAGAAATTGCCCACAGAAGCTACCATGACTACAGCAAGGATATTGAATTTCTCATAAATAAGAAGCATGACGATTCCCTCGCTCCCGAAAGGAAGCACGGTGGATGCCAGAAAGCTTGCCAGGAATAAGCCTGCATAACCGTAATTCAGCAGGAAGCTCTGGAATGATTCGAACATAGCACCTTAATTTATACGCTCTGTATAAAAATATGATGAGCAATTGATTAAAGCTAAATAGTGAATTATCCAATATCATTATTCGGAGGAGTAATATCTGGACGCCAAAGAGATTATCAGTCTATTGAACGAAGACTTTGCCAGGGAAATAGAAGCCACGATGATATACGTGCGGAACGCTTTTCTCATGCCACGGTGCGACCCGAGCAGGGTGACCGAGGCGATAGGTGTTGATGAAATGAGGCATATGAACTGGCTTGCAGAACT
The DNA here is from genome assembly GCA_036567605.1 of Candidatus Methanoperedens sp. Classification (GTDB taxonomy): domain Archaea; phylum Halobacteriota; class Methanosarcinia; order Methanosarcinales; family Methanoperedenaceae; genus Methanoperedens. Next base: position 35,324 of record DATCUE010000117.1, on the reverse strand, counting down.
GATCATAAAAAGAGGCGGGAAGCCCAGCATGGAGCACAGGGAACTTGATTTCGGCGGAGATGACCTGAAAGGCCAGCTTAAGATGCAGGTTTCTCTTGAATCCGAGGCTGTTGAAAGGTACAGGCGGCATATCGAACTGATAGGCGATAACGATAAAGAAGCGGTTGGTGTGCTGAAACACATACTGGACGAAGAGAAACGGCACAGGAAAGAGTTCAGGATGAGGCTTGAAAAGATAACATGAACCTCACATTATAATTTCCACCCCTCTCCCAATCGTTGTTATAAAAGCCTCGCTTTTGACATGGCTTTCCTCAAATGCGCGGGTCATGGCCTCTGCAACTTTTTCCCTCTCATCCATCGCGCACACAGCTATCATTGTCGGCCCGGAACCGCTTATCGTGACACCTGTTGCTCCGGCTTCAAGCGCCCTTTCCCTGACAAGTGAATATCCTTTTATAAGTTCGGAGCGTATCTTCTCGATTACCCTGTTCTCCATGCTTTCCCCGATGAGTTTTATGTCGCTTTTCATCATGCCCACGACCATGGATGCCGCACTTGCGATATTGAAGGAAACATTTTCTATTGCTATTTTTTTCGGAAGCATTGCCCGGGCCGTGCGTGTGCTCACGATAATATCCGGGTGGACTGCAACGACGCCGATATTCTCAGGCATCAAAGAGATTATTTTGTTTTCATGCACTATCACAAAACCGCCGTAGATTGCCGGCGCCACATTATCTGCATGTGCAACTCCTGATGCAACCTGTTCGCCCCTTGCGGCTATCCTTACAAGCTCTTCACGGGGAAGCCCGAGTTCATACATTTCATTCAGTGCGAAGGCAATCCCGGCGGCGGGTGCTGCGCTGCTTCCAAGTCCGCTGCTTAAAGGAATGTTCCTGTTAATCGTGATCCTGACTGGTTTTTCAAGTATAGAGGCCACGACCCCGGCAGTGTTGATTCGCGGGTCTGTAGGTATGTATTCCGAACCTTTACCCCTGACAATTATTTCAATTTCATTGCTTTTTTCAATTTCAAGTATATCAAAGGGATTATCCAGGGCTATACCGAAAACATCAAAACCCGCACCGAGATTCGCAGAAGTGGCGGGGACCCTGACCTTCAGGTAGTCTTTTCCCATTATCTCTTGTAACCGATAGTGCGCAGGAATTTTTTTCTTTCCTCTACATCTTTTGAGGTCTCAATATCTTTCGGACTCTCACCGTCCACCACACCCAGTATCCCCCTGCCCTGATGCGTCTGGGCAATAATGACTTCGACAGGATTTGCAGTTGCGCAATAAATACTGCAGACTTCCTGCAGGTTCTTAATAGCGTTCAGGACATTTATCGGATAGGCATTTTTTATGAATATGATAAAACTGTGGCCGCATCCCAGGTCCAGGGCATTTATTTCTGCGGCTTTCTTAAGTTCCTCATCATTTCCCTCGCTCCTTACGAGGCACTTTCCGGAAGCCTCACAGAACGCCAGCCCGAATTTTATTTCAGGGACTGATGATATCAGCACTTCATATAGATCCTCAGCACTCTTGATAAAATGCGTCTGCCCGAGTATAAGATTTGTTTCCGCCGGCGCATCGATTTTTATAGAAATTATTTCCATATGTTCCACCCCTATTTATTATAGAGTTTTTAGTATTTAAATACAACCACTGTTCATTGGCAAACCTTATATAGATTGTTTACCTTTCAGGAAAAAAAGTTTACAATCGGTGGCTTATGTCAGAATTCAACAACGAATTAAGAAATGTATTTATGAAATATGAGTCTGCAAAGTATAATTTCTTCAAATGGCGGTTTGAATCCACATTTATTAACAAGGTTATCCTTGCGCTGGGATTTGCATGTCTTACCGGGCTGCTTGCACAGTTGCGGTTTTATCTTCCCTATACTCCAGTCCCGGTCACAGGCCAGGTTTTCGCTGTCCTTCTCTCAGGCGTTATCCTCGGAAGATGGTACGGGGGATTAAGTCTGGGTTTCTATGCGGCAATAGGGGCGGCAGGTATCCCGTGGTTTGCAGATGCAAAAAGCGGTATGGCGGTTCTTGCCGGTGTAACAGGAGGATACATAATCGGATTTATTGTCGCAGCCCTTGTCATCGGATGGTTCACAGATATGTATATCAGGTCCCGCAGTTTTATGGTGATGTTCAGTCTCATGCTTCTTGGGATTGCGATAATTTATACAGCAGGGGTAATTCAGTTATCAATCGTGCTCGGGGTAAATGCGCAGAAAGCAATTGAACTCGGGGCACTGCCGTTTATTGGTGTGGATATATACAAGGCCCTGATTGTTTCGGCTATAGCGGCAGCCGTGACTCCCAGGACTGCATATGGAAATGAGAGAGACTCACTGCAGCGTCAGTAAAGCTTCTGTGCGCATCCTTGTTATCCGTACAATCCGCATTCTACGCCAGAGTGCTGTGCTTTTTTCAGATACTATAATGACTCCATAGGCTCAATGAATTAAAAGAGAAAATTATAAATACAAAAAATTAAGTGTGTGAGCATCAAAAAACGGATAGCTTTAAAAACGTAAAGGACGTAACCATAAAAACGGCAGGCTTGAAAAAAATGCAGATGAAACGCATAATTATATTTTTCGCTTTAACTGGATTTATTTTATTTTTTATTCCGCAGGTGATTGCGGCTGAAACAGGAATTTCAAATAACTCATGTGTTAATTGCCATAAGACAGTGACTCCTTTTATTGAAGAGGAACAGAGATTTAACCAGATCAGGATCCAGCACCTGGAAAGAAATGTGGGTTGTTCCCTCGAATGCCATGAAGACAGGGTAAGACAATTGGCAACAGCTAATTATCAGCAGTGGACGGAATCGGCGCATTATTTAAAAGGGATTACATGCGAATATTGCCACGGCGGGGATCCGAAGCAACCTACTAAGGAGAAAGCTCATGCGAATTTCAAAAACATTACGGACCCTGAAAGCCCTGTATATTATACCAATGTTCCAAAGACCTGTGGCAACTGCCATACCAAAGAACTCGCCAGTTTTGAGAACAGTAAACATTATCAGACACTCGAGGCATTGAAGCTTGCTCCAACGTGCACCACATGTCATGCCCCGCATACGTTTAAGATCTTGAATCCTGAGGATTTCAGGTATCTCTGCGGCAACTGCCATTCAGTGACAAAAAAGGTAGCTCCCTATGACATACCGGTTCAGGCAGAATATTTGCTTGGAAAAGTGAACAAATTAAAATTCAATATCGACATGGCAAACCAGGATATTTTCTGGGCCAAAAAGAACGGGACGGACGTAACACAGGCGCAGGAACATGTCAATGCATCTGTTCAAACACTTGACAATCTTGCAGTATTATGGCATGAATTCAACCTCACGCATTTCGAGAATGAGGTGGATTCTGCCAGCAGAGAAGTGAAAAAGGCAGAAGATATTGTAAAACCATCTCCATCCCCATCCAAGACAGCGGTACCCAAAACACCTGGATTTGTCGCTCTGCCGGCTGTAATCTCGATGCTGGCTGTATTGTATATAATGAAAAAGAAAAAGGACTAAAAACGTGAGAAAACCATGCAGCCACACTTGAAAAGAGCAGTTACTTTACTGGTAATTGCAATCATTGGTTTCATTGCCGTCAGGTCGTTTGTCGTCCCGGGATCTTTCAACCAATATGGCTGGTACAGGGGGGATTCTGTCTCCGATAATATGAATTTTCAGGTCGGGTATGCGGGGTCAGCGAGTTGCAGTGAGGAAAATTGCCATCAAACCCTTTATTCGATATGGTCTGATTCAAGACATAAAACCGTGAATTGTGAAACCTGCCATGGCCCTTCCCAGAATCATGTCAGTAATGTAAGAATAATGCCGGAAGCAGTGAACGAAACAAGAGAATTTTGTGGGACATGCCATTTTAAAAAGGTCGCAAGACCGACAAATTTCCCTCAGATAGATCCTGCAACACATGGTGAAAACTTAAGATGTGCATACTGCCATAACCCCCACAAGCCCTGGTTTATCTAAACGGAGGATCAACAAATGAATCTATCAAGACGGGAATTTACCAAAATTGGATGTAAGGTTATTATCGGGGCGGCTGCTGGCAAAGCTATTATCGAATCTATGGTTACCCGTGGTATTGCGGCCGGGGAATCCCCAAAGGATGGATATGACTGGAATGAACATTACTGGGGATTCGTTGTAGATACCCGTAAATGCATTGGATGCGGCAGGTGCGCAAATGCCTGCAAGCTTGAGAACCATGTTCCTTTCGATGAACCAGTTTACAGGACTTGGGTTGAAAGATACAGGACGTTAAAAGACGGGGAAGTGAAGATAGACTCACCCAACGGAAGTATCGATGGGTTCATTGATGATATTCCTGCAGAAGATCTCAAAAAGGCATTTTATGTCCCTAAACTATGCAATCACTGCGATAATCCGCCATGCGTTCAGGTCTGTCCTGTTGGCGCCACCTATGAAACTAATGACGGGGTCGTCCTTGTAGATTATGATTATTGCATTGGTTGCCGATATTGTATCCAGGGCTGCCCCTACGGTGCAAGGTACTTTAATTCTGAAAAGAATACAGCGGATAAATGTACCTGGTGTTACCACAGGATCACGAAGGGCCTTTTGCCCGCATGCGTCCAGGCATGCCCTGTGGGAGCAAGGGTATTCGGAGACCTGAAGGACCCTGAGAGTGCGGTCAATAAAATACTGGACATCGAGAGAATCAATGTTTTGAAGGCAGACCTCGGGACAAAACCCAAGGTATATTATGTCGGATTGGACAGGGAAGTGCGATAATGGCAGTCGAGAATTTAATCTGGGGATATGTGTATCCCAATGAAGCCGAAATACAGTGGAGCATCCTGATAGTGTTATACCCGTACATAACGGGTCTTGTTGCAGGGGCCTTCATCGCGTCATCTTTGTATCATGTTTTCGGGAAAAAGGAAATCAAACCGGTTGCAAGATTCGCCCTTCTTACCGCCCTTTCTTTTCTTCTTGTGGCGACGATGCCGCTGCTTACGCATCTTGGGCATCCGGAGAGGGGAATAGAAATCATGTTCACCCCCCATCTTACCTCGGCGATGTCAGGATTTGGCTATATTTACTCGTTTTATCTTGTCATCGTAGTACTTGAAATATGGCTTTCTTTCAGGGAGGATATTGTCAAAATGGCCCTCAATTCCGGGGGCTGGAAAAAGCTGTTATATTCCGGGCTTGCGCTTTTCACATACGATATATCTGAAAAAGCTTTGCATGATGATGAGAAACTCGCAAAGAAGCTTGCGATCATCGGTATCCCGTCGGCTGCTTTCCTTCACGGGTATGTAGGCTTCATATTCGGTGGCATAAAGGCAAACCCATGGTGGTCTACCCCTCTTATGCCCCTTATTTTCTTGATGTCTGCCATTGTATCCGGTATAGCGCTTTTGATTTTACTCTATCTTGCTGCAATGAAGATCAGAAAACACGCCATAGATCACAAGTGTCTCCATTCGCTTGCCCATTACCTGTGGATCTTCCTTATCCTGGATGTAGCCCTTGAACTGCTTGAGATTGTCAGCATGAAATATGAATCTCTTGAAGAAATAGAAATCATAAACAGGCTCCTTTCAGATAAAATAGCCACCACGTTTTACGGGGTGCAGCTGACAATGGGCATATTCATACCTTTCATACTGCTTTTAATAGTAGGTATTATGAAGAACCGCGAAACCCTGAAGTCTATTTTAATAACGATATCATCGGTTCTTGTTATAATAGGAGTATTTGCCATGCGCTGGAACGTTGTGATCGGCGGACAGGAAATTTCAAAGAGCTTGAGCGGCACGCTTACTTATGTCCCCGTGTTCTTCAGCCAGGAGGGTGTCCTGCCAGCTATTGTGATATTGATTCTTCCCCTGATTATCCTTATAGTAGTGACTTACATCCTTCCTCCCTGGAAGGATATGGAAGGGGAAGTTCCTGAGAAAAAGCAGCCCACAATAAAACATTTGTATTAAGTGTGACTATTATAAGAAACAATGTGGAGTGTTATCCAGGAAAAATTCAGGAATCACCCGGCCCAGGAAAAAGTAATCAGGCTGCTTCTGGAAAGAGGTTTCCAGATCAACGATGAAGGCAGGGTCGTGTCTGGCAATATCGAAATTGCGCATACCCAGATAGCAAATGAGATCGGTGTTGATAGAAGGGTGATCGATGCCACATGCGAAACGATAATGAAGGATGCACAGCTTTTGCAAATATTCAAGAATGTGCGCACCATACCGTTCCTGAGGGACGTGGCATCTTATCTCGGCCTTGGAGTGATTATCATAACGCCCGACAACGCCGCCCGCAAGGGACTTCTTGGGGCTGTTGCAACGGCCGTGGCTGAATACGGGATAACTATCAGGCAGGCTGTTTCTGATGATCCCTACCTCACCGAAAATCCAAAACTTACGATAATAACAGAAGGTAAGGTAAGCGGGGCGCTTGTGAATACACTGACCAGGATAGATGGCGTAAAAAGTGTAACAGTATCTTGATTTTGATGAACTCAAACGGTCTCAAGCATCGTAAATCCGTAGAATAACTTTTGTTCAATCTCGTCCAGCCCTTCAAGGTCGTCCTTTTCCATTGTTACGCCATTTGTGGCAGCTAATTCTCCATCGACTCTGGATGTCTCATGTAATATTATTGTATCAGCCGTTATTTTACCCAGTATCCTTGAGTTCCTGCCTACTTTCACTTTTTCCCTGGAGTCAACATTGCCGTGTATGATACATCCGGCGCCTGTGGAGATACTGCCAGTTGTACGAACGCTCCCGAACAGGGTCACATGGTTTCCTATGGATGCAGAACGGGCGCGGATATTCCCAAGCAGCCTGCAATGGCTGCCGATTACTGCACGTGAAGTGGTTTTTATGGTATCAAGGTCTATCTTTGATTTGTTGGGTACAGACATTACCCTGTATGAGGACACATCATCCGGAAACATCTCCTCAAGCGCCTTTTCAACCTCTTCCTGGCTGCCAAGGCGCAATAATGCTATCATATAAAAGAATATGAACATTATAACGGGCAGGGGATTTCGGATTTCAAGCCAGCCCTTGACCTCATACCCGTCCCTTATTATGACATTATTTCCAACATCAAGATTCTCAGCAAACAGCTTTCCATTAACCTTCACAAATTCCCCAAGATAGGCATCGGTTTTTGTCCTGATCTCTCCTGTTATCTCAGACCACATATCTATTCTCACGTCGCCCTCTGAGAGAATATTGCCATTGATCTTCACATGCTCCCCTGCCACCACGGTCTTGCCTATCAGGCCGAAACCCATTTCCGCATAACTCCCCACGAGAACATCGCCATCAACTACTATCGAATGCTCCTCCATGATGGTATAATCGGGAATTACCAGTCCTTTCAGCTCTGCCATGTTTTACGCCTTTAACCCCTTATTGTTGCAGGGTATGATAAATATTAATATCGTCAAAACAGATTTAACGGTCATGTGTGAGCTCAAGATAATCTTCAAAGGAAACACCATAATGGAAGATGTGGTACGCATAACGGCAGAAAGAGATTCTGTCAAACTTCAAGGCATGCTCGGCGAGCTTAAAACCGTCAAGGGAAGAATAATTGATGTTAATTTAACAAAACAGGAAGCTATAATAGATGGCTGAATAATCAGGGGAACGATAACAGATGAAGGCAAAAATCGCAATAAACGGGTACGGGACTATCGGGAAACGCGTTGCGGATGCAGTTTCCGTCCAGGACGACATGGAAATTATCGGTGTGGTGAAAACAAGGCCGAGTTTTGAAGCGCGGATTGCCAGGGAGAAAGGTTACGCTATTTATGCTGCTGCAAAAGAGAACATCGATGAATTCAAAAAATCAAAAATAGATGTTAGTGGCACATTGGATGACCTGCTGGACGAAGCGGAGATCGTTATCGATGCCACCCCGGGAGATACAGGCGAGGAATACAAAAAGCTCTATGAAAAGCACGGTGTCAAGGCAATCTGGCAGGGTGGCGAGGAGCATGAACTTACAGGATTCTCATTCAATTCAGAGGCAAATTACAGGGAGGCTTTTGGAAGGAATTTAGCGAGGGTGGTCTCATGCAATACGACCGGGCTTGTCAGGGTGTTATATGCCCTTGATTCCACATATGGTGTGAAGAAAGCCCGCGTGACCCTGATGAGGCGCGCAGCAGACCCGAATGATATAAAAACAGGCCCCATAAACGCCCTCGTGCCCGACCCCATCAAGCTTCCATCCCACCACGGGCCTGATGTTAATTCAATACTCCCGGATATTGATATCACAACAATGGCAGTCAAGACCTCAACCACGCTCATGCATCTTCATGCGTTGAATATCGAATTGGAAAAGAATTGCAGTGAAGATGACATCATCAAGCTTTTTGGAGAAAGGCCGCGTATAAGGCTTGTTAGCAGCAAGGACAGAATAAAATCCACAGCAGAGGCGATGGAACTGGCAAAAGACATGGGAAGGCCGAGAGGGGATATGTGGGAGAACGTGGTATGGAAGGACTCGATATCTATTAATAAAGGCGAACTCTACTTCTTCCAGGCGATACACCAGGAATCTGATGTCGTCCCGGAGAACGTGGATGCTATCAGGGCGTTGCTTGAAATTGAAAAAGACGGGATGAAATCTATTAAGAAGACGAATAAGGCTCTTGGGATAACAGCTTTGTGAATACTCTTTCTCTAATAAAAATAATTATGTAGGAATCAATCCCTCATGAAGAAGGGAGAATACATGCATCGGGGTTAGAGCCCATATCTTTTTTGGGGTAATTTAGAACAAAATTACAGTGAAATTAAAAATTATGCCAGCCGATCTAGGTTTTATGACGATTTCTGAAAAGGATTTTAAATTGATTTCAGGAAAACTATATAAGTTCTTTCACCCATAGATTCAACAGAGAATTAATATATGAATGAGGAGAAAGTAAAGCAACTATGGAGAGAACGGGTAAACTGGAAAATTCTTGTACTCATTGTTGTTGTAATCCTGGCTGGCGTTGGTTTGGCTGCTGTGCAAGAATTCATAAAAGATAAATATCTGCGGGTCATCCCAATAGAGAAATATCTTTCTTTAGATTCTGAAAAAGGTAAAAATTTAACGACCATTGCAGAAAAAGCACTTGAAAATGAAGGCATTGATCTAAGGTATCTGTTCCCCAGAACTATTATCGAATCTTCATCGTATAACCCATCTGGCCCGGTTTTGAGATTCAGCGGAACGAAAACATTCTATAGCGCAAAGGTTTACACCAACCATAATTTGACCGATATAGAAGCAAATGCTGTGTTTGCTGCCGACCTCAATAGGTATAATATTGATTTCCAAAGTTATGGTGAAATCTGGGAATATGGCAAAAATTATTCCCTGAATATAAGCAATAACGCTTTAGAGATAATAGATAGCGGGTCCAATAGAGTGAAACTGAAAATCTTGAATTATAGTGTTATTCAAAATGAAGAGCAAACCGGCGCGATGGTCGATGAGATTAACGGGAAGTTCGAAAAAGCCCAGCGTGAATTCCATATAGGGCAAAAAGAACCTGTAGTTATAATTGATGCTCCGGGCCATATAGGCAATTTGAAAAATACAGGTGATTTATTATTGGAGGTCGGATTCTGTGGGTCTCAACCGTGCGGTATACGCATAGAAGAGGAATCTCAGGAGAACGAAAGCAAAGGTTGGGTAGAGGTTAGATATACACGCAGGATCAAGTATTTGAATATCTCAAAGCAGGAGGAGCGAGCTAATTGAAAGTTGAACTTAACTGGAAAATCGTGTTAGCATTCCTCTTCCTGTTATCCGGCACGTTCATTATCGCCGGCAAACTTCTGGAAAATCCAGAAATTACGATTTCCATTAACAACGGTACTGCTGAGTTTGAGAAAGATAAAAAAATCTATTTTTTCGATGATGTTTTATTAGTAAGCATCGGTTCTATACTTTTAGGCTCGTCCTTGATGTATTTACTCAATTTAAGTTTTGGCCATGAGCGCCGATATCAAACTGAGATGGAGCCAAAAAAATTTGCTGAAACAAGTTTGGTTGATAGTCCGCAAGAAAAATGGAAGAAAATCCTTGAAACGCTAACAGGGGATGAAAAGGAAATATATCAGATAGTATATAACGCAAAAGGTGAGATCCTTCAAAAAGATATAACGGTATCTGATTTTTCAAGAGCCAAAGTCACAAGACTTTTAGATTACCTGGAAAGAAGGGGTTTTATAGAAAGAAAAAGCTGCGGCATGACTAATAAGATAGTATTAAAATAAACCTCAACTTTATAAAGCACTGCGTAAGCTTTATCATGTTTTGCTTACAACTCATGCCTCATGAGTAAATTATGGTCTGGTGTCTGCTTTATTATATTGCTGACAATGGTTACAGGGGCAAGTGCAATATCTGTAGAGAACGTTAAGAAACTTGATATCCAGGAAACGAATCTCTGGGATCCCGTCCTGAGTCCAGACGGCTCAAAAATCGCTTACGCGGCTTATGACGAAGCACATAACCAGCAAATATTTGTAATAAATGCTGACGGCAGCGGGAAAGTAAAACTTACCGATGATAATCTTAAGAAATGGGGGCTTGCTTGGGGACCCGATAAGATCGCCTACGTCTCATTCGGGAAAGATGGATTGCAGAAGATTTTTGTCATGAACCCTGACGGCACTGATAACAAGCAGCTCATTCCCGATAATACAAGGCAGGGCAACTCGGCAGAAGATAAGCCACCAGCCTGGGCTGCCCCTGCCTGGAGCCCTGACGGCAAGTTCCTGGTTTACACATCGCTTGATGAAAAAGCAGATCAGAAGATGTATATGGTCAATTCAGACGGCACTGGAAAAAGAGCGGTTTATCAGGATAATTCCAAGCAGTGGAGCCCTTCAATAAGCCCTGACGGCAAAAATATTGTTTATGTATCTTATAATGAAAAATCCAAAGAAGAGCTTTTCATAGTGGATATCCAGGGAACGGCAAGAAGGCAGCTCACATTTGACGAAATAAAAAAGAATTATCCTTCCTGGGGACCGGATGGTACAATAACATTCGTTTCATATGAAAACCTGACATCATTTAATGAAAAAATATTCGCAATCAATCAGGATGGAACGGGTATGAGATCGTTCGTTGATTCTGACTATAAGCAGCGAAGCCCTGAGTTCAGCATCGACGGCAAAAAATTCTTATATGCTGCGATAGACGACTCCGGAATAGTGAAAATCGCCGTGGGAGATATAGCCGGTTTAGTAGCAGCGGTAACGCCGACGGCGACAATCCAGATTCCTACCCCGACCCCTGTTCCTGCGCTTACTGAGACACCAGTGGTTGAGGAAACGCCCGCAGGGGGCGCCTTGAAAGATGTCATGCTGACGATGGTACTGGTGCTGGTTTTAATAGTCGTATTGATGCTTGCACTTCTGTTAATTTCGGATACTTTAAAAAAGAAATAGTCATTCCACTTTTGTAGGCATCAATCCTTTCTTTTTTACCCACCAGTAAGCCAGCCATGTCGAGATTATCGTTGATACAATGAGAAGAACCGAGAACCACCCTTTATCCTCAGGTCCCATCTCAAAAGCTGCATTCCCGAAAACCGTTGCGAGAGTATTTGGCACAAGCACTGCCGTCCCGAGCAGGGTGAGCCAGCCTACAACGAGAGCGAGCCTGTTATTCAATATCTGCAGCTGGTTGTTGTATATGCTCTGGAGAACTTCAAGACCCGAGGCCAGAACATCGGACATGTGCTCGCTGAGTGATATATGCCTGTTTATGTCATCTGAGAGTATTCCTATTCTGGCAAGCAATTTAGGATTATCCGTAATTAGTTCCGCATCGCCGTGCCTGAGAGAATTTACGACATCCAGGGTAGCCCAGAGCGTATCCATGTAGCTTATCAGGGCGTGTTTCATGTTATATATCTCAGGAGCTATCATTCCCCTTGGTGCCATAGGATCGAGGAGGTTCTTGCTCAACTCGTCTCCCTGTGCCTCAAGTTTCCTCAGGTGTTCAAAATTGCTGTTACTGTTCTCATCGATTATTCGCGTGAGGATTATTGATAATTTGTCCTCTGTCACGAGGTGCGGCTTGATTTTCCTGATGAAAGCATCCGCATAGCGGGAAAAACGTATCAGGCGGTTCACATTCTCTTCATGGATAGTGAGAATCAGGTCTTTTCTTATTAAAATCAATATCGGGCTTATCAGGACATCGAATTTCTTTACTGCAACCGCAGGAAGCATCAATCCCAGTTCAGTGTCCCTGTCTTCATAGGCAGATAGATAACTTGAAAGAAGTGCGGGTACGAGGGTAGAACTGAATCCAAGGGCCATTCCGATGATTTCTGCATCTTTATTTATGTCCTTTACCGGAAAGTTTAACCAGGCGACAGATGAATCTTTTAATATCGGGATAAATTCATGCGGGCTATCCCCCATCAATCTTAACGGCTTCCCCCCGGATACCGGAAGCGCCACACAGAATGCGCGTTTGCCGTCAGATTGGGGCACAGAAATAACATTATTTTGCTCTTTTTTTTCAGTAACAACGGTAATGCCTGCGTTATCCTCAATCATATCTACTCTCTAAGGATTATACCTGGTATTAATATTTTGCCGTAATATATTTTGATATGAATAATCATGAATATTTTTTGCATGCTTTATCAAGTTTTTCCACAGCTCTGGTTATCTTTTCTCGATAAAGGCTGATATTGCTGTTGATGCCTGCAAGTTTTTTCTTCGTCGATGCTATCTGGCGTCCGGTTTCCTTTGGCGCAGGACCTCCCCGGGTGCTTCTTTTGTTTATGTTCTTTGCGGGGTCAAGGGCTTCTATAACTTCTTTCTCGGAAAGGCCCCTTTCGCTTAATTTCTCATGTATGATCTCTAATGAAAATTCATCCAGCTCTGAAAGGGAAGGGATTCTCCCGGTTTTTGCGCTCGAACCCACGATATGATGAGCAGTCCTGAAAGGGATTCCCGTGGAACGGACAATTGTGTCCGCAAGCTCTGTAGCGGTCATAAATCCTGTATCCGATGCACTTTTCATCTTTTCTTTTCTTATCTTCATCGTCCGGATCATGCCTTCTGCCATACGCACACATGACCGTGCAGTATCAGTGGCGCGCCACAGGTGCGGTGTGGCTTCCTGGAGGTCGCGGTTATAGCTGTATGGAAGCGCCTTGCACACTGTTAATACTGACATCAGCGCGCCGTGAACAGTCCCGGTCTTTCCCCGCATGAGCTCTGCAATATCTGGATTTTTCTTTTGTGGCATTATTGATGATGTGGATGAGTACCTGTCGTCAAGTTCGATAAAATCGAATTCTGATGAACTCCACAGTATGAGTTCTTCAGCCAGCCTGCCAAGATCCGTCATCAGGTTGGAAAAACAACTCATACTTTCAATCATAAAATCACGTGTGCTGACCGCATCCATCGAGTTCTCCATAACAGTGTCAAATCCAAGGAGTTCTGCTGTCCTCTTCCTGTCTATTTTGAAACCTGTGGAGGCAAAGGCCGCAGCGCCGAGAGGGTTCTGGTTCGTGCGCTCGTAGGCCCCTTTCAGCCTCAGAATATCGCGCAAAAACGCATTTGAGTGGGCAAGGAAATGATGCGCAAGCGTTGTGGGCTGCGCATGCTGTGTATGCGTATAACCCGACATTATGGTTTCTCTATTTTTCGCGGCTTTATCAACAAGGGTTGCAGCAAGGCTTTGCACTTCATCCATGAGGTCCAGCAGGTCTTCTCGGAGCGATAGGCGTATACATGTAGCTACCTCATCGTTTCTTGAACGGGCAGAGTGCATCCGCCCCCCCGTGTCCTCCCCCACGATTTCTATAAGCTTTGCCTCAAGGGCGATATGGACATCCTCGTATGAGGTGTCAAGAGCCTCAATACCTTCTTTTTTTATTTTATCAAGGCCACAGAGGATAGCCGAACAATCCCCGGCATTTATAATTTCCTGTTCCCTGAGCATGACAACATGAGCTTTATCAACCTCGATATCTGCCTCAAATATCCGCCTGTCGGCATCCATCGATGAAGTGAAACGCATGATGTCCGTGTCCTGTTCAGCCGGCAACCGCCCTCGTCTTAATATATTCATAAAATCTCTTTAATTCATGTCATTGGGTATAAATATACTCTGATTGGAAATTTTCATTGAATAAGTTATATAACCTTTTATGAATCAGTAGTGGCAGTTATGATAGAAAACATACTCTGGCTGGCGCTGGGTTTGCTCGTTGCGGCCTCGATCATCCAAAAGCAAAACAAGTTGAAATTCAGGGTAGCAGGTGCAGGGTGGGCTGCATTTTCAGTGCACTGGTTGCTTCAGTCCCCCCATTATGCAAGCCTGGGCGATTACGTTAATGTGGTTGTAACCTTACTTGCTACAGTCTTATGTCTTTTTTTAGGTTATGTCATGATACGCCAGGACAAAAGGATTCTGAGGGATATAAATGGCATAAATACTGTAAATTCGCTTTTCATGGCCACTACTACTGCAGCTATAGGAGGGATTTCTTATTTTATCTTTTCCGAGATCCGGCCTATGAACGAATGGATAATCACCACGGTCACGGACCAGACAGTCTGGCTTGCATCGGTTTCAGGCATAATGATAACAAGGCTGGACTGGAACCTCATAGCTGTTAACGGATACAAGGTCGAGATCATACTTGCGTGCACGGCAATTGAAAGCATAGCCCTGTTCATCGGGATAATCGCAAGCGCCAACGCCCCATTCAAGAGGCTTGCAGCAGCATTTCTTGTATCAGTTCCGGTGATCTACGTTTTGAACCTGATAAGAAATGTCTTTGTGGTTGATGCTTATGGGATGAACTGGTTCGGGGACCCGGATACAAGTTTCTATATAGCGCATACTGTCATTGCAAAGGCGGGTTCTCTAATCGCATTGTTCCTGATTGCCTATGCTGTTTTAAAAATACTTCCGGAAATCCTGGATATGATAGACGGTATTTTGAACCTGGTCGGAGGCATCTTCAAAAATGCTGGCTAGGGGTTCATTTTCCTGGATTGGCACGGCATTGCTTTTCACTTTTATCACAGGCTACTCGGCAAGGATTTCCGGGGGATATATTTCCATCATGCTATATCTCTTTTTCATCATTGGCATACTTCTATCAGCCTTTTTTTTTATTTTTTTCCGCGATCCTGTACGCTTGCCATCCGGGGATGAGGATGATGCAGTTTCGCCGGCAGATGGTAAAGTGATATCCCTGAAGAATAGGACGATCTGCATTTTCATGAATATCCACAACGTACATGTGAACCGCGCACCTCTTGGCGGGACAGTCACTCATATTAATTATAAGCCGGGGGGGTATATACCGGCATTCAATAAGGATTCATACGTGAATGAGCGCAATCACGTTATAATAAACACTGAACATGGAACTCTTGAATTGACCCAGATCGCCGGGGTACTGACAAGGCGCATCGTGTCATACATCAGCGAGGGGAGCCAGGTAAAGCGGGGTGAGCGCATAGGCATGATACGTTTTGGTTCGCGTATTGACGTAATATTACCTGCGAGTTATGTGTTTACAGTTGGAATCAATGATAAAGTAAAAGCAGGGGAGACCATAATCGCGATGAAGACAGGGAAAATAAGGTGATATCAATGAGTGAAAGCATCCTTAAGCTTATTAAACTTGCTGATATTGTCACCCTTATTAATGCATTACTTGGTTTTGCCTCGATAATAATGATTGTTCGCGGCAATTTTGACGGCGCGCTTATGTTGATCCTTATTGCCGTTATAGCAGATGCGGCAGACGGGGCGGTTGCAAGATACTCAGGATTCGGTGTTCTCGGTGCGAACCTTGATTCCCTGTCAGATGCTATTTCTTTTGGGGCGGCTCCGGCAGTTGCAGCCCTTGTTTTCCTGGTCGATTCGGGGATTTTTGCAGGAATGTTTGCAGGCCTTTTCCTTGTTTGCGGCATCCTGCGCCTTGCCCGTTTCAATGTTGCAGGAAAAAAAGACGGTTTTGAGGGAATACCTATAACATCAGGCGGTTTTATGGTGGCGTTATTTCTTCTTATAAAGGATTATGTCCCGGATGCTTATGTAAAACCTGTTTTTGGCTTGTTTCTTGTTCTCATATCTGTGCTAATGGTCAGCACGATCAGTTATCCCAAATTGAAAAACCCGGTCATCCTTGCGCCTATGGGGATACTGCTTTTACTCGATATCCTGGTGTTTTACCTGGGATATGATGAGGCTGTAAGGCTTATTTCATTGATATTGTTTGCTTTTACATTTGTATATATCCTGAGTCCGATAACAGGGAGGTTTTATGGTAGAAGTGAATGACCGTGACAGGGCGGTTTTTGAGGCAGGGATCAAACTTGGCGCACTGTATCACCAGTTCGTCGGAACGCCGATCAGTATGGATACGATTGATAATCTCGCAAGGACTATTGAAGATAGCATTGTCCTCCAGCCATATGTGAGGAGCATCAGCGTTTCAATAGACAGGGAAATGGTAGAGAAAAGACAGAATCCCGGATATGGGTACTGTGAACTGGAAGGAAAAATGTTTCATGTAAGCCTCCAGGTGCGATATAAAGGTACGATAGTATATGCGGAACTGGCCTACGACGAGGAAAATGATTATCCGATGATGAGTGTTAAGAAAATAGAAGAAATGTGAATTTATGTTTCGTATATCCAGGTTTCATCTACCCGCGAGTAGGTTATTATCTCTGAATCCCTGAAATGGATGCTTATTTCCCTTTCCGCTGATTCTGGTGAATCGCTGGCATGGACAACATTGCGTCCCGTATCAAGCGCAAAGTCCCCGCGTATGCTTCCAGTCGCCGCGTTTGCGGGATTTGTTGCACCATTTATTGCGCGCATAACAGAAACAGCGTTTTTTCCCTCAACAACCATTGAGACAGACGGCCCTGATGTTATGAAATCGATCAGCGAATTGAAAAAAGGCTTCTGGGAGTGCTCAACGTAGTGTTTCTTTGCCACTTCGCGTGATATCATGTTCATCCGGAGGGCGATTATTTTAAGTCCGTGCCGCTCGATACGCCTTATAACTTCGCCAACCAGCCCGCGCTGGACACCGTCGGGCTTGACCATAACATAGGTGCGTTCCAAAATATCACCTTATTTCGTTTTGCCCCTTGCCTTGCGCCCGGCTTCGGTCCATCTGACCTTGCGAGGTATCCTGCCGAGGTCCAAATTACCCTGGCATTTGGATGAACAAAAATAAAACACAGTCCCGTCTTTCCTGGCATACAGCTTCCCGGTGCCTGGTTCTATGGCCCCGCCGCAGAAAGAGCATTTCCTTTTTTCCATGACTTCACCTTGACATTAATTTCTTTGCTTCACGAGAGGTCTCAAGCAGTATCAGGATATCCCCGTTTTTCACAGGCCCGATCACATTCCTTGTTATGATCCTGCCCTTATCCCTGCCGTCAAGTATCCTGCACTGTACCTGCATGGCTTCCCCGTGCATCCCGGTCTTTCCAATTACTTCAATCACTTCAGCAGGATATCCGGATTCTTCGTCTGCCATATTCTCACTTCTTCAGAGTCTGGACTTTCTGTGCAACTTCTTCCGTTAATTCCTTGCCCTTTCCGGGTTCTATTATTGCCGCAGCACCGCTGCCAACGCTTAATCCGGCGGCAGCGCCCAGTTCTACCTGTTTCTTGACAAATATGTAAGGCGTATTTTTTTCATCGCACAGGGGGGGCAGATGGGCAACTATTTCAGGCGGGCTTACATCCTCGCCTATTATTACAAGCTTTGCGATTCCCCTTTCTATCGCTTTTGTGGTCTCGTTCGTTCCTTTCTTGATCTTTCCAGTATCCCGCGCCATCTCAAGAGCTTCTAATGCCTTGTTGGACAGTTCTGCAGGAACTTCAAATTTGATGTACATTGGTTGTGCCATATTGATTAACTCCTTCAGGAATAATTTCCTTCATTATTCATTTGTTAAAAGTATCGGCTTCTCTATAGCTTGGGGAGGTATATATTTTGCGCTTACGAGGTTTCTTCAGGGCCGGGCAATACTTTAGACAAATCCGGCGAAACTACCTTAACTAAAGTATAGTTCCCGCTGCGGGTTATATTGAATTCAGCCAAACCATTTTCTGTGCTGTTGGCTTTTAACTGGTTAAGTTTTTTCAGGGTGCTTGAGTTCACGTCAAGGTAAGCCGCAGTTCTCTCATAGCTCCCATTTGTTTGCTTTACACCCATATAGAATTGTTTTGCAAAACTTACGTTTGAATTAACTACCTGGAAAGGCGCTGGGTCTACTTTGCCGAGTAATCCTTCATATCTGTCGTAAGCTGTAGGTGTTTTATTTAAGCTTGTGATTATATTAAATACATCGATTGCTGTTTGCGGGGGAGCGAAAATTACGGGGGTTCCCATTATATTATACATACCTTCCAATCCCTGCTCCTGTCTTACGAGGATACCTGTGTTTGGATAAACGATATATTCAAAATCGTTTTTTTCAGGATACATGGTGCTCAATATCAGAAAAGATTCATTTTTTAAGCCGGCATAGTAAACTTTAGTGGTATTGGACTTGTAGATATAATCCGTGAAATCGATAAGCGGAGCATTCACAATATCAACTCTAAATCCTTTTGCCCATTGCATCATTTGCGGGGGCATGCCTTCAAGGTCAAGATAGCTGGCCTTCTCCGCGCCTACGGGTGTCATATTCAAGGCATCCGAGATCGAATAGAAAGGCATATCCGGGTGGAGATTCCAGAGCTCTGGATTATATTTCTCCTGTTGGGGAGATGATTCCTGGTTTTTCTCGGTCTCGTCTAAAGGTCCCCGGAACATATAGGCAAATACCGAGAATACCATTGTAAATATCATGAATGCGGCGAGTATTTTGAATGCAGTCTGCTGTTTCATGTACCCCCCTATTGCCTCTATTATATTAAAGCATCACGTAACTTTTATATACAATGTACTCCTTTATACATTGATGTACAAAAATGTACACTGATAATTATGAAAGAATATATCCAGAAACTCGTCCGGAACCAAAACCTTGCGGCAGAAGATGCTGAAAACGCAATATCAAAAATTTTCATCGAGGCGACCGATGTGCAGATTGCCGCCTTCCTGACAGCATTGAAGATGAAAGGCGAAACACCCGCTGAGATCGCGGGGCTTGCGCGCGGCATGAAGAAAGCCGCAAACATCATAAACCCGAAAGTCAGCGGAACACTTGTAGATACCTGCGGCACAGGAGGGGACTCAACAGGCACAATTAACGTGAGTACAGGGGCAGCTATCATTGCCGCGTCATGCAAAGTCCCGGTTGCAAAGCACGGTAACTATTCGATCACTTCAAAGTCGGGAAGCGCCGACGTACTGCGAGAACTTGGAATAAGAATAGATTCACCGCCCGAACAGGTGGAAAAGACCATCGAAAGCGTCGGCATCGGTTTCATGCTTGCACCGGTATTTCATCCCTCGATGAAAAGGGTGGCGCAGGTAAGGCGAGACCTGGGCTTCAGGACTGTATTCAATATACTTGGCCCCCTGACAAACCCGGCCGGCGCAAAAGCGCAGGTGATAGGTGTTTTCGATGGTTCCCTGTGCGAGCCCATGGCAAACGTTCTTTCCATCCTGGGGACAAAGAGGGCACTTGTAGTCCATGGAAATGGTATGGATGAGATATCAAATACTGGAGAAACACAGATCGCTGAACTGGACGGCGGCAGGATAAAAAAATACAGCGTTACACCTGAGAAGCTGGGAATCAAACGGGCTTCGATTGGTGATGTATCAGGCGGCAGCCCGGAAGAAAATGCCCGGGATATTGTTGATGTATTGAAAGGGAAGAATGGGGCAAAACGCGATATTATCGCGATCAATGCGGGTGCAGCGCTTCTGGTCGGCGGCAGGGCGGAAAACCTGATCTCAGGAATAAAGATGGCAAACCATTCCATCGACAGCGGTGCAGCCCTGGATAAATTAAAAGATTTCGTGAGAACCGCGGGCGACCCTGAAAAGCTTGCACGGTTCCTGTAGTTTGAATTCGCAATACATGGACAGACAGTTGAACCTTAAAAATGTTGTTTTGACAGGACGGACATTTGAAGAATATTATAATATGTTCGAGCTGGATAATCTGCTTGAGAGTGAGCACATTCTCGATGTCGCATCCGGTGTGAGTTCTTTCTGCGCCGAAGCCAGTGCAAAAGGATACAATGTTACGGCTTCGGATAGGATTTACACATTCAGACCTCTTGAAATAGAACGAAAATGCAGGCGGGACCTTGAGACTGTGATAAAACAACTTCCTGATCTTGTTGATTTATATTTATGGACTTTTTTCAAAGATGTGGCGGCTCTGAAAAACCATAGAGAAAAGGCATACAAATTATTTATTGAAGATTTCAAAACCTATGGAACAAAAAGATATATACCAGCCGAATATCCCTCGACAGATTTCAAAGAGAACCAGTTTACAGTTTCCCTGGTCTCGCATTTTTTGTTCCTTTACGAAGACCTTATGAATTACGATTTTCACAGGAAGGTCATCCAGGAACTTATAAGAATTACATCAAAAGAAATCCGTATTTTTCCAATCGTGAATCTAAGAGGGAAAAAATCGAAATATGCAGACTGTTTAATGCGTGACAAGGATTTTAACCACCTGCAAATATCCATAAGAAAAGTGGGTTATGAGTTCATGAAAAACGGAAATGAAATGATACTGATAGATAAATCAGGTTTTAATTGAGAAGGCACGAATGAAAGTAAAAATATGCGGGATCAAGACCGAACGCGACCTGGGAATTGCATTAAAAGCAGGCGCAGATGCTGTGGGTTTTATCACGGATGTGCCGGTGGAATCCCCGAGGAAAATAACTCTCGGTCAGGCGTCAAGATTAATTTCAAAAGTACCTATTCTTGTTACGTCAGTACTTGTCATAATGCCCGAAAACGCGGACCATGCGGCAGGTATGATTGATGCAGCAAAACCCGATGCTGTCCAGGTGCATAATTCCCTTCCGATTTCGGAACTGAAGCAAATCAAAAGTACAGGTGTAAAACTCATTAAGACTATTCCTGTGCCTCAAAATGCCATTCCAGGGTTGCTCATAAAGCAAGTGAGCGAACTGAAAGGAATTGCAGATGCGATTCTCCTCGATACTATCACAGGTGAGAAAACAGGAGGAACGGGAATCCCCCACAACTGGAAAATAAGCAGGGAAATTGTCCTGCATGCAGGCATGCCCGTTATACTGGCGGGGGGATTAAATCCTGCTAATATCAGGGAAGCCGCAGGAATGGTGCGTCCATATGCGGTAGATACGGCTTCTGGCGTTGAGACCGATGGGAAAAAAGACGAAAAAAAGGTAATTGATTTTATCATCAATGCGAGGATGCATGAAATTTGATATAAGTGAAACGGAATTCAAAAGGCTTGTAGAGGAAAAGCCGGTAATAATCCAGTTGATGGCAAAAGTGAAAACTGCATGCTCGCCTCTTGACCTGTACGCATCGCTAAATAAAAAATGTGCATACCTTCTTGAGTCGGTGGAGAAAGAGAAAAAACATGCGCGCTTCTCCTTCGTCGGTGCGGAACCAGATGCAATTGTCACTGTCAGGAACCGCGTGATAACGCTTGATTATCCGCAGAGGACGGTATTAATAGAGTTTATCGGTTCATCCCTTTCAAAAGTGTGCGATTTTGATGGAAAGGCGGGTAAAATCAAAGAGGGTTTTGACACCATGGACGCCCTGAGGTCTGCTTTTGCGGCTTCGGGTGTGAAATTCATCGGGAAGGGTTTTGACAGGCAGACATTCCTTGGCGGAGCTATCGGCTTCTGCGCTTATGATATGGTTTACGACTGCTGGCTTGACATCCCGGCAAAAAAAAGCAACACTCCTGACGCCCAGTTCGCGCTTACCACGAAAACCGTGGTGTTCGACCACCTGACAGATGATAAATATATAGTCATTACGCCGTTCGTGCTGAACGGAGATGATGCAGAAAAGGTTTACCGAAAGGCACAAGCAGATGCCGATAAACTTGCATCAGTGATGAAATCTGCAAAGCCTGTAACCACGCATAAGAACAAACCTACCGAAATAAAATGCAACATGGAAAAAAAAGAATATGAAGATGCCGTGAGAAAAGCAAAGAAGCACATAGTCGATGGTGACATCTTCCAGGTGGTGCTTTCACGCAGGTACGAAATAATCACTAATCAATCGCCGCTTGAGCTTTATACAGCGCTCCGCAATGTCAACCCCAGCCCTTACATGTACCTTTTTGAGTTTGATGGAACAAGTATCATAGGTGCAAGCCCGGAGACCCTGCTTTCGGTACATGAGCGCAGGGCCATCATCAACCCGATCGCCGGAACCTGCCCGCGCGGAAAGACCGCAAAGGAAGATGAGATGTTCGCAAAAGAGATGCTTGGAAGCGAGAAAGAGCGGGCGGAGCATGTGATGCTGGTAGACTTGGGTAGGAACGACGTGAGGATGGTCTCAAAAGGGGGGACGGTAAAAGTGGATGATTTCATGTCCGTGCTTAAATATTCCCATGTGCAGCATATCGAGAGCACCGTGTCCGGGGTCCTGCGGGATGAATGCGACCAGTTCGATGCCACACGTGCCATCTTCCCGGCAGGAACGCTCTCAGGCGCCCCCAAAATACGCGCCATGGAGATAATACATGAGCTTGAATCTGATGCGAGGGGGATATATGGCGGGGGCGTGGGTTACTATTCATGGAACGGGGATGCGGACTTTGCTATCGTGATAAGGACGATAATCAAGAACGGCAGGTCTGCGATGGTGCAGGCGGGCGCAGGGATAGTGGCGGATTCTGATCCTGAGTACGAGTATAACGAGACCGAACGCAAGATGGCGGCAATGATAAAGGCTATCGGAGGAACATGAAAGTATTATTCGTGAATAACAAGGATTCTTTTGTGTGGAATCTTGTGGATTATGTTTCCATTTTCGAGCCTGACACGATTGTGGTTCCCAATACCATTTCACCTGGTGAAGTCGAAAAAATTTGCCCGGACGCAATAGTAATATCACCCGGCCCCGGGCATCCCGCAAACGCCGGGGATATAGGAAACTGTCTTGAAATCATCAGGAAATCGGAGGTCCCCCTGCTCGGCGTATGCCTCGGCCACCAGGCAATAGCAGTTGCTTTCGGGGGCAAGGTGAACCATTCGCCTTCCGGCCCCGTGCACGGGAAAACGGCGCTCATAACCCACAACGGCAACAGCATATATACTGGACTGCCAAACCCGCTTGTCGGAGGACGGTATCATTCCCTTGCCATAGCGAAACTGCCCGGCGATCTTGAAGTTACGGCAAGAACGAGCGAGGGTATCATAATGGGGGTCAAGCATAAGCAAAAACCGATATTCGGGCTGCAATTCCATCCGGAGTCGGTGCTCACGCCGCAGGGATTGAGGATAATCGAGAATTTTTTGGGGCTGGCACATAAAATATTACTTTCACCCCGCTCTGGGAAGATTTAAAACATTATACAGCCTGAAATACAATAAATTGTGCACCAGCAAATATTAAAACGTGCACTGGAGAAAACAACATGGCAGAAAGAAAAGGACTTGAGGATTTGCCGGGCGTAGGGCCCGCAACAGCAGAGAAACTGAAAGAAGCAGGCTATGGTTCCGTTGAGGCCATTGCAGTGTCGTCATCGTCCGAGCTTGCAAGCATAGCGGATATCGGGGAATCTACGGCGCAGAAGATAATCAACGCCGCGCGCCAGGCTGCGGATGTGGGAGGGTTCGAGACAGGCGACATGGTGCTTGAGCGGCGAAAGCTTGTCGGCAAGCTCAGTTTCGGCACGAAAGCCTTCGACGACTTAATGGGCGGGGGTATCGAGACCCAGGCAATAACAGAGTTCTACGGAGAGTTCGGCTCAGGAAAGACGCAGGTGGGCCACCAGATGGCAGTGAACGCACAACTGCCGACCGCCGATGGGGGACTTGACGGTTCTGTGATAATCATAGACACGGAAAACACCTTCAGGCCTGAGAGGATCACCCAGATGGTAAAAGGACTTTCTGCGAGAAAGGGTGCAGATTACGACCCCGAGGAGTTCCTGAAAAACATCCATGTGGCAAAAGCGTACAATTCAAATCATCAGATACTGCTTGTGGATACTGCCAATGACCTTGCGAATAAATTAAAAGACACTGACAAGCCGGTGCGTCTCCTGATAGTCGATTCCCTTACAGCGCATTTCAGGGCCGAGTATGTCGGGCGCGGCACGCTTGCGGACAGGCAGCAGAAGCTTAACAAGCATATGCACGAACTGATGAAGTTCGGAACCCTGTTCAATGCGGCCATACTTGTGACCAACCAGGTGATGGCAAAACCCGATGCCTTCTTCGGCGACCCCACAAAACCCATAGGCGGTCATATTGTGGGGCATACGGCTACTTTCAGGCTGTACCTGCGCAAATCCAAGGGGGAAAAGAGGATTGCAAGGCTTGTGGATTCTCCCAACCTGCCCGAGGGTGAGGCCATATTCTCGGTCACGACGGAAGGGCTTAAGGATTAAAATGTTGCTAATAGGGATGTGAAATTTAAGGCAGTTGCGGTTGACGTAGACGGGACGATTACATACAGCGACAGGAGTCTTGACTGCAGGGCAGTCGAGGCGCTGCGTGGTCTTGAGGCGCCTGTTGTGATTGCAACAGGGAACATCCTCTGTTTTGCAAGGGCGGTCTCAAAACTTGTAGGGACAGGAGGCATAGTGATAGCAGAGAACGGAGGAGTGGTAGAGTGCGGCAGGGTTGAATATGATATCGCTTACATGGATAAATGCGAAGAAGCTTTCAGGTTCCTGAACGAACATTTCACCCTTGAAAGGGTAGATCCTGAGCTCAGGAAAACCGAGATCGGCCTACGAAGGAATTTTGATGTAGAAAGGGCAAAAGAGCTTATGAGGGAGTTTCCAGAACTTGAGATGGTGGATACAGGCTTTGCCGTGCATATCAAGAGCAAAAAAATCAATAAAGGCACAGGGCTCAGGCGTGTGGCAGGATTGATGGGCCTTGATACAAAAGATTTTGTTGCTATGGGCGATTCCCCGAACGATATCGAGTTGCTGAAAGCCTCAGGATTCGGGGTGGCGGTCGGGAATGCGAATCCTACGTTGAAGGAAGTTGCGGATATGGTTACGGTGGAAGAGCATGGGGCGGGGGTGGCGGAGGCTGTGAGGTATTTGAAGGAGAGAGGGGAGATAAAGTGAAAAATATCAAAAAGGTTATGCAAATATCTTAATATTAGAAGCTCACCTTTAAAACAGGAAACACCAGATATGGAAAAATTACATCTACCCATAATCCTTGAAATGGATGAAGATGGGTATTACATAGTAAGTTGCCCTGTGTTCAAAGGTTGCCATTCATACGGCAAAACAATAGATGAGGCATTGGAGAATATAAAGGAAGTCATAGATATGTGCCTCGAAGAAACTAAGGTGGAAGAACTGAATAAGTTCGTAGGATTTAGAGAACTGGAAGTTGCTCAGAATGCCTAAACTTCCTGTATTCCGAGGCAAAGAGCTTATAAAGTTCTTAGAATACATGGTTTTTCAGAAATGGGAAAATCGTTTAAGATGCCAGAGGCAGTAAAATGCAATGTCATTTTTGCGGTGGAGAAATGAGAAAGGGAGAAACCACTTATACATTGAACAGGCCAGGCTATCATTTATTGATTCATGATGTGCAGGCATGGATATGCGGGCAATGCAATGAAGTATATTTTGAAGATAATCTGGTCGATAACATACAGGAAATGATCAAGAAGTTGGATATACAGGTCAATAAATTGAGGCAGGTAGCGATTGCTTAATATTAATGCGGTTTATAATATCATTTTGTTTGAGTCGATATAAAAGAATTGAGATTATGGAAAAAATTAACACAAAATTACTTTTAGGTGATAGCAAGGAAGTTTTAAAAAAACTCGAAAGTAATTCAGTTGATCTAATATTCACTTCACCACCTTACGCAGACCGTAGAATACATACTTATGGCGGTATTAAGCCAGAAGATTACGTTGAATGGTTCTTGCCAATTAGCGAACAACTTTTAAGGACTCTTAAACCATCAGGAACCTTTATTTTGAACATCAAAGAAAAAGCTGAAAATGGCGAAAGGCATACTTACGTTTTGGATTTAATTTTGGCATTTCGAAAGCAGGGTTGGCTCTGGACTGAAGAATTTATTTGGCACAAAAAGAATTGCTATCCCGGTAAATGGCCTAACCGTTTTCGTGATGCCTGGGAAAGACTTCTGCAATTTAATAAAACTAAGAAATTCAATATGTACCAAGAAGAAGTTATGGTGCCGGTAGGCGATTGGGCAAAAGATAGATTAAAACGTTTAAGTGAAGTGGATAAAATTAGAGATAATGCAAGAAACGGAAGTGGTTTCGGCAAAAATGTTTCAAATTGGCTAAACAGAGAGAAAGCTTATCCTACCAATGTTTTGCATTTGGCAACAGAATGCAACAATAAAAATCATAGTGCAGTATTTCCCGAGGCTTTGCCCGAATGGTTCATAAAATTATTCACAAAAGAAAATGATACAGTTTTAGATCCCTTCATGGGTTCAGGAACAACTATCGTGGTTGCACAAAGAATGAGACGGAATTCTATCGGCATAGATATATTGCCTGAATATTTTGAGATGGTTAAAAATAGAATAAGTCCTGCTCAATGTTATTTATTTGAAGAAAATGGAGTTTATGAAACAAATAGATTTGAAGGATGTACAGAAATATGTTGAGAGCAACATAGGGACTTTTCATGCAAAAAGACTTCAAAATCTTGAAAAACTTAAATTAAGAGAAGTCTTAAAAAGAAAAAATCCGTATCTTTTTAAAGCTAAAAATATTTTAACCGCACAAGATTTGGTGAAAAGTCTCCTTGATGCATATTTATCTTCACAAGAAGAAACAATTTTCGGAGATTTTTTAGAGGATCTGGCAATTTTCATTTGCGGTGAAGTATTTGATGGTAAAAAATCAGCAGCTGAAGGCATTGATTTAGAATTTGAAAGAGATAATATTAGATATATTGTATCAATTAAATCTGGACCAAATTGGGGAAATAATAGCCAAATTAACAGAATGAGAGATAATTTCAAAAAAGCTAAGCGAATTCTTGGCACAAACATTTCTCAAATTAATATCGTTGCTGTAAATGGATGCTGCTATGGACGAGATGGCCAGCCTGACAAGGGAGATTATCTTAAATATTGCGGGCAGAAATTCTGGGAATTTATTTCAGGCAATTCAGATTTATATGTCCAAATCATAGAACCGCTTGGACATAAGGCTAAAGAGAAGAATGAGGATTTTTCAAATGCATATGCAAAATTGATTAATAAATTTACATTTGAATTTGGAAGAGATTTTTGCATGGATGGAGAAATAAAGTGGGATGCGTTAGTAAAGTATAATTCATCCAATGAAAAGCCCATAAAAGGAAAGGACTATTGAAAAATATACTCTTTCAAAGAGCTCCAATGACTAACAGCAGCCAATGACCTCCGAAATCCTCTCCCTCGCAAAATACCTCGCCTCCTCGCGCGCCGAATTCCCCTTATCCGAGATGAACCTGTACCTCAGCGAGAAGCACGAAGAAAAAGACCTCTACGCCCTCCTAAAACCCCACCTCTATGACCTTTCCCTCTTCTGCGATGCGAACTACAGATGCCAGAAGCTCATAAACCGCCCGCTCCCGAAAGATGAGTCAATCATCCGCGAACTTGAAAGCCTGTTCAAATCCCCCCGCCTCCCCGCGCGCATCGAGAAGCTGGTGGAATCCCATATCGAAGCCTCCTGCGGGAAAAACTGGCACAAGGGCGCGGCGGCGCAGGTAATCCGCGAGAATATCGTAAAGCAGAAAGAAGAATACTGGAAGGGTAAATCGCAGTACCCGAAGATCAGGATAATCTCCTACCTGCTGTACCATTTCCCTGTTTACTTCGGCCAGTTCCAGTACCTTCTTCTTGACTTATTCAAATGCGGATTGCTCACGACAAGGATGAGCTTTCTGGATGTCGGCGCGGGGCCGGGGACGATAACGCTCTCCACGCTTGATTTCCTGGATAAACTGCTGGGCATCTATTCAAGGAAGAATATCGATATGAAAATGAATATCAGGATAGGTTCTATCGAGAAGGAGCAGGAAAATATCGAATGCTACAGGGAGCTTACCTCCTCTTTCCTCTCAAAAACTGCGCCGGCGAACACCAATATTTTCCTGGATGAACCCATACATGCGCCAATTGAAAAAGTAAAAATCCAAAAAGAATCGGACATCATAATTTTCTCAAATGTACTCACCGAACTGCGCGCCCAGCCCACCGAACGGGCAGGCATAGTTGAGCGCATAGCTTCATCGAGCAAAAATCCTACCATAATCATAATAGAGCCTGCCGACCTCGTTAATTCAAAGGCGCTCCGCGTTACCCAGCGCGCGCTGGTCGGGAAAGGATTCAATGTATTCAGCCCGTGTACTCCCATATGGGGCGTAGGATGTGCCTGCAGCGACTGCTGGAGCTTCTACGAGCCGGGAAATATCCAGGTGCCGGGCTTTATGAGAAAGATCGCGGGGACCCGTGAGCCTTACAGGTATATAAACACGGATATGAAATTCTCCTTTGCAATCCTGAAAAAAGATGGAAAAACAAGACATGACTACAGGGCGAAGGGGAAATTCGTGCGCCTTTCGAACCTGAAAAAACATATCGGGAAAAGGATAAATATCGTGGCTCCGGTCATGTCGGGAAATCTTGGGGATGAAAAGACATTCGTATTCAAGTTGTGCGATGCGACGACTTCTGTCCCGTGTTATGCCGTGCTTCCGGCTTTCCATATGACAGGGGACAATAAGAAGCTCCTTGAGGCTGGATACGGTGACATTGTTGAAATACTCAACACTCTTGTCAGGGAGAACGAGGAATTCTCTTCATATAACCTTCTTATCACGCGAAACACGGCTGTCGTGCCTGTGCAATGAAATATACTTTCAGTCGTTGATCATGCTTTTCAAGACTTCTTAATAACCTTGGATGGATGCAAAATTTCCACTCCTTGGTCTTTTAATCCCTGGCTTCTCAATAATTTCCCATCAATTGTAACAAGTGGGATGTTGAGAATCTTAGCGCATGTTGCATGAAGGATATCTCCATCTTCTACTCGATTATCGACTTCTCTAAGCTTCGAAAATAAACATAAATCGTTATTCGCAGGTATGAACCATTCAGCGTTAGAAGAAATGATTGTTTCTAAAGAATCGAACAGATATCCTGCTTTCTTATTCTGTTTGATCTCCTCTGAATAGAGAATAGCATGAATAATCTCTCCTGCCACATAAGGAGATATGTATCCATTGAAAAACTTGTTTCTTATCCGTCGTATGAACTTCTCGCATACTTCGGAAGCATCATCCGTTTTGATGGTACTTATGAACACACTTGTATCAATAAAAAAAGAAGGCATAAAACCGGCATTAGCTTTTTACTCTTTTTTTCTGTGCAGAATCTAATATCTCCATTGCAGTTTTTTCTCCGAATGCTTTATCCCAGCGCTTCCTGACTTTAGCTAATTTTTTGGGATTGTCATAGAGATCACCAAATGTCCCTTCATCATCCTCGACTATTTTGAAGCCTTTGAGTTTAAGCTCGATCTGTCTGCTTACAGGTATGCCGGTTTTATCCCTGATCTCTTCCATTTCCCTGGCGATATCTTCATCAACCTGAATGCATATCTGACGCTTTGTCACAGTCTTTACCTCTAATTAGATACAATTGAACTAATTGTATTTAATGTTTTTCTACTTTTTTACGATGTGGTCATTTTATATAACCGAAGATATGAGTAATATCGAGGTGTTATTATTAACACAGGCGCCGACCGTTATAAGTACATGTCCATAAGACAATTGCAGGACATCGCCAATGAACTGAAGGAAGAAGCAAAGCTCGATCCTTCCCGTGATGCAGAATATCATGTGGCTTATAAAGCCCTGCAGGACAAGATCCGTGAAAGAGACAGGAACAGGCCAAAATGTATTCCTACCCGCTTCGAACATGATCTTGACCTGATGGAAGAGTTTTGATATGATTCTTCCGGAAAAAATCGATCCCGAAATGGTCAGGCTTTTCCCTTCTGTCAAAAGCGGTGTGGTCGAGCGCGGCCTGTGGAGGATCCCGGTCTATTTTGATAAGAGTTTCGGCAGGAACAGGGGGTGCATCCGCCTGCGCCGTTATATCATTCATATGGCAGAAACAGGGGCCACAAAAAAAGAGATGATGGATAAGACAATGGAAATTTACAATGAATTCTCAGCCCTCATTGACAAATACCCTGCTGACGAAGAGACATGCAAAAAGCGGAAAGAGCAACTTGACAGGTACATGCATGAATTCGTAGACGAGGTTAGTGAGCTTATAGCAGAAGGAGATCCCACACATTTATATTGAATATCTGAGTGAAATTTATCTCCCTTCGAAGAACTGCACTTCATCCGCATCAACAACAGTGGCTTCCCCGATTGTGCAGCATTGCGCCCTGCGCACCCTTGCATGGCCTTTTATTTCTAACTGGAGCCTGGCCATCTGGACCTCGGCTTCCTCATAGAACTCCTCGGTTTTCTGGACTACCCTGTGCATTGCAACCTGCTTTTCACGTATTCGTGCAAAAATACCTGCTGTGCCCGGCCTGATGTCTCCCAAGCTTGTCGATGTGAGGAAGATTACATCACCCACATTTGTTTCAAGCGCCGAGAGGAAATTATGGGGGCTTCTTATTTCAATTGTCTTGATTTTATTATGTTCCAGATCCCTCAGGACGCTTGGAGAAATGCCGCTCAATACGATATACTGCATACTCTCACCCGTACATCGGGAATTCTTTCTTTGGAAGCATAGGCGGCTCGGTTGTTTTGACCTGCTCGGCAAGTTTTGAAAGTTCAAGTTCTATCTGCTCGGCCTGGCTCATCAGTTTTTCTGTATTAAGAGATAAATCAAATATCTTATTCAGTACAGTTATTACTTCAACTGATGCCCTTGGATCTGGATTCGGTCCCGGCGTCTCACCCAGGAGGCTCACGGCGGGTATATTTCGCAGATAACATTCTGTCATGATGCTTCCCGAAATACCCGAGATCGTGCCCACCTGGAATATTTCCGTTTTATCTTTGATCTTTTCCAGCATCTCTGCATTCGTTGCCCCGCCAAAGACCCGCCTCTCTCCTGTAGTAGTTGCGATCCCGGCTATAGAAATAATATTACTGGCATGGATAGATTGAATCCAGTCGATTAGCGCTTTACTGATGTCATATGAAGCTGTAGGATGTATGGGAATGTCCGAAATTATTACTACAATCCCTTTTTTTGCAGATTCGTAAATGCGCACAGGCATGGTGATTATCCCGTTAAAAAGCACTGCAAGGGGTGGAAAGTACCTCGAATCGATTGAGCCAATATATTTCATTTCAAGCTCTTCAATAACATGCTGGCATGTAATGTTCCCTACAAGACCTATGCCTGGAAAGCCCGCAAGAACTAACGGGTTTTTTGATTTCAGGGGTTCGTTTATGATTTTTACAAATTGTTCTGGTTCTAAGGCCATACTTCCACCAGATTATAGATTAGGGGTATTGTTAATAAAAGCATCGATGCAAGTTGCCTGATTCATTCCACGATAATCCCCGCATACCCTACCACTGCCGAAGTGTCTCCCGTTATATCACCGCTCGTGCTGTATTTGAGCAGGGTGGCCTTTCCGGCGCCGAGATTCCTGGCGGCGATAAGCATTGCCGAGATCGGGCCATATCCGCATACTGAGGCATTGCGTTCGTATAATCGCCGGTAGAACCCCGAAATATCCATGTCAAGAATTGCTTT
Organism: Candidatus Methanoperedens sp.; assembly: GCA_036567605.1. Taxonomy (GTDB): domain Archaea; phylum Halobacteriota; class Methanosarcinia; order Methanosarcinales; family Methanoperedenaceae; genus Methanoperedens. The sequence goes on along the minus strand of DATCUE010000117.1, from coordinate 3,319 downwards.
TATAAAATATGCATCGTCTTCCCGTGCTATCTTATCTGGTCTATAGTGGCTGAAATCACTCGATGCTATTATAACAATTTTCTTTTTCACTTTATTTGCCGCTTCGGATATTTCATTTCCTACATCAAATGCGGTCTCTTCATCCTGCATTCCTATACAGATCGGGACGATCTTGAAATCCCTGAACCTGTACTGCAGGAAAGGAAGCTGCACTTCGATAGAATGCTCGTATCTATGGGCACTCTCATCAAGGTCGATGATCTTTTTTGGCAGGGCCTTGATAAACTCGGCATCGGATCCTACCTCCCCCAGCGGAGTGCACCACGTTTCCCCTGAAACTGCCACGGGTGAGCCGTAACCTGTATGATTCGGCCCCAGCAGTATAAAAGTATCTGCTTTCGGCAAAGCTGAATATACATGGGCTGCCGTCTTTCCGGAGTACATGTAACCGGCATGAGGCGAAACAGCGCCGATAACATTTTTTTCGATTAACGGGATGCCTGCAAAGCACCTGATGATATCGCTTTTTAAATCATTCTTATTTCGGGGATAGAACTGCCCGGATACCGCCGGATTTCTCATGTCCTTTATAATTCGGCTTCGAAGTCAGCCACTGTGTAATTGATAGTATCTCCTCTTTCTTCAAGCGTCTTCTTTGCAAGAAGCCAGTATATCAATGCCAGGGCTTTCCTTCCCTTATTGTTGGTCGGTATGACCATGTCCACATTGGATGTGGAATTATTTGTATCGCACAGGGCTATGACCGGTATCCCTACATTGATAGCCTCATTTACTGCCTGTAAATCCCCCGAAGGATCTGTTACTATTAAGATATCGGGTTCAACGTATATATGCAATTTCGGGTTTGTCAAAGTGCCAGGAATGAAACGGCCTGTAATAACTTTTGCTCCCACTGCTTTTGCGAACATTTCCGAAGGATAATGGCCGTATTGCCTGGCAGATACTATCAGTATTTTGGTGGGATCGTATTTTGCCAGCATCTTGGCCGCCAGCCGTATCCTCTGGTCGGTTGCCTGTATATCAAGGACATATAGGCCGTCTGTTCTTACCCTGTAAACGAAACGCATCATTTCTTTTGTCTTTTGCTGTGTACCGATGTGAATTCCCGCAGTCAGGTACTCATCCTGGGGGATAATAGATTCATAACCAGTATCCTGTTTTACATCCTGTCTGAGATCGATAATATTTTCCATTTATTCACCTTCAATCTACGCTGATATTTTTTTCTCTTCTTTAAGTGTTCTTTTTACTGTAATGGGGATGACGCCCTTTTCCAGCTCCATCAACGCAATATCTATAGGCTCCATTCTCCCAACATCTATCAATACCGGGGCTCCCATGGAAATCTGTAGCGCCCTGGCACCTATAATTCTGGCACGCTCATAGCGTGTAAACTTAGTTTCACTCACCTGATCACCTCAAAAACAATGCCCGGAAGTTTCAGTAAATACAATTTGTTTAGTTTATTTTTTTCTCAGAGTCCCTCTGAGAGTGGTTCATGTTCTTTTCCATTGCCCCGTATATGGGGTTGCTGAGATTTGAACTCAGGTCACGGCGTCCCGAACGCCGTAGGATGGACCAGGCTACCCTACAACCCCTCCTTACTGGTACGGTGCCAGCAGGTCCACCAACTCCACATGAGTCAGCAGCATCCGCCTGCAGCAATATCGTTCAATTCCAAGGTCGTCGAGCACTTTGCCCGGATCCTCTGTCTGGATTCGCTTCTTGTACTCATCCCAGACGCCGGATATGGGTTTGCCGCATGAAAAGCATCGTACCGGGATCATTTTTTCACCTGTATGATTTCTGTCTTCTCTTCCTTGCACCACGCCCGCCGAATTTCTTGGGAAGTTTATAGCGGGTGTCGTTTACAAGCAAACTCCTGTCATACTGTGCCATTGCATCCCTGAGCGCAGTATCGTTCGTCCATTCCACAAGACCTCTTGCGATGGCGGTGCGTACTGCACCTGCCTGCCCGAAGATACCGCCTCCACGAACATTTACATCAATATCAACTGTCGGGATGACATTGTTTGCAAATTCAAGAGGTTCTGACATCTTAAGGCGGATCAATTCAGGTTCTACTATCTCAAGGGGTTTCTTGTTGACCCTTATCCGCCCTTTTCCTTCCCGCAGTGTTGCACGCGCGATTGCGGTTTTTCTTTTTCCGGATGAATTAACGATTTTCATTTATAGCTCCTAAAATTTTGACCCTAATCTCTTGCTCAGTTCCCCGAGCATTGTATAATTGCTTGTGCTGAGGCGTGTAATGCTGGCATTTTCTAAAGTGCTTGCCTGCTCCTTGCTCAATTCAGGCGGTATACCGATATAGACTTTTAATCTGTTATACGCTTCTCTTCCGGTCATTTTCTTATGTGGTATCATGCCACGGATGGTCCTTGCAACTATATGGTCTGGACGTCTCGGAAAATGTGGCCCGAATTCCCTTGAGCCCCTGTCAGTGTACATCTTGTATCGTTCAAAAGTTGCGTCCTTTCTGCCTGAAATGATGGCTTTTTCAGCATTGATGATTTTGATTTCTTCACCATTCAATAATCTCCTGGCCACATTGCTTGCCATCCTTCCCAGAATAAGATTGTTTGCGTCAATTATCGTCATGTCTATTTCACCCCATTATTCTTACCCTGGAACCTTCCGGGTTCTTATCCATGAGCTCTACGATAGAGAGGCATGAGCCTCCGGCTCCGACTATCTTGTTCTTCGCATTACCGCTAAAACTCACGGCAGCAATTGTTAGTTTGTGATCCAGTTCGCCAGCTCCGAGGACTTTTCCTGGAACCAGTATTAAATCATTTTCTTTCGTGTACCTGTTTATCCTGCTGAGGTTGACTTCAGAAAAGTTCCTGGTCGGGCGTTCAAGCCTCAATGCGATGTCCCGCCAGAGGGGGACTTCTTTTTCCCTCGATTGTTTCTTAAGACCGGATATCAGGTCTAATAACTGTGGATTTGTTTTATAATTATTTTTCATTCTGTGCCTCCGTAAGACCTTTCGGGTCCGACTCACGCAAGACTGCGTTCGAATTTTTTCAATCCATACGCCACAAGCGGATGCCTGCTACGGTTAATGTAGAATCATAAAAAAATGATTCAGTCTCCCCCCAAATGCCTTTCATATTACATAAAGCTAACGTAAATGGAGGCTGTGGGACAGAATTAACCGGGGTACAGGTTCATCAAATTATGCCAGACCCCCGTACAAGTTAAAGCAGTACTGATCCTATCATTCCTTTTCTGTCCCACTTTCCATCCGAACCATCTCTTATCAGCAGAAAAACCA